>PLNE01000065.1:33896-42540 GCA_003141695.1 Candidatus Dormiibacterota bacterium
GCCTCGCCCGGCTGCACCGGGGTCAGCCCCCGGGCGGCGATCGGGTCGACGATGACGATCACCACCGCGACGCCGATCACCACGCCGGCGAGCAGGCCATCCCCGGCGTGGTTGCCCAGGATGGCGCCGAGGACGAAGAGGCCGATGTCGACCAGCCCCACCACGAGAATCAGGAGCAGCACCGGGATGCCCCGTCCGGCCGGCCGGATCCGCTCTGTCATGATCGCCCGCGTCGCGGGCGCCACCTTGGTCGGGGTCGTGTCGACGGTCATCTCGCCATCTCCTCGGATGTCTCCCGCCGGGATGGACTCCCGGCCACTGGTCTTGATACTATCATAGTGATATCAGATTACAAGAGGAGGCGGCACGTGGCCGACCGGGTGCTGGAGATCGACCGGGTGTCCAAGCGGTACGGGAGCGTGGCCGCGCTCCAGGAGCTGAGCTTCGAGGTCCGGGCGGGCGAGCTCTTCGGCTTCGTCGGGCCCAATGGCGCCGGCAAGACCACCACCATGCGCATCGTCCTCGGCGTGCTCGCCGCCGACGCCGGTGAGGTGCGGTGGGGAGGGGCGCCGATCACCTTCGCCACGCGGCGGCGGATCGGCTACATGCCCGAGGAGCGCGGCCTCTACCCGAGCATGGGGGTGACCGAGCAGCTCGTCTACCTGGCGGAGCTGCACGGGATGCGCGCTCCCGACGCACGCGCGGCCGCGGCCCGCTGGCTGGAGCGGCTCGGCCTCGGCGATCGCGGCGGCGAGCAGCTGCAGAAGCTGAGCCAGGGCAACCAGCAGCGGGTCCAGCTCGCCGCGGCGCTCCTCTTCTCGCCCGACGTGCTGGTCCTCGACGAGCCCTTCTCGGGGCTCGACCCGGTGGCGGTCGACGTGATGAGCGCGGTGCTCCGGGAGCAGGCGGACGCGGGCATCTCGGTGCTCTTCTCCAGCCATCAGCTGGAGCTGGTCGAGCAACTCTGCGACCGGGTCGGCATCATCCGCGCCGGCCGCATGCTGGCCGCCGGATCGGTCGAGGAGCTGCGCAGCGGCTCCGCTCCCCGCTACTGGGTCGATGCCCCGGGGGCGGCGGCCGGATGGGCGGGGGAGGTGGCCGGTGCGACCGCGGTCCGGGTGGAGGGCTCGCGGACGCTGGTCGAGCTGCAGACCACCGCGAGCGATCAGGTGCTGCTGCAGGCGGCGCTCGCCACCGGTCCGGTCCGTGAGTTTCGCCGCGACACGCCGACGCTCAGCGAGCTCTTCCGCAGTGTCGTCACCGAGGAGCCCGCGGCATGAGCTTCGCCTCCCCCGAACGTGCCGCTCTCAGCCCCCGCCGCGCTGTCTACCTGATCGCCCGCCGCGAGTTCGCGACCAGGATCCGCGGCAAGGTCTTCATCATCGGGACGATCGTCGCCGTCGCACTGCTCGCCCTGTACGCCGTGCTGCAACTGGCAGTCATCGACAGGATCAATACGACGACGACCTTCAAGGTCGGTTTCTCGGGCTCGGCCACGGCGCTGGCCCAGCCGCTCGAGGCGGCGTCGCCGTCGCTCGGGTTCAAGGTGCACGTGAGCGACATCGCCACCGCGGCGCAGGGCCGGTCCGCTGTTCGGGCGGGCAGCCTCGACGCTCTCGTCGACGGCACGCCCGGCGCTCCCCAGGTGGTCGTCAAGACCGGGATCGACCCCGCCCTGCAGGCCGCTCTGGTCTCGCTCGCCAAGCAGAACGTGCTCTCCGCCGACCTGAGCGCGGCGGGGCTCAGCCCGGCCGCCGTCGAGAGCCAGATCGACGCCGTCTCGCTGCGGATCGACACCCTCCAACCGGCGACGGCCGCTCAGCTGCAGGGGCCGATCATCGGCTTCGTCATGGCCTTTGCCCTCTACCTCTTCATCGGCATCTATGGGGGCGTCATCGGGCAGGGCGTCGTCGCCGAGAAGGCGAGCCGGGTCGTGGAGATCCTGCTCTCGACAGTCCAGCCCGGCCAGCTCCTGCTCGGCAAGGTGGTCGGGATCGGCCTGGTCGGCCTGATCCAGCTCGGCATCATCGCCGTCTGCGGTCTGCTCTTCATCGTACCCACCGGTGTGCTCGCCCTGCCCGGCGCGGCGATCGGCGCGGTGGCGATCGGGGTGATGTGGTTCGTGCTCGGATTCGTCCTCTATGCGCTGATGCTCGCCGCCACGGCGTCGCTGGTCTCCCGGGTCGAGGAGGTGAGCAGTGCGACCGTGCCGGTCTCGATGCTGCTGGTCGTGACCTGGCTGCTCGCCTACGTCGTGGCCATCCCCGCTATCGACGCGGTCAGCGGCGGCGCGGTGTCGCCGGGGCTGGGGACGCTCACCACGGTGCTCTCCCTCATCCCGCCCTTCACCCCGGTGCTGATGTCGATCCGGATGGCGGCCGGCGAGGTGCCGCTCTGGGAGGGGCTGCTCTCCATCGTCCTGGTGCTCGCCAGCATCGCCGGGGTCACCTGGCTGGGCGCGCGCATCTATGCCAACTCGATCCTCCGTTTCGGCGCCCGCATCAAGCTCACCGACGCGCTCCGCCGTTCCTCCTGAGGGGGACGAGTGGTTCTGCGCCCTGATTCACCGTCGGCTATGCCCTGGCGCTCGCCATCAAGAACCCCCTGGTGACCAACGTCATCGTCAACGCCCTGATCTTCGTGGTGCTGCTCTTCTCGCCGATCGTCTACCCGGTCTCGCAACTCCCGGGCTGGCTGTACGACGTCCACCGGGTGCTGCCCTTCGAGAGCATGGCCACGGTCATCCGGGCCGGACTTACCACCGGTCTCGCGACCGATGTGGGGGTGTCGTTCCTGGTGCTCGGTGTGTGGGCGGTGGCCGGCTGCGCGGCGGCGGCGTGGGTGGTGGGCCGCCGCGCCTGATGTCCCGCCGGAGGTGACCGCCGGTTACGGTCGCCCGCGCACTGCGGTCAGTCGCGGACGCAGGTGCCGTCGCTCACCGCCGCCGTGTGTCCCGCGGCCGCCTGGACCTCCCCACTGATGTTCGAGGTCGCCAGGGCGTACCCCTCGTCCGTGGAGGTGGTGCTCATCGCGAAGGTGACCCCGATCACCTGGCCAGAGAGGTTGACCAGCGGTCCGCCGGAGTCGCCGGGGATGACGTCGGCGGAGACGATCACCGTCTCCCTTGTGACCGAGGCGCTGTAGTAGATGTTCCAGGTGGTCGCCTCCTCGGTGCCACGGACCGCCGCCGCGACCGTGGCCTCCGAGCCCCCGTCGGGGTAGCCGATCACGGCGCCCTGAGCTCCGACCGGGGGATTGGCGCTCGCGATCGGCAGCGGGGACATCCCCAGACCGGGGACGTAGAGGATGGCGACGTCCTCATTGGGGTCAAAGAGCACGACCGTGGCGTTGAGCGGCTGCCGGCCGGGAGGCTGGACCGTCTCGCGATACGAGCCGGCCACGACGTGCGCGTTGGTCAGCATCAGGTCGTCGCCCACCGGCCAGGCCGAGCCCGCCACCGCTCCGCCGGGGCCTCCGCAGCCGTATGCGATGACCCGGGAGACGTCGGCTTCGGCGGTGCGTACCCCGGCGGTGTCGGTGTTCGCCGGCAGGGGCTCGAGCGGGAGGGTGGGGGAGAGGCCGGTGAAGGGGTTGGGCAGCTCGTTGTTCTGGAGGAACTCCTGGACCTTGGCGAGGAAGGCGGGGGGCTGGGGGGCGATGTCGAGCAGGCCCCGCTCGATCGCCGAGCCGTCGATCTGGCTGCCGAGCACCGTCAGCGAGCTGTTGGCGAAGGTGAAGCCGAGGAACCAGGCGATGAAGAGCACCCCGAGGCAGCCGGTGAAGCTGCCGGCCACCGAATCCCAGGTGGCCAGCCGGGTCTTGAGGGCGAGGACGCGGGCCCTGTACCCCAGGGCGCTGCCGATGCCCTCGATGATCAGCAGGGCGGCGACGAAGATGCCGGCGGCGACCAGGGGCTGGCCGCTGTCCTGCGGTCCCGGCGAGATCCATCGGGTGAGCGGGGGCGCGATCAACGCCCCGACCACGCTGCCCACCACCAGGCCGAGCAGCGCAGAGCCGCCCCAGGTGAAGCCGCGCCGGTACCCGGAGATGGCAAAGCCGACGAGCAGGATCAGGATGATGGCGTCGAGGATGTCCATCCGGTCGGGAGTTTGACGGACAGCGCCTGCCGAAGGGGGTGGTCAGTTCGTGGGCGGGGCGAGGGCCTCGCCATCCCCGCCGCCGGGGCCGCCCTGGCGTGCGTACGGTCCAGGCCACACGGTCGACTGCAGGTGGCCCATGCTGGGGTCATACGGCCGCGCGGCCGGGGCCTGGCAAACATCGCACCGAGGAGCTCCATGGCTGACATCGTCCGAGTCCATCTCCACACCGGCCTCGACCGCGACTACGCGGCGACCGGCTTCGGCCTCAGCTCCCACGGTCTGACCATCACCCGGCCGCGTGCGGACGGGACGCCGGGCGAGGAGGTCGTGGCCGTCTTCGACCACGGCAAGTTCGACTGGGCGGAGCGGGTGCCCGAGGGCGCGGCTCCCACCGGCGAGCTGACCCCCTTCGACGCCTCCCAGCTCGGGCGGTCCAGCCGGCGGACGGCGATCTCGAGCTGACCCCCACGGGGCCGGCGCCGCCCTCTCCTGGTGGGTGCCCTATCCTCTAGGGCATCGGGGCGTGGCGCAGCCGGTAGCGCGCTTGCTTTGGGAGCAAGAGGTCCCCAGTTCGAGTCTGGGCGCCCCGACCAGCGGGTCAGCTGACGGTCAGTTTTGAATTCGCCTGCAGCACTTGCTTTGGATCGGACAGGACTCGGTCGGGTCCGCGAAGGGGCGAAGCAAGTGCTGCTCAGGGCCACGGTCAGCGAAGCAAGTCCTCTATCACCGCCGCATCTGCAGGCCAGGGGTCGCATCGATCCCTTGGAGCACGGCTCAGGCGCGATGTAGCGGTCAGAGACCCGCCAGCTGGCGAGCGGCAGCGGGGGCCGAGGGAAGGGCGGTGGCGGGGGATGCGAAAGGCGCACCGCTTAGTACCACGCGGCGTACCTTGCCCCCAGCTGCAACCGAACCGCGTTGAGGCGGCGTATATAGGGCAGGTGGTCCTACAGCCCGAAGGAGACAACGTGACGTCGGTGGCAGCCGGACTCGTGGTCCAAGCGCGTGCCGGCGACGAAGAGGCTTTCGCAAGGCTACTCGGCCACGCCCTGCCACACGCCTATGGCCTCGCCTTCGCCATGCTCGGCTCTCGCACCGCGGCCGAGGATGCCGTGCAGGATGCCTCCCTGAAGGCGTGGCGGAAGCTCCACCAGCTCCGTGATGGCACGCCATTGCGGCCATGGTTCCTCGGCATTGTGGCGAACGAGTGTCGCAACTTGAAACGCGGAGGCTGGGGACGGTGGCGGCAGCTGCTTCCCCTTGGGTCCGGGGTTGACGCGCCCGTTGAGCGCGGTGATCCCGACGGTGCCCTTGATGTCCGGCGGGCAATGGCTTCCCTGAAACTCGATGACCGTTTGGTTCTCCTGTTGCGCTACTACCTCGATCTGAGCGTTGACGACGTGGCGCGCACGCTCGGCCTTTCTGACGAGGCGGTGAAGTCGCGGTCACATCGCGCAGTCAATCGCCTTCGTAAGGCTCTGGGTCCAAAGGAGAAGGGTCGGCAATGAGAACCGATCCCCTTGACGTTGCGAAGTTGCTTCGTAGCGCCTACGGAGAATCCGACATGGATCCGAGCCTCCCGGGGCGCGTCGCCGACACCCTCGTGAGCAGGCCTCGCAGGGTCCGCACACGCCAGCGGGTCATCGGGATGGCCAGCTTTGTTCTGGTCGCGGGTGCCGTAGCGGCCGCCGTCATCGTGACCCTCCCACCACACGGGGTGCCCATCGACCAATCATCTGGTGGAGGAACGATCGAGGCCACTGGGCCCGCGGTGATGCCGGCCGGATCGAACGGCGACTTCGTGTGGTTTCAGGGAACCGTGACGTCTCCTCCCACCGTCAGCAGCTCATGTGGCACCTCATCTTGCACCGCATCCCTCGGGGGAGGGGGCAGCGACAAGGGAGGGCCATCGACTGTCTATGTCTTCGATTGGACCGGCGGTCTGCGATACCGGTTCCAGCTGCCGACCGCTTCCGCGGCCGGCCCGGCTCCGTCGATCCAGGCCGTGTCGCCGGACGGAACTCGGGCGCTGCTGTCTGATGGGTCAGTCATCGATCAAACTGGCCGGCTGGTCGGCTCGGTCGCCTCATTGGCAGCCACATCAGGTGTGCCCGGCAACGGCGTGCTGTGGGCGGCGGACGACAGCGGCGTCTGTTCCGTGACAGTCGATGCTGCCAACCGTGGCGTGACGGTGAGCTTCACCACCGTGCCGGCCGGCGAGAGCCGGGTGGTGGCCGTGGTGGGCGCCGGCGATACGCTCCCCGCCGGTGTGCCCGCGACGGCCGAGCTCGACACCGCTCAGGTCCTGGCCTGCAGTCCTGCCACGGACACCGTGGTGGTGGCCCGTTACCACGAGCCCGTCGACGGAACCGGGGGCACCTCATCCACGATCTGGGCGTTGCGTCTCTCCAACGGCGGCCTGGTCTTCCATCAGCCAGAGGTCCAGAGCACTGTCGGCCAGGCGGTGGCCTCGTCAGACGGTCAGGTCATCGCCGAAGAGCCGCGCCTATCTGCCAACTCGTCGATCCAGCCACCTGTCGTGGTCGAACTACCCGGGGGTCAACCCGTGACCAGCCTTGGAGACCAGCAGGTGACGACGGTGGTCGCCATCAGTGCCGCCGGCGACCGCATTCTCCTTGACAGCCTAGGCCCCGGGGATGAGCCCGAGGTGGCGATCGTGGACCCAAACACGGGAGGCGTCGTATGGCGTGTGCCGGCGTCCTGGAACTTCGTCACCGCCATACGCACCGCCGCCACCCAGCCGGACGCCACCTCCTTTCTCGCGTCTCTGCCGATCAGCCCCACCACCACCGGGGAGCTGCTGCTCCTCGACGGAAACGGGGGCGTCACGATCCTCAAGCCGTCGCTTCCCCAGGTCACCTATCTAAGCCTGATCGGCTGAGCCCGGTGACCATCTCGGGCCGACGCATTAAACCCGCGGGACGGGTGCGTCCGCCCCGAGGTGTCAATCCGATCAAATACTCATCGTGATTGCTCCGTCAGTGGCGGAGGGATGCTAAGCTTGAATCGTGGCCACGCGAACCAAGCTCAAGAGACGACGCGGATACACCCGCCTCTCCGGCAAGCGACAGATCACGCTACCAGTCGCCGCCGTAGAGGCTATGGGCCTCGGGCCGGGCGATGAGATTCGGGTGGACACGGTGGGTGGGCAGATCATCCTCACGCGGGAGGAGGGCCTCGCCGAGCGCCGGCGACGGGCGATCCAGCTGGCCGCCGGAACTCTCACCGGTCTCTACGAGCCCGGGTACCTCGATCACCTCCGCGACGAGTGGCGCTGACTGTCGTCGACGCGAGCATCCTGATCGCGTTGCTCGACTCGGACGACGGGCTGCACGCGGCCGCCACCGCGGCGCTGCTGGCCCATGCGGGCGACGAGCTGATGATCCCGGCCTCCGCCTATTCCGAGGCGCTCGTCCGGCCAGCGCGTGCCGGCCGGCTGGAGGAGGCCAGGGCGGTCGTGGGCGCCCTTCTCATGGCGGTGGTTCCGCTCAGCCCGCCGATCGCCGAGGAGGCAGCGACGCTGAGAGCACGGCATCCGGCACTGAGGCTGCCTGACGCCCTGGTGATCGCCACCGGCACCTCGCTGGAGGCCGGTAGCATCCTCACCGGGGATACCAGATGGCGTGGCCTCGCCGCGTCGGTCGAGGTCGTCGGGTGAGGTTGCAGCGGCCAGCGGTTACGCTGCTGCAACTCCGCTGAAAGGCCTCTGCCCGCCCTATTGCTTCCGGACTTGCTCCTGACCCTTGAAGCAAGTGCTGACCTGAAGTACGGATGGCGAAGCAAGCGGACCAAGCGAATCGGTCAGAGAAGGTCCAGGAACGCGGCCGGCGAGAGCACCGGCGGCACCACCGTCCGGAGACTGGTGAGGTCCTTGTCCCCGGACACCATGTGGTTGGCGTTAGCGGCCTGGGCCAGGGCGACCAGGTAGTTGTCGCCTGGATCACGGCTGACCGCCTCGGCGTCTACCGGGTTCTCCGCGGTGATAGCAGCCCGGCGGATGACGTCGACGAACTCGCCGATCTCGTCCGGTGTCACCAGGCCACGTAACTTTGACCGGCGAAGGACGCCTTCCAGCTCCTCGATCAGATGGGGGCAGACCACCAGCTCGAACTCGCCGCCGAGCCAGAGGAGGTAGAGGCGAGCCGGAGTGCCGCGGGGGGAGAGGAGGGCGGAAATGAGCACGCCGGGATCGAGGACGACCCGGAGAGCCCTACCCGGCGGTTCCGCCACCGGCCTCCCGACGCGTCGCCTGCAGCTCACCGTAGGCGAGCGTCGCCGCCTCCTCGTCCGTGAGCTGGCTCCGCGCCCAGACCCGTTCGACCGCGGCCAAACCAAGGAAGCTGCGCAGCGCAGCGTTCACGATCTCGTACTCGTGCTGACCGGTGCGGGCTGCGAACACCCTCGAGGCCCGCAAGACGTCCTCATCGAGATACACGGTGGTCTTGCGTCGAGCCATCCCCATGGCCCCCATTTTGACGACTTGACGGCTACACGTCAAGACTGCACGATGGCGACATTGAACCGAT
>PLNE01000118.1 GCA_003141695.1 Candidatus Dormiibacterota bacterium
TCCACCCCGCGGCGGCCGTCGAAGTAGTCGTTGGCCAGGTTGGCGCCCACCTGGACGCCGACGGCGACCACCAGCGCGCCCGCCGTGGGCAGCGCCTCGGGGTGGCCGCTGGCCGCGGCACCGAGCAGGACCGGCACCGCGCCGACGCCGAGGGTGCGCGGCCGTGCCCCGGCCAGCCAGAGGCGGGCGGCCTCGCCCGGGCCACGCCGCCCGGCGAGCGTGGTGGAGGTCACTCCGTCACGGGCGGCGGGGAAAGCGGGAGAAGTCGGGGCGGCGCTTCTCGAGGAAGGCGTCGCGGCCCTCCTGGGCCTCCTCGCTCATGTAGTAGAGGAGGGTGGCGTCGCCGGCCAGCTGCTGGATCCCCGCCAAGCCGTCGGCGTCCGCGTTGAAGCCGGCCTTGAGGAGGCGGAGGGCCAGCGGGCTCATCTCCAGGATGCGCCGGCAGACGGCCACGGTCCGGGCCTCCAGCTCGTCCACCGGCACGACCCAGTTGACCAGGCCCCACCTCTCCGCGGTGGCCGCGTCGTAGCGCTCGCAGAGCAACCACACCTGCTTGGCCCGCTTGAGGCCGACCGTCTGAGCCAGCAGCCCCGCGCCATAGCCGGCGTCGAAGGAGCCGACCTGCGGACCGGTCTGGCCAAAGACGGCGTTGTCGGCGGCGACGGTGAGATCGCAGACCAGGTGGAGGACGTGGCCGCCGCCGATGGCGTAACCGGCGACCATGGCGATGACCGGCTTGGGCAACCTGCGGATCTGGACCTGGAGGTCGAGAACGTTGAGCCGGCCGACCCCGTCGCCGTCCCGGTAACCGTCGGAGCCCCTGATCCGCTGGTCGCCCCCCGAGCAGAAGGCCTTGGTGCCCTCCCCGGTGAGGACGATGACGCCCACCTCCGGATCGTCGCGGGCCATCTCGAAGGCCCGGGAGAGCTCGGAGACGGTGGTGGGGCGGAAGGCGTTGCGGACCTCTGGCCGGTTGATGGTCAGCTTGGCGATGCCGTCGGCGGTCTGGTAGCGGATGTCCGTGAACTCGCCGTGGGAGATCCACTCGGGAAGCTGGGGAACGCCTTCATCTGGGCTCATCGTGCTGTCGGTTAGCGTACTCAACGTGAGGGAAGCAGCGAGCAGCTTCGGCGGCCGGAGCCGGCGGACGGGTCCGGCATGAGCGCGGCCACCCCGCTGGCGGGATTGCGGCTCCGGCGCGGCGACGTGGTCGCGGTCGCGCTGCCCCCGGGGGAGCCGTGGCTCGGCATCGCCTCCGCGGCGTGGGCTGCCGAGGCCTCCCTACTTCCGGTGGACCACCGGCTGCCAGGGCCGGCTGCCCAGTCCCTCCTCGAGGGCGGTCAACCCACCGTCCTCGTCTCCGGCGAGGGCTGGCGACGGCTGGCGTCAGGACGGCCCGCGGACCCCGAGGTGGCCCTGATCGTCCCGACCTCCGGCTCGTCGGGGCGGCCCCGGCTGGTGGAGCTGCCCCGGACCGCGGTCGAGGCCGCCGTGACGTCCTCGCTCCGGGCCCTGGCGGCGGAAGCGAGGGACGGCTGGGTGAGCTGCCTCCCCCTCGCCCACATCGGCGGGCTCCTGGTGCTGCTGCGGGGGCTCCTGGGGGTGGCGCCGCTGCTCTTCCGGGGGCCGGGGGAGCTGGAGCCGGTGGCGGGTTTCCCCTTCATCTCCGTGGTGCCGACCCAATTGGTCCGGGCGCTGGACGCCGGCGTCGACCTGCGCGGCTACCGAGCGCTGCTGGTGGGGGGCGGGGGGATGGAGGACGCTGTCCGCTCCCGGCTGGCCGCGGCCGGGGCCCTCTGCGTCGTCACCTACGGGCTGACCCAGAGCTGTGGCGGCGTCGTCTACGACGGGACCCCCCTCCCAGGCGTGTCGGTGCGGATCGGCCACGTCGGTGAGATCCAGCTCGGCGGTCCGACGCTGCTGCGCGGCTACCGGGACGGATCCGCCGCCGGTCTGACGGCGGACGGCTGGCTGCCGACTGGTGACGCCGGACGTCTCGACGCGGACGGCCGCCTCCAAGTGCTCGGACGGCTCGACGACCTCATCGTGACCGGCGGCGAGAACGTCTGGCCGGGGGATGTCGAGGCCGCCCTGCGCAGCCACCCCGCGGTCGCCGACTGCGCGGTCTTCGGCCGTCCCGACCCCACCTGGGGGCAGCGCGTGGTCGCGGCCGTCGTCCCGCGCGATCGAGGAGTGCCGCCGACCCTCGAGGTCCTGCGGGACCACGTCGGGGCGCTGCTCGGCCGCCACCAGGCGCCTCGGGAGCTGGTGCTGGTGGAGTCGCTGCCCCGCACGGCACTCGGCAAGGTGCGGCGCGAAGGGCTCCCCCATCACCTGCAGGACCCCCCCGGAGAGGCGGAAGATGCCCGCGATGGTGGAGACACCGGAGGAACCGGGGCGGCAGGGCAGGGACGAGACCGACCTCGACCCTGAGGATGCGCCCGTCGAGCTGGACCAGGACGGCTTCCTCGTGAGCAGCGGGCGCCACCGGCAGTTCCCGACCGACCTCGATGCGTGGGTCAGGTGGGCGGGCGCCGTGGTGGTGTGCGTCGCCGCCTACGAGACCCTCGCCGCCCTGATCTCAGGAAGCCTGTTGGGCTGGGCGACTGGCTACCTCTTGCTCCCGCCACCCGACGGCTACTACTCGCTCCTGCTCTTGGCCGGCGTGCTCCTGCTCGTGCTCCACCGCGGGTTGGGCTCGGGCACGGACAGTGCAAGGTGGGCGAGGGGTGCAGCCTGCCTCGCCGCGGGAACCGGTGGAGCGCTGGTCGTAGCCCAGGTTGCGGGCAACATCGGCCTCATCGTCCACCCGTCGGGGAACGGTCTCGGTGAGCCGGCCGCCTACACCGCCGGGGCCATCTTCGGCGGCATCGGCGCCCTCTCGGAAGCCGTCCTCGCGGCGTTCGCGGCGGTGCTGGCGGTCCTTCTGTACCGGTGGTCACGCGCCGCCGCCGGCCCTGCCGGCGAGGGCGGTCGGGAGAGTGAGCCCGAGGACGTGATCGACGAGAGTGGCACGTCGACCGCGCCGGGGTCGGGACGTGGCGGATCGGTCGGACCCGCGGTGGCGTCGCTGCTTCTCGGCGCCCTGATCGCGGGTGCCTGCCTCGTGGCGTTTGCCATTGGGACCGCCAGAGCCCAGACGAACAGCACGATCCCCACGAGCGGGACCCCGGTCGTCTCGGTCCCCTCCCCCGCTGTCGCCATCTCCATGTTGCCCGGGTCGGTCGAGGAGTGCAGCAGCTCGTCGCCGGCCGGTGTCACCTTCTGCATGTGGGCCCCGCCGATTGTGTCGCCCGCTCCGTCTCCCCAGTCCTGAGCGAGACCGCCATGGGGACGGGCATGACCGACCTCGACCCTGAAGATGCGCCCGTCGAGCTGGACGAGGAAGGCTTTCTCGTGAGCGGCGGCCGCCGCCGGCAGTTCCCGACCAACCTCGACGTATGGGTCAGGTGGTCGGGCGCCGTGGTGGTGGGCGTATCCGCCTTCGGGACCCTCGCCTACCTGATCGCGGCCACCCTGATGGGTTGGGTGACCGGCCCCAGCGACCTCCCCCTCCCGCGGCCCGACGGCTACTTCTCGCTTCTCCTCCTGGCCGGCGTGCTCCTGCTCGTGCTCCGCCGTCGGTTTGGCTCGGGCACGGCCAGCGCAGGGTGGGCGAGGGGTGCAGCCTGCCTCGGCGCGGGTACCGGGGGAGCGCTTGTCGTCTCCCAGCTGGCAGGCAACATCGGCGCCATCGTCCACCCGTTGGGGGAGGGGTACAGCCAGCCCGAGGCCTACATCGCCGGGGGCATCATCGGTGGCATCGGCGGCCTCGCCGACGCCGTCTTCGCCGGGTTCGCAGCGGTACTGGCGGTGCTCCTGTACCGGTGGTCACGGGCCCCAGCCGGCCCTGCCATCGAGGACGGTCAGGAGAGCGAGCCCGAGGGCGTGATCGAGGAGAGTGGCACGTCGACCGACCCGGACCGGGAACCTCGGGGTTCGGTCGGACCCGTGGTGGCGTCGCTGCTCCTCGGAGCCGTCGTCGCCGTTGCCTGCCTCTACGCCTTTGACCTTGGGATCAGGAGTCAGCCCAAGGCTGGGACCGGACCGCTCCCCACCAGCGGGACCCCCGTCGTCTCGATCCCCTCCCCCGCCAGCACCATCGCCTCATTGCCCTTCATCTACGAGTGCGGCACTCCGTCGGCGGGCGGTGGCACCTTCTGCCGCTACATCTTTGAGCCGGCATCCCCGTCTCCCTCGTCCTGAGCGAGACCGCGATCCCGGGCCTGCCTCGGCGATGATGGGAGGATCGTGACCATTCCCACCCCCCTTCCGGCCAGCGAGGAGAAAGCACGGGTCGTCGAGGCGATGTTCGACCGGATCGCCCCCCGCTACGACCTCATCAACCACCTCATGACCGGGGGGCTGGACGTCCTCTGGCGGCGGCGGGCGGTGCGCGAGCTGCGCCTTCCCCGCGGGGCGACCGTCGCCGACCTGGCCTGCGGCCCCGGCGAGTTCTGCCGCGAGCTGCACCGGCAGGGNNGAGATGGCGCGGGTGGTCCGGCCGGGCGGGCGGCTCGCCGTGATCGACCTGGCCGAGCCGCGGGCGGCGACCCGCTGGCTGCAGTCCACCTGGGTCGAGCAGGTCGTGCCACGGCTCGGCGCCCTCCTCTCCGACGCCGAGGCTTACCGCTACCTGCCGGCCTCCACTGCGTACCTGCCCGACGGACCCACCCTCGTCGGGATCTTCCGCGAGGCGGGCTTCCCCGACACCCGGCGCGTCCTGCTCGGGTTTGGCGCCGTGCAGCTCCTGGTGGGGACCAGAACGGGCGCGGCGGACCAGGACCCAGGATCGCGGGCGGGCCTCGAAGCTCTCAGGAGATGAGCGCCACCTTCCGCTCCAGTGCCTTCCCTCATGCGGCCACCCGCCCGGCCGCCGCCGTCGACCTGCTCGCGGCCTGGCGGCCGGGCGGGTTCCTGATGGAGCGGCGGGGCACCGGGATCGTCACCGCCGGCGAGCTCCGCCGGATCGAGGTGGCGGTGGGGTCGGAGCAGGCCACCCGGGCGGCGGCGGCCGCGGATGACGCGCTGGCGGGCCTCGGCATCGAGGATGCAGTCGTCATCGCCGCCCTCCCCTTCCGGGGGGATATGGCGGCCCGCCTGGTGATCCCGGAGCGGATCACCGTCACCTCGATCTCGCCGCGAGAGCTGGACCTCGGCGTCGGGCGCGATCGCGGGGTGGCGGAACCGGCCATCCCGCCACCCCGCACCAGCGCGCCGCCGATCTCGCCGATGCGGTGGGTGGCCGAGCCGCCCGCCGCCGCCTACGAGCAGGCTGTGGCCGAGGCTCTGTCGCGGATCCGGGCCGGCGACCTGGAGAAGGTTGTGCTCACCCGGGCGCTGACGGCGCCAAACCCGGGCATCGACCTCGCCGCGCTGCTCGCCGAGCTGCGCCGGCGCGACCCGGAGTGCCACCTCTTCGCCGCCCCGGCGGATGAGGACGGCGCCTTCGTGGGCGCCACGCCGGAGACCCTGCTGCGAAGGGAGGGGGATCGAGTCGTGTCGCTCCCTCTGGCCGGTACCGCGGCGCGATGGCCCGATGATCCGGGCCGTGACCGGGAGGCAGCCGAGGCCCTGGTCCGCTCGGCCAAGAACCAGCACGAGCACGCCGCGGTGGTGGAGGCGGTCGCCGAGACGCTCACGCAGCACTGCACCAAGTTGCGCGTCGACACCGAGCCCCACCTGGTCGCCACCGCCACCGTCTGGCACCTCGCGACCGCGGTGCGCGGGCGCCTCCGCCCCTCGGCGCCCAGCGCCCTGGCCCTGGCGGCGGCGCTCCACCCCACCCCAGCCGTCTGCGGGACGCCCGCGAATGTGGCGAGTGCTCTGATCGCCAGCCTCGAGCCCGCATCGCGGGGGCTCTACTCCGGCCTGGTGGGCTGGGTGGACGGTCGCGGGGACGGCGAGTGGGCGGTGAGCCTGCGCTGTGCCCTGATCACCCGTGCGCGGGTGCGCATCGACGCCGGTGCCGGGATCGTCGCCGAGTCCCGCCCCGACCTCGAGGTGGCCGAGACCGAGCTCAAGTTCCGCACCATCGTCGACGCGCTCGAGGCGTGCGCCGAGACGGCCGGCCGGGAACCGGCGTAGCGGAGGGAAGGACCACCGATGCTGCTCTCCGAGCTCCTCCACCAGTCGGTCCTCGACTCCGCCGGCGGCGGCGACCCCGAGGTGACGGCCGTCGAATACGACTCACGCCAATGCCGCCCGGGAACGCTCTTCGTGGCGGTCCCCGGCTTCCACGTCGACGGTCACGGTTTCGCGGCCGCGGCCGTCCAGGCCGGTGCCGTCGCGGTCGTCGCCGAGCGCACCCCGATCCCCGCCATTCCGGAGGACACACCCCTGCTGCAGGTCGAGAGCGCCCGGCGAGCGCTGAGCGCTCTGGCGGCCACCCTCGCCGGGCATCCCTCCCGGCGGATGACGGTGGCCGGGATCACCGGTACGGACGGCAAGACCACCACCGCCACCATGCTCTGGGCGGCCTGGCAGGCAGCCGGCCAGAAGGCGGCCAGCGTCACCACCGTCGACCTGCGGATCGGCGACGACGTGCGGCCCAGCACGGGCCGGATCACCACCCTCGAAGCCACCGAGCTGCACCGCTTCCTCGCCGAAGCCACCGACGCCGGGTGCACCCGCGCCGCGGTGGAAACGTCATCGCACGGCCTCCACCTGCACCGGGTCGACGACGTCGACTACGACCTCGCCGTCTACACCCGGATCACCTCGGAGCACCTCGACATCCACGGCACCCGCGAGGAGTACCTGCGCACCAAACAGCGCCTGCTGGAGCTGGTGGGGACGCGGCCCGGCGGCCTGGCCGTCCTCGACCGCGACGACGACTTCGGCTACCCGCGCCTCGCCGGCATGCCGGTGGCTCGCCGGCTCACCTACAGCGCCAGCGGTCGCGCCGACGCCGACCTCGTCGCCGAGGACCTGCGAGTTGATGCCAGAGGTGTCTATTTCACGGCGGGCACGCCGTGGGGCAGGACCGAGGTCCGGCTGCGGCTGGCCGGCACCTTCAACGCGGCCAACGCGCTGGCGGCACTGGCCGCGGCGTGCGGGGGCGGCCGCGCCGTCGAAGGAGGTGGCATCCCCCTCGAGGCGGCGGTCCGGGGCGTGGGCGCGCTGGAGCGGGTGACCGGGCGGATGGAGCGCGTCGACCTCGGCCAGGACTTCGCCGTCGTCGTCGACTACGCGCACACCACGGCCGCGTTGGAGAAGGTGCTCGGCGAGCTGCGAACGGCAACCCCCGGGCGGCTGTGGGCCGTCTTCGGCTCGGCGGGTGAACGGGACCGGGAGAAGCGCGGAGCCATGGGCCGGGTCGCGGCCCGGCTCGCCGACGTGATCGTGGTCACCGACGAGGATCCGCGCGGCGAGGATCGCGTGGCCATCGTCGAGGAGATCGCGGCGGCGGCCGAGGCCGCGGGGGCCGCTCGCGGTACCGCGCTGCACCTCATCCCGGATCGCGCGGAGGCGGTCGCCTTCGCGATCGACCACGCCTCTCCCGGGGACACGGTCCTGCTCGCGGGCAAGGGTCACGAGCGGACCATCGAGACCGCGGCCGGACCGCTGCCCTGGGACGAGGGGGCCGAGGCGGAGGCGGCGTTGCGGCGAAGGGTCGGCCCGCAGTCGGGATAGGGGATCCGGGTCGACCCCGCCTGGGGAGATGCGCCGGCACCGGCCGGGGCGCCGGGCGCGCTGCCGTCAGCTCCCGTGCAGCGGACGGCGCGCGGGCATCCCGGCACGGCGGGGGTAGCGCTCCGGGGTCGGAGCAACCTTGGTGACGGAGAGGATGCCGGGAGCAAGCGCTACCGGCACCCCTCCTCCGCATGCGGACGCGGCGGCGGAGGCGGCGCGCAGGTCGGCCTCCGCGTCGGCCACCAGCGCGACCAGTCGCCCCCCGGCGCGCAGGAGGGGCAGGGCGAGCTCACAGAGCACCGGTGCTGACGCGGTCGCCCGCGAAACGGCGAGGTCGTAGGCGTCGCGGTGGGCCGGGTCGTGCCCGACCTCCTCGGCGCGACGGGGCTCGACCGTGACCTGCGGACATTCGCAGAGGGCCGCGGCGTGGACGAGGAATCCCGCCTTGCGCCGGTCCGACTCGATCAGGGTGACCCGGAGGTCGGGGCGCAGGATGGCCATCACCAGTCCCGGCACGCCGCCCCCGGCGCCGATGTCGGCGACCCGCGCCCCGGTGGCGGGAGCGGCGTGGACGAGCAGATGGCGCGCCTCGGCGAGGTGACGGCTCTCCGCCTCCTCCCGGGGGATGGAGGTCAGATTGATCCGCTGATTCCACCGGTACAGCTCATCGAGGTACCGCACCAGCCTCGGCTCCGCCTCGACGCCGGTCACGGTCGCCGGGCCCACCGGGGGCCCCGGTCACGGCCCGTGCTCCGAAACTGCCCCGTCAGAGCCGGGCGTGCCATCATGTCTCCACTCCACAGGACGACCTCGGAGGAGCCGATGGCCACGCCCAACCCGTGCCCCCGATGCAGCGCTCCGCGTCTCACCGTCATCTATTACGACGGTGACGGTAACCTGATCGGCGGCCGGCTCGAGTGCACCGGCTGCGGGCCCCGTCAGGCAGAGGAATTGGTCCCCGCCGGCAGCGACGACGTCCGCGCTCAGCTCCTCAAGCGCAAGGCGTCCTGACCGCCGCCACGGCGGCTTGACCCGGCGGCGTTCCGGGGGTCGCGTCCCGCATCTCAACCGGCGGTCGCGAGCGTCCCGAAGTAACCGAGCGTCAGCACGATCGCATGCGTCCGCGACCGCTCGATGACGGAGCCGTGACATGGTGCCTGGCCGTTTCGCGGGCCTCGGCATACTCGTGAGCGATGGGCCGACAGCGATCCGGGCGTGTCAACCGCCCGACCCGGCTCGGCGCCGCCATGGCGGCCGCGCTGGCGCTGGTGCTCTGCCTCGCGATCACGCCCGTCCTCGCCGACTCCTCACCGGGGGGCGATGGCGGGGGGGATCTGGCCGCTGCTCAGCAGGCCCTCGCTCAGGCCCAGCTCCAGGCCCAGCAGGCGAGGAACCAGGTGGTCGAGGCGGCCGGCCAGCTCGACAATGCGCGGGCGCAGCTGGCGGAGGCCCAGGCTCAGCTGACCGCGCTCCAGGGGAAGATCACCTCCCTGGACGCCGAGGTGACCTCCGACCAGGCCGAGGTCTCCCGGCTCGATGGAGAGATCCAGCGCGACAAGCAGCAGCTGGCCGCGTTCCTGCGCGCCAGCTACGAGAGCGGGGGAAGCCAGACGACGATCGAGTACCTCGTCGACGCCAAGAGCATCAGCGACCTGGTGGCGAGGGTCAATGAGGTCAGTCACGTCGCCAATGCGGGCAACGTGGTGGTGGACCAGATCAATGCCGAGGAGCAGCAGGAGCAGCGCGTGCTGGCCGCCACGGTAGAGGCGCGCAGCCAAGCCCAGGCGGCCGAGCAGCAGGAGGCCACCCAGGAGGTGATCATCGCCAACGACGAGGCCAACGACGCCGAGTTGCTGGCCGAGGACCAGGCGACCGCGAGCGCGGCGGACGACGCCACCACCACGGCTCAGAACCAGTACGACCTGGTCTCCGAGTACGAGAGCGAGTACGCCGATGCGGCCGAGGCCCTGGCTCTGGCCCGGGCTGACGACACTCTATTCCAGCCGATCGCCGGCCCCCTCTTCACCGAGGACACCGACCTCACCCTCCCGTCCGGCGAGAACGCCCAGACCATCGACAGCTTCCTGGCCGGGACCGCGCTCGCCGGGCTGGGCGCCACCTACATGCAGGCGGAGAAGACGTACGGCGTGAGCGCTCTCTACCTGGTCGCCCACTCGATCGAGGAGTCCGCGTGGGGAACCAGCGCCATCGCCCAGAGCGACAACAATCTCTTCGGCTACGGGGCCGACGACAGCGACCCCGCCGGTGACGCCTCAAGATTCCCGAGCTTCGCCGCCTGCATCCTGTACGTGGCGCAGCAGGTGCAGGAGAAGTACCTGGCCCAGGAAGGCGAGTACTACCACGGACCGACGCTCCGGGGGATGAACGTCGATTACGCCTCCGACCCCCTCTGGGCGGCGAAGATCGCCGCCATCGCCCGCACCATCCCGCTGCCCGGCTCCTGAGCTCGGGTCGGAGCAGCCCGGGCGGGCGTTGCCGGGACACGAGGGAGGAAACGGTCATGGCGCGGTGGTGCAACGCCGGCGGGCTGTCATCGACCTGACAGGAAGCGGCTGGTAACTCTTGCGACGGGGAATTCCCCACCTTCAGCAAGAACTCAACCAGAGACGGTCCACAGGCGTATAGACAGACATGATCTCCCCGCTTCGCGTCACCAACGACGAGATCACCGAGCAGCTCCGTCATCGGATCCGCCGCGATTCGGAGAGACGGCGCATGGAGCGCCCGATCGAGGAAATCGACCGGATCATCGCCGAGTGCGAGGAGCTGCTCCTGGTCGGACGCAAGCGCGTCCCCCTCTGCATGGAGGAGAGGCTGCGCCGTCTCCAGTGCACCCTCCCGTTCTGCGCTCCTGAGCTGCACGCCGGGGTGACCATCGTCCACCTGATGGACCAGCTCTTTGACCTCCAGGCGGGACTGCTCGGCCGCCGCATCGACCGCGCCGCGTATCCGGAGCCCGACGACTTCGACTGACCCGGAGGAGCCCTGGACGCCTGGCCGCCGCCACCGGGGATCGCGCTAACCCCCGTTGATCGCCTCCGATAGGGGGTGGGCAGCACAGTAACCGGGGTCGGCGCTGAGGAGCGGAAGGCGCAAGCCGAGCTCCAGCCCTCGACCGGGTACCACCACGACGCATTCGAGGCCGTACTGGCTCAGCCTCGTCCCGCTCAGGAGCGGGGTGAGCGAGAGGGCCGCATCGCCTCGCGGGTCGATCGCCGAGCGCATGAAACCGGGGATCGCCTGGTCCCCGACATCGAGCTCCTCCACGTCGGGAGCGACCTCCCCGCCCGGCCCCAGGCTGAGGGTGAGGCGGGAGGTCACGACCACAGCCAGAGGGCCCAGGTGGCTGTCGGCGCTGACCCAGAGCTGGCCGCCCCGAGCGCGAACCTCCACAGCGGTGAACATCCCGGGATCTGGGTTGTCCACCGCTGCCAGCGTCGAGAGGTCCTGCTCGCTGAGCAGGACGGCCGCCCCCGGGGCACCCGGGCTGGCCAGCTCCGTCACGACCTCCGCACCGAGGGCGGCGGCGATGGCGTCGGGGCTACCACCGTCGTCGGGGCCGGCCGGCGGCGCTCCGAGACCCGGGTCGCCGGTGACCCGAATCAGCAGGACCAATGCGACGGCGACCACGACGATGAGGAAGATGAGCCCGCCGCAGCAGCCGCGGAAGAGGCCCCACTCCCCAGCTCGACGCCCCCGACGTGGGGCGGTCAACGGATCTTGAAGAAGAGGAAGAAGCTGGCTCCAGCGATGGCAGCAAACACGATGATCGCGAAAAGCGCCCACTCCGTGATGCCTGATCCGCTCCCGGTGGCGTGCGGCACCACGATCACGTTGGCATTGGTGGGCGGGATGCTGGCCTGGGTCTGCTGCGGATCGATGGACTCGGCGTACCCGGTCGGCACACTGGTGGGCGCGGCCGTTGGGGTGGGCGGCGGCGGCGGGGTCGGCGTGGGGGTCGGCGGGGCGGTCCCGAACGACGGGCCCCCCGGGGTTGGGGTCGTGCAGAAGAAGAATTGGCACGAGGTCGGGGTCGGGGCGGCGGTCGCGGAGACGGAGGGTGAGGCGGACGGCGACGACAGTGGGCCGGCGCGTGCCGCAGATGGTGCCAGGCTGAGAGGTCCGGCGAGGAGCAGCCAGCCTGCCACGAGGGCGGTCGCGATCCCGAGAGCCCGGCGCAGGGTGACTCTGCCGTCTCTCGCGAGGCCCCGCCTCTCCGATCTGCGAGCGTCGCGTCGCACCGCTCTGCGCTCCTCTGGGGGCAGCGGTCGGTTCTCCCGGTGCTCGCCTCAGGTGTCGGCGACCAAGACGGGATCCGGTGGCCCCAGTTCGGGAGGATAGCGCGGTCCGCACGCCTCGCGGAGATCTCATCCGGGGGAGCGCGATGATCCGGAGCGGACTGCGAGAGGGCGTACCATCGCTGCGGTCAATGGCTGCGAGGACCCCTCTCCACGCCCGCCACCTCTCCGCCCACGCGGTGATGGTCGAGTTTGCCGGGTATGAGATGCCGCTCCGCTACAGCTCGATCCGGGACGAGCACGTGGCGGTCAGGACCCGAGCCGGCCTCTTCGACCTCTCCCACATGGGCGAGGTCCGGCTCCGCGGGGCGGGCGCTGAGGCCACCCTGCAGCGGCTGATAGCCAACGACGCCTCGTCGCTGCCCCGGGGCCGTGCCCTCTATACGGTGATCTGCAACGCCGGGTGTGGGATCATCGACGACTGGATCGTCTACCGGGTGGAGGACGGGTTCCTGGTCGTGGTCAACGCGGCCCGCCGGCAGGCCGACCTGGAATGGATGCGGTCGCACCTGTTCGCGGCCACGGAGCTCCTCGACGAGAGCGACGAGACCGCGCTGCTCGCCATCCAGGGCCCGGAGGCGATCGGCATCGTCCAGACGCTCGCCGACTCCGACGTCTCGGCGCTGCGGCCCTTCGCCTCCGCCGTGGGGAGGGTGGCGGGGGTGGAGTGCCGGATCTCGAGAACCGGCTACACCGGGGAGGACGGACTGGAGCTCTACTGCGGAGCCGACCCTGCCCCGGGTCTCTGGGACGCCCTGCTCGAGGCGGGCGAGGGTCGTGGCCTGCTCCCGGCCGGGTTGGGCGCCCGGGACACGCTGCGGCTCGAGGCCGGGCTCCGGCTCTACGGCCAGGACATGGACGAGAGCGTCGACCCCTACAGCTGCGGTCTCGGCTGGACCGTACGGCTCGGCAAGGGAGAGTTCATCGGAGCGGCACGACTCCGTCAGCTCGATCCCGACAACCCTCCGCGACGCTTCGTCGGCCTGGCCCTCGGGCCGCGCCAGATCCCCCGCCACGGGATGACCGTGAGGTCTGGGGGAGAGGCGGTGGGAGAGGTGACCAGCGGAGGCTTCAGCTTCAGCCTTGGGCACGGCATCGCGACCGCCTACGTGGCGCCCCACCTGGCCGGGGCACCGCTGACCGTTGACCTCCGCGGCGAGGCGGTGCCCGCGCACCGGGTCCCCCTCCCCTTCTACCGCCGGGGACGGAGCGAGGGGAGAGAGCCGCAGGCTTTCGCCCCGAGCGGAGGAGCCGGCGGTACCACACCGTGATGTATCGCCGCGATGCAGACCTTGCCCAGCACCCACGCCGCCGCGGCGATTGAAGGAGCCAGCCATGCCCGACCTCTCCGGTTACCGCTTCACCCCCACCCACGAATGGGTGCGCCGTGACGGCGAAACGGCCACCGTCGGGATCTCCGACCACGCCCAGGCCCTGCTCGGCGACGTCATCTTCCTAGACCTGCCCGCGGTCGGGGCGAAGCTGACCGCGGGTGAGCGCTTCGGCGCCATCGAGTCGGTCAAGGCGGCGAGCGACCTCTACGCACCGGTTTCGGGCACCGTCAGCGAGTTCAACGGAGCCCTCACCGACGCCCCCGAGAAGGTCAACACCTCGCCCTACGAGGAAGGCTGGCTGCTCCGGCTTCGCGACGTGACCGAGGGGGGCGTCGAGCTGGTGGACGAGGCGACCTACCTCGCCCAGGCGGAGGACTAGATAGACTTCGGGGGTCCCGGGGTCAGCTAGCTCAGCTGGTTAGAGCGCGCGGTTCACATCCGCGAGGTCGAGGGTTCGAGTCCCCCGCTGACCACCAGGTCCTACCTCTCCGCGGCGGTCGTGTCGAGGAGGTCGGGCTCCAGGGCCGCGCCGTCGTGCTGGAGCGGCCTGCCCGGCAGTTCCACGGTGTCGCCGCGAGGCTGCGGCCACAGCTCGGAGCGCGGGATCCGGGCCGCTCGGCGGTTGGAGCGGACCGGCGAGGTGGGGCGGGAAGCCATCGCCTCACGCGCGAGGCGGGAGCTGTCGGCCTCCAGGAGGAGGTCGCGGTGCCGTTCGTGGGCAAGCAGGCGGTAGATGTGTGGGCTCATCATCAGGTGAGCCTAGGGGGAAATGTGGACAGGATCGGTCCTATATAATTGGAGAGTTCGTGGATCTCTCGAAGGAACGCATCCTGACCCTGCTGGAGCTTCTCCAGGCGCGCCGGGAGATGGGCGGCGAGGAGATCGCCCAGCGGCTCGAGGTCACCCCGCGCACCGTCCGCCGCTACATCCGCGGCCTCCAGGACATGGGCATCCCGATCGAGGCCGAGCGGGGCCGGACGGGCGGCTACCGGATGCGGCCGGGCTTCAAGTTGCCGCCCCTGATGTTCACCAACGAGGAGGCGCTGGTCCTGGTGCTGGGCCTGCTCGCCGCCGAGCGTCTGGGTTTGGTCACCTCGGGGCTCGCGGTCGAGGGTGCCCTGGCCAAGCTCGACCGCGTGCTGCCCGATAGCCTGCGCGACCGCCTGCGGGCGGCCCAGGAGACGCTGCAGCTCGGCTTGGGCGATCCCGACCACGAGCGCGGGCACGCCGACGGAGAGACGGTGCTGACCCTGAGCACCGCCGCCCGCAACGGGGTCCGGCTCCGCTTTCGCTACCGCTCCTCCCGCGGCGAGGAGAGCGAGCGGCTGCTGGACCCGTATGGGATCGCGTTCCACAACGGGCGCTGGTACGTCGCCGGCTGGGACCATCTCCGGGAGGCGATGCGCACCTTCCGGCTCGACCGGATCCTCGACATCGAGCCGACCCGGGAGAGCTTCGAAACCCCGGAAGGATTCGACCTGATGGATGAGATCCACCGCAGCATGGCGAGCGTCCCCTACCGGTGGAGGGCGGAGGTCCGGCTGGAGATCCCGTTGGATGAGGCGCGCCGGCTCGTCAACCCGAGCGTGGGCACCGTCGAGCCGATGGAGGGCGGCATCCGGCTGCGCATAGGCGCCGACGACCTGGAGTGGATCGTGCGACGGCTCTCCCTGCTCGGCGTCGCCTTCACCGTGCTCGGGCCGCCGGAGCTCCGCGACGCGGTCCTCAGGGAGGCGGCGCGGCTCGCCGTCTGCGCCCGGGGCTGAGCAGGGCCGCCAGGTCAGCCGGCGGCGGCCCCCCGGTCTTGCGCGAAGAGGCGGAGGCTCACGACGCAGGCTACGGCGGCGAGGGTCAGCCCGCCGGCCAGGTCGGCGAGGTAGTGCTGGTGGACCAGCACCGTGGAGGCCACGATGAGCAGGGTCCACACCCCGGCCGCGATGCCGATCCGGCGGTCGACCCGCCACCAATGGATGGCCACGATGGTCGAGAGCGACGTGTGCAGGCTCGGAAAGTCGTTGTACGGCTGGTCCCCGGCGTACACCGTGCGGATGAGCGCCGTCAGCGGATCCGAGCCGGTGAGCTCGGGCCGGGCCACGTACGACTGGAGGAAGAAGTAGAAGGCGTAGCTCACCAGCCAGGCGATGATCATCGCCGCCGCGGCGGAGCGGAAGAGCCTGACCCTCGCCAGCAGGAGGAGCGCCATGGTGACGGCGATGTACGGGGTCAGGGAGATGTAGGGGATGACAAAGACGGGCACCACCGGGATCGCCTGATCCAGGGGCGTGCGCAGGAAGATCCGGTTCGGCCCGTGGTTGAGGGGTGTGTAGAGGAGGCTCATCCCGTACCAGGCCGCGAGCAGCACGAGCGTGGCGAGCACGACCCCCCAGCTCTCGCCGAAGATGCCGCGCCGCAGCCGGCCGCGCGCCCAGGTGATCACGGTGCGGGTGAGGGGGGCGGCCCGCGGGTCAGGGAGCCCGGCGTGAGCCGGGGTTGCGGTCGGCGGTCCGAGGGCCAGGACCCTTCTGGAGCCGGTTGAGATGCCAGACCTGGAAACCGATGTAAGCCACCGAGAGGATGAGGAGGCCGATGGCGGCGGCGGTCAGAGCGATGCGCCCGAACCCGCCGACGATACCCCCGATCAACAGCAACGCCATCGCAGCGATCCAGCTGGCGGCAGCCACGACAATCTGCAAAGGCGCCGGGGACGGCGCCCGGGGAGAGTTCATCGCTCCCGAAGCATAACCCCGACCGGCGGCCCCCGAGTGGGGCTCAGACGGTGGGGGATGCCGGCTGTGGCCAGCTTCCCGGGAAGACCGGGACCGCCGGGGTAACGGGCGTGCGGAGAAGCTTGACCAGGGCGATCGAGTTGAGGACCAGGGTCACCGGGGTGGCGACCAGCGAGACCAGTCCCCACCATCCGAGCAGTGCGGTGTCGAGGGTCATGTGCCGCCATGCGACCAGGCCGCACTCGCGGCAGAGCGGTCCGCGGAGGACCAGATGTCTCAGGGTCAAGCCACGGCCGCGGTGCTGGTGGAGGGTGGCGACCGCGGTTGGCCCGCGCTGGCAGAGGCGGCAGCTGGCCTGCGGGGTGTTCTCTGGGCTCATCGGCGCAGTGGAGTCTGCTCCGGCAGTGGGTTGATGGGATAGATGCATCAGCCGCTTGTGGCTCAAATGCACTCCTTCCGTTACGGGCGGGGCGGGTGCCCGCCCGGCCGCGCCACGAGGCGCTCAAGCGTACCCTGCAGGGGATGGAGCATGGGCAACCGGCGCCCGGAGCGCCGGCCTCCGGCACAGGCGCGGATCCCGACCCGGAAGCGCGGGACGGGGTGACCTCAAAGGAGGAAACCACCCCCACCGGCGACGGTACGCGGACCCACGACCCCCGCACGCCGTCCGCCCTGGTCGAGCTGATGTCACGGGACTGGGCCCGGACCAGCACCTTCCCCGATCATCCTCACCCCGCCGCTGAGCGGTATGGATCGCGGCGGCGCTCCCTCTCCGCACGCTTCCCCGGGATCCACCTGGTGATCCCGACCGGCAGCCCGAAGGTACGGTCCAACGACAACGACTACCGCTTCCGGCCGGGCAGCGACCACTACTGGCTGACCGG
>PLNE01000174.1 GCA_003141695.1 Candidatus Dormiibacterota bacterium
GAATTCGCGAGGTACTAAGCAACCGCCTAATCAATAGACCAGCCGCCTTCTAAGCGCGCAGGTCGCAGGTTCGAGTCCTGCAGGGGGTAGTGCTCCGGCCGAACTGAGGCTTCAGATACAGCGGCCGCCTCCTCTCCGCGAGGCGGGCGCGCTGCCGACATCCACCCGCGCCCCCGCGAGGACCGCCTCGCCCGTTCACGCGGCTAGCCGGAAAGCACTGACAGCACCCTCGCGTGGCCCGGTGTGGGGCCTCTTGTGCACACGGGGATTGCCGTCCCGGTGGGTTCCCGGGCATGCGAGCCTGTCAATCGTCCAGGGGACGGACCTCGGGCAGCTGCAGGGTCGTCCCGTCGGCCCGGACGATGATCGGGGTCGTGTATGGCTGGAGCGTTCCCAGCGAACCTGAAACAGGCCCACGGCTGGAGGTGGGCTCCACCAGGACGTCTCCGGAGCCGGGCCGGGTCAGGTAGCTGCTGCCCAGGGCGAGGTGGTCGCTCCAGAGCACGGCTCCGGTGCTCCAGTTGACCAGCCGGTAGATGCCTCCCTGGGTGGAGCTGTTGAACCCCTGCACGGTCAGCACCCGGCTATCGTCGTCACTGAAGGTGACGATGTCGTTAGGGACGGTGGCCAGCGCCGCTCCGGTGCTGCTCTCATAGACCGTGAACTGGTTGGTGTTGGCCCCGGGCCCAAACCCGTTGGTGGATCCTTCCGCGATGAGCGTGCCGTCGGCGGAGGCCACTGCTCCCCGTGGGGCTAGGGCGGAAGGAGGAGGCTGCGGGGAGAACGCCAAGCTGGCGCCGCTGCTGAGGGTCACGATCCGCAGCGAGTTGAACTGACCCACGAAGCTCTCGCCGACAACGGCACGATCATCGGCAAAGCTGCAGGAGAGGACGGTCGGACCGCCCAAGGGGTCCTCAGTCCCGAAACGCACGACCCGACGCGAGGCTCCGGTCGCGGGGTCGTCGATGAAGAGGGCTCCTGGCTCGGACGTGCTGCTCTGCTCGACGAGGTCAGCACCGCTCGGCTGGCGGAAGGAGCAGAGGTGGCTACTGTCGCGAGCCCAGGTCACTTGGCTGATGGCCCCTGCGACCGGGGAGCCATCGACGCGCCCAACGACGCTTGCCCCGGACGTCGGTTGCGTGTCCGTCACCAAAGCCGTGCCGTCGGGGGACTGGAGGACGCTGGCTGGCTGCGAGGAGCTGAACCGGACGCTGCCCACCTGGTCTCCGCTCCAGTCGTAGGCAACCAGCAGGTGGTCATCCGTGCGATCCAAGAACCAGATCGCCGGATTCGCGGCGGAGGCGACGGTGCTCGGGACCCCGACGACCCACTGGTCCTGGAGTGAACCGGCGGAGTTGCCGCTGCCACCGCAGCCGGCCAGGGCGGCAGCGGCGGCGATCGCCGCCGCCATCGCCACGCCCAGACGGGAAGTCCTCGAATCGCCGACCGGCCTAGATTCGTTCATCGTCCCTGTGGAGGAGCCGTCGGTGGGAGCGCGCCTTCGGTCGAGCCAATATCCGGGGTGACCCTAGGGCGCTCTGACCGTATGCGCTTAGTTCATCCGCACAGTTTGCTCCGGTGAAAGTGACAGCACACCGGGATGGCCCAGAAGGCTCCGGAAACCTCTCTATCCCAACCACTTCCTAACGTGGAAGGCGGCCCCAGCAGTGCAGCTTGTTTGGCGAGGCAGATGGTGCATCTGAATTCGCGAGGTACTAAGCGCTCGCCTAATCAATGGAGCAGCCGCCTTCTAAGCGCGCAGGTCGCAGGTTCGAGTCCTGCAGGGGGTAGTAATCCGGTGAATGGATCCGGGCTGACCCTTGACGAAAGGGCTGCGGCTGATCCTTGACGGGCCTTCGGGTGACGCCTGACAGTTACAGCGGGTACTGGTCGGTCCCGGGTCAGTGCTCAGCAGCCGCACCTCCGCTTGGCTCGGGCCGTAACTGAGCGCCGACTCCCCTACTCCGCTACTCCCCTCCAAGAGCCGAATCCCTTCGCGCCGCTTCGACGGCCTCTGTTGAATTCGGGCCCCGCGCTTGCCTGCCGGATCGGCGCTCTGAGGAGCGCTTGCCTCACACACGAAGGACCGGCGCTTCTATTGAACCATTGGCCTCCCCTCCCCCGTCCGGTCTACGAGATGGATTCCGCGAAGCTCATGCTCTATAGCAACTCGTCCGACATCGGCACCCGAGCCCATCCAGGAACTCAGTGGCCCGCTGACGGTGCTCGACTGTTCGCGCCGATAGACCTCTCGAACAGGACGGCGACCGCTGCCAGGCGCCTCGCGCCCGTCCCCAGCCTGGCGCGAGCGGTGAGCCGGGTAGCCAGTTGACACCGCCATCTGCCCTGTTATAGCCTTGTCTTATGACAATAGATAAAGATGTCAGCACGGCAGGCGACCGGGCCGGGACCGCCCCGTCCGGCACGGGCGGCGACGACGGCCCGGCGGCCGCTGCGCGCTTACCGGCGTCACCGATCGAATTCCGACTCGACCCCGGCTCGGGCGTGCCGACCTACCTGCAGCTTGTCCAGCAGGTCGAGCACGCGCTGCGGCTCGGCTACCTCAAACTCGGCGACCAGCTGCCCAAGGTCAGGGATGTGGTGGCCTCGCTCGCCATCAACCCCAACACGGTCCTCAAGGCCTACCGCGAGCTGGAGACCAAGGGCCTGGCGGCCGGACGGCCCGGCCAGGGGACTTTCATCCAGGCCACTCTCAACCAGGTTGCCCTACCCGAGCTGACCGAGCTTCGCCGCTCCCTGCTCGGCTGGCTGGCCACCGCCGACGCGACCGGGCTGGACGAGGACGGGATGGTTGCCCTGTTCACCAGCGCGCTACGGGGTTTTCGCGAACGCCGCGGCGCGGCGAGCGGTGAGAAGGAGAGCGTCGCATGAACGTCATCGAAGCCATTGGCCTGGGCAAGCGCTACGGCAGCACCTGGGCGTTGCGTGGGTGCGCACTGGCGATTCCCGCCGGGCACGTGGCCGCTCTGGTCGGCCCGAACGGCGCCGGCAAGACCACCTTGCTGAACCTCGCAGTCGGCCTGACGGCTCCAACCGAAGGCACCGTCACCGTGCTCGACGGCCGGCCCGCCGGGTCCCCTGCCGCGCTGGACGGCATCGCTTTCGTGGCCCAGGACGCGCCCCTCTACAAGAACCTCTCCGTGGCCGACATGCTGCACCTGACCCGGAACCTAAACCGCCGCTTCGACCAGAGCTACGCCGCGGCGCGCCTCGGACAGCTCGGCATCCCGATGCGACGCAGGGCCGGCAACCTCTCCGGTGGCCAGCAGGCGCAACTCGCGCTGACCCTTGCACTGGCCCGGCGGCCACGCCTGCTCGTGCTGGATGAGCCGATGGCGATGCTCGACCCGCTGGCCCGGCACGACTTCATGGCTGCGGTGATGGCCGCGGTGGCCGACGGGGACGTGTCGGTGGTGCTCTCCTCGCACGTGCTGGCCGAGCTGGAGCGCGTGGCCGACTACCTCGTCCTCATAACGAGCGGGAGCGTCCAGGTGGCCGGTGAGGTCGACGACCTGCTCGCCTCCCACCGCGTGCTGACCGGCCCGGCCGCCGAGGCCGACAGCTACGCGCAACGGCTGGACGTCGTAAACGCCCGGCGCGGCGGGGCGCAGGCCCACCTGCTGGTCAGGACCAACGGGAGGTCCGGCCCGGTACCACCTGGCTGGGAGGAGCATCCCGTCAGCCTGGAGGAGCTGGCCCTGGCCTACCTGCGTGAGCCTGGCGCCGGGGCGCTCCCCGGTCCGACGCGCGCCAGGGGCGCCGAACCGATGGAGGTGACTAATTGGCAACGCTGACCACCGTGCAGCCGGCACAGGATGCCGGTCTGCGGCCGGTGCCCTGGCGAAGGATGACCTGGATTACCTGGCGGCAGCACCGACTCGCTTTGGCCGGTGTCATCGCCTTGCTCGGCGTGGCGGCCGCATACCTGCTGATCACGGGCCTGCCAATGCATCAGGCCTATGGCGCCGTCAGCGCATGTCGCCCCGCCGGTTCAGGTGTCTGCCAGCAGGCAGCCAACGATTTCTTGGATACCTACGCGCCTGGAGTCGGGGTCACCCTCGGCGTGTTTCAGGTGATCCCAGCTCTGATAGGAGCGTTCGCCGGCGCGCCGCTGCTGGCCCGGGAGTTCGAGACGGGCACCTTCCGCTACACCTGGACCCAGGGCTTCGGGCGGGCGCGATGGGCCCTCGCCAAGATCGCGCCACTCGCAGTCGCGGTTGCCGTTGCGGGCGGGGCGTTCACGTTGCTCGTCTCCTGGTACATGCAGCCGATATTCGGCGCGGGAGACCACAACGGTCCACTGTATCCCACCCTCTTCGACTTCCTCGGGGTTGCGCTCGCCGCCTGGATGTTGGCCGCCTTCGCCATCGGCGTCCTGGCCGGCGTCCTAGTCCGCCGGGTCATCCCCGCGATTTTCGCCACCCTGGCCGCGTGGGCTGGGCTCGCCTTCGTGACCGGGATCTTCCTGCGCCAGCACTACGAGGCACCGTTGGTGACGAGCAGCCCCAACATTCCTGCCTCCGCGTGGGTGATCAGCCAGGGGTGGTTCCGGGGCGGCAATCCGGCGAGCCTGGACATGATCAACCAGACCCTTCGCCCGGTCGACGTCCAGGCGGTGACGCCCGAATTGTTCCAACCCGGGCCAGCGGCCCCGGCCACGTTCGGCGACCCCGTGAAGTACCTCATCCAGCACGGCTACACGCAGTTGACGACCTACCAGCCGGCCAGCCGATTCTGGCCGTTCCAGTGGATCGAGGGCGGCTGGCTGCTAGCGCTCTCACTGCTCCTCATCGCCGCGACCGTTTGGCTGGTGCGCCGCCGGGCGACCTAAGGTGCCGGCACTCGTTGTTGGCCGGTAAAGGCGCGAACTGGTGAACCGCTCGTACGCGGCGACCCTATCACCAGCCCGACGACCGAGTGAAGACGGCTGAGTTCCGCCTACGGCGCACCGCCTACGCGGAGGCGCAGCGATTGGCGGGTGCGCTCCAGTGCCAGTGGCAGCACTCGCGCCTGGCCCAGTTCTTGGGGAATGGCACTGGAGGACACGAGGGCGTCCGGGAGGGCCCGGAAACCTTTCTATCCCAACTACTTCCTGACGTTGCAGGCAGCCCGTGTCTTGCAGCGTGTTGCGCAAGGCAGATGGTGCATCTGAATTCGCGAGGTACTAAGCGGCCGCCTAATCAATAGCCCAGCCGCCTTCTAAGCGCGCAGGTCGCAGGTTCGAGTCCTGCAGGGGGTACTGGTCGGTCTCAATTCCGGCACGGTGCCTCTAAGCGCGCAGATCGCAGGTTCGAGTCCTGCAGCGGGTATTGGTCGCTCTTACTTCCGACAAACCCTTCCACGCGGGCCACCGCCCTCGAACCCCTCCCCTCCGCTCCCCCTGCCCATGAGACCAAAGCCCTGAAGCTCACGCTCCGCGGTGGCTGGGAGATCGCCGTCTTCCGCCCGCCGCCCCGCTCTCGCGTCGCCGTCCACCACGCCCCTTTTCCGCCGGGGTGGTAGGCATTAACACCCCCGCCACGATGCGCCGTCGCCGCCCCGGGCCGGGAGCGTTCGCCATGCGGGGCTGCACCACCGGAGCCAAGTCATGGAGGAACTCGGCGAGCTCCGCGTCGGAGAGCCACAACGCGCCCATGCGGTAGCCCACGCCGTCGCGCGCCGGGTCGGGTTCACCCAGAGCGAGGTAGCGGTCGAAATCGCCGAGCAGTCCCGCGACGAAGGCCATGAACGCTCGCCGGTGTTCCTCGGTGGTCATGGCCGCGTCAGCCTGGGCGGCGGCCACCCGGAGGATGTACGTGCGCTCCACGGCGCCGCGGACCCGGTGTTCCGCGGCGATGCCGAGCACGCCGGCGCTCACCAGCAGACCGACGTGGCGGTACAGGCTGCCAGGAGGCACGTCGGGCAGTTCCGCGGCGAGCTGGCTGGTGGTGAGCGCCCGATCACCCAGGAACGCCTGGATGATCCGGAGCCGGATCGGGTGGAGGAGCAGGTCGGCCTTGGCCATCACCCAATCTTACCAACTCCTACCATATATGGTAGCGTTACCGATCATGGTAATGGTCGCTCAGGGCACCATGCTGGCCGCCCTGATCCCGCTCCTCGTGGTGGTGGTCGGCTTCGACATCTACTGCCTCGAGGACATCGCCCGGACCGATCAGGTCTATTACCTCCCCCGCTGGGCCTGGGCGCTGCTGTGCTTGGTGGTGTGCCCCTGGGCGGGGATGGTGTACCTAACAATGGGGAGATCGCACTGAGCGCCTCCGTCGTCACCGTTGGGCTGAGCAAGGCGTACGGCTCGGCGCAGGCGCTCACCAGGGTCAACCTCGAGGTGCCCACCGGTGCGCTGTACGGGCTCATCGGCCCCAACGGGGCTGGCAAGACCACACTCCTCGAGATCCTGGCCGGGCTCCGCCTCCCGACCTCCGGGGAGGTGCACCTGGCCGCTCAACGGGCGGCGATCGGGTACTGCCCCGATGTCGCCGAGTTCGAGCCGTGGCTGACGGCGACCGAGGTGATCGACCTCTCACTCAGCCTGCTGGGGCAGGAGTCGACCCGTGAGGCCGTGGCGACGGTGCTCGATCTCGTGGGCCTTGGCAAATCGGCGCATCGCCGCGTCGGAGGCTTCTCTCGAGGCATGACCACCCGTCTCAACCTGGGCGCCGCTCTGGTGGCTCAGCCCCAGATCCTCCTCCTGGACGAGCCCGTTGCATCCCTCGACCCGCTGGGGCGGGCGGACATCCTGGACCTGCTGGCCTCGCTCGCCGGCCAGACCACGGTGATCGTCTCCAGCCACGACCTCTCTGGGGTCGAGGAACTCTGCACCGACATCGGTGTTCTGGTGGGCGGGCGGCTGCTCTTCCAGGGCAGGACTGCCGATCTGCTGGCCTCGGTGAGAGGAGACCGCTGGCTCGTCGAGGTGCGTCCACCGGCGACCACCGTGCTGGCTATGCTCTCCGCGGCCCCCTGGGTCTCCCAGGTGAAGGAGACCGCGCCCGGGAGGATCGAGCTCCATGCCCCGGCGGCCGATCAGGTCGAGAGCCATCTGTCCAGGTTGCTCGCCGATGCCGGCGCTCGCGTGGTCGCCCTCTCACCGGTCCGCCCAAGCCTCGACGACGCCTTCCTGGCCCTCACGGCCGCTCCTCGAGATGAGGGCCGGTCCTGATGACCGTGTGGCGCCTGGAGATCGCCCGACTCTGGCGGACGCGGCGCCTGGTGGCTCTCCTCGGCGTCTTCCTGGTCCTGGGCTTCGGTGAGCCGGTCCTCACCTACTACCTGCCCCAGCTGGTCAACGGGGAGACGAACGGGATCAAGATCGTGATCCCTCCGGCGACCCCAGCCCAGGCGCTCAAGGGCTTCTCACAGAACGCCGCGCAGCTCGGAATCCTCGTCGTCGTGATCGTCGCGGCGGCGAGCGTCGCCCTCGACGCCCGCCCCGCCCTCGCCTCCTTCTATCGCACCCGGATCCGGTGTCCATCACTGCTGATCCTCCCCCGCGCTACCGCTGTGGCTGTCGCCAGCGTGGTCGGGCTGGTGCTCGGCTCGGCCGCGGCCTGGTACGAGACCCGCGTCCTCATCGGGTACCTGTCACCCGCCCGGCTGGCAGCAGGGTGCGGTCTAGAGGCACTCTGGTTGGTCTTCAGCGTAGTGGTGGTGACCACCTGGGCGACCCTCGTCAGGAGCGTGCTGGCCGTGGCCGGCTGGAGCCTGGCGACGCTGCTTGTGCTCGCCTTGCTCGACTCCATCACGGCGGTCGCGCCCTGGGCACCGACCGCACTCGCCTCGGGAATTCAGGATCTTCTGCCCGGCGGCGGTGGCGTTCCGTGGCGCGCCGTCGCCGTCACCGCCGCTGCCACAGCCCTGCTACTCGCTGTCGCCACCAGATTGGCGGGGTCACGGAGATCCGACCGGTGAGCCCAACCGCGCACATCACTCATGGAGGACGTGAACGATGACCGCTCCTGACTCGTTCGGCGAGAGCTTGGAGGTGAGCTGGCCCTTGGGCACAACCACCGTCTACGGGACGGTGGTGCGGCCGTCTGGTCCCGGTCCTTTCCCCGGCGTCGTGCTGGTGGCTGGGAGCGGCCCCACGGACCGGGATTGGGACTCGCCTCTGCTCCCCGGGCCCAATGGCAGCGGACGCCTGCTGGCGGAGATGCTGGGACGAGCCGGCATCGCATCCCTGCGCTACGACAAGCGCGCCTCGGGACCCCACGTTGTCGAGACCATCCCCCAGCTGATCGGCAAGATAACGATGCAGAGCCACGTCGACGAGCTGGCCGGCGCTGTTCGCACGCTCGCAGCCGAGGGCTGGGTTCGGGACGACCGGATCTTCGCGCTAGGCAACAGCGAGGGCACCCTGCATGCTCTCAACTACCAGCTGGAGAACCCAGACCTTCCCTTGGCCGGGCTGATCCTCACCGGGCCGCCCGGCCGCGCCGTGGGCGTCGTCGCGCGCTCCCAGCTCGCGGCTCAGGCTGCGGCGATCCCGAACGGTGAGGCGCTTCTCGCCCTCTACGACGCGGCCATCGCCCGGTTCCTCGCCGGCGAGCCCATCGACCCGGATCCTGCCCTCCCCGAGGGCGTCAGGCTCCTCCTGAAGGCGCTGGAGACGCCGGCCAACCTGCCCTTCGCACGGGAGCTCTGGATCGCGGACGCGGCCACCCTGCTGGCTCGGACGGCGGTCCCCGTCCTCGTCATCATCGGCAAGAAGGACCTCCAGGTGGACTGGCAAGCGGACGGTGAGCTACTACAGCGCGCGGCGGCGGGCCGGGCGGACATCACGTTCCTCTTCCCCGACAACGCGAACCACGTCCTCAAGCATGAGCCAGGGCCGCGCTCCGAGCTCGAGCAGGCTGACGTCATGCCCAGGTACAACGCGCCGGATAGCTACTTGGACCCGGACGTCGCAGCCGCCGTCACGGCATGGCTGACCAACCACGCGTAGTGACGGAGCGGACACTCCCCACACTGCAGATCGGCCGGAGCGCACATGTGCCCACCGCGCCCCCTAGCAGCAACAGCTGAACCCGGGTAAGCCTCGAAGTCTCCGAAGCCGGAGCCGGGGACGTGCAGGGCGGAATCAGCCTGGGAGACGACCCGCTCGGAGCTCCCGAGCACCTCGGCCGGGATCCCCGTTACGGCCTCGGCGATAAGCAGGAAGTCGCCGAGTTCGAGGTACTGCCAATGGGCTGACACTCCGGCGGGCCGGTCAGCGATCTGCCAGGGTGTCGAGCAGTTCGCGGTGGCGCTCAAGAGAGGCGCGGAGCCTCGCCTGAAAGTCGGCGTCCTTGCGCCGACGCTCAATGTGGGCCCCGATGGCCTCCCGGATCTCGTCGCTGACAGGGATGCCATCGATGCGAGCCATCTCCCGCAGGAGATCCTCCTGGTCCACCTCGAGCCGTAGGGTCCTAGCCATAGTAGTGATGCTACCTTATGGGTACTTTCATGTCAAGGTATCGTAATATCGCAATACCGAGACTGGCTGAGACGTGCGCTGACCACCTCAGCCGGGTATTCCCCTTCGCTGATCGTCCGCGCCCCCTCCGGCTTCCCGACGACCCTGATACCATGGCCCTCAAGGCGAACGTTGGTTCGTCAATCGGGATTCGGTGCGTCCGCTGCGGTTAAGCGACGAGGCCGATGGCCATGCCGCGGCGAGCGACGACCTCAAGGCCCAGCTTCAGTCGGCCCTGTCCACCATCGACCAGCTACGCCAAGAGAACGCCCGCCTCCAGGCAATGGTTGCGAGAGTGGCGGAGCCGACGCCAACTTTGCTGAAGTCACCGGCTGGGACCGCCATCCGCGATGTCAAAGTCGACGCCCACTCTTCCAACGGAGACAAAATCGCCCTCTTCCGCCGGCTCTTCCGAGGCCGAGAGGACGTCTACGCCGATCGGTGGGAGGCGCGTGACGGACGAAGCGGTTACTCCCCCGTCCTCCGACCCGGCGCGAGGCGGGAGCGGGGCCAGCGGCCAGACTCAGAAGTGCTCCTGCCCCTGGATGACGAGGCAGTTCGGAGCCACCTCCTCGGCCAGCAGGTCATCGGCATCTATCCCCTCCTGGACGACGAGACCTGCTGGTTACTTGCTATCGACTTCGACAAGTCGTCGTGGCAAGACGACATCGCCGCCGTCTGGCGCGCCTGCGACACACTCGGCGTGCCCGCCGCCGTGGAACGGTCGCGATCGGGACGAGGCGGCCACATCTGGATCTTCTTCGACCGCCCGGTGGCCGCCGCGATCGCGCGCAACCTCGGGTGCACCGTGCTGACCCAGGCGATCGACCACCGCCACCAGATAGGTCTCGCCTCCTACGACCGGCTGTTCCCCAGCCAGGACACGATGCCCAAGGGCGGATTCGGCAACCTGATCGCGCTGCCATTGCAACGGCTGGCCCGGCGGGAGGACAACTCCGTCTTCCTGGATCGCGACTTCCAGCCCTTCGCCGACCAGTGGCGATACCTGGCCACGGTAAGCCGGCTCCCGGCTGCGGATTGCGAACGCATTGTGCGCGAGGCCGCCCGCGCCGGGACGATTCTGGGGGTCGACGCCTCGTGGTTCGAAACCGATGAGGAGGCCGATCGCCCCTGGAACCTGACGCCGTCCCGGCGACGAGTCGAGGCGCGGATCGCCGGACCGCTGCCCGCTGCGGTTGAGGTGGTCATTGCTAACCGGGTGTTCATCGCCACGGTCGATCTTCCTCCGGCACTCGTCAGCCGGCTGCGGCGCCTGGCAGCGTTCCCCAATCCCGAGTTCTACCGGGCCCAGGCGATGCGTCTGTGGACGGGCAACAAACCTCGGATGATCGACTGCTCCGAGGACTTCCCCGCCCATCTGGCCCTGCCTCGAGGTACGCTCGATGAGGTCCAACGTCTGCTGGAGCGCCACGGCATCCGGGCTGATGTGCGCGACCAGCGCCAATCCGGCGTGCCCGTGTCCTTGACGTTCCATGGCGAGCTCACCCCAGTCCAGCAAGAGGCGGCGGACGCGGTTGCCGCCCACGACTTCGGCGTGCTGGCCGCACCTACTGCCTTTGGGAAGACGGTCATCGGTGCCTGGCTCATTGCCCGCCGCGGCGTCAACACCCTGGTGCTAGTCCACCGGCAACAGCTAGCCGATCAGTGGCGGGAGCGGCTGGCGACGTTCCTCGACATCCCGCCACGCTCGATCGGTCAGTTCGGAGGTGGCCGCAACAAGAGCAGGGGCACGATCGACATCGGCATGCTGCAAAGCCTGAGCCCTCGCGGCGAGGTCAAGGATCTCGTCGCCGATTACGGGTACGTTCTCGTCGACGAGTGCCACCACGTCCCGGCGGTGAGCTTCGAGCGAGTGCTCCGGGAGGCCCGGGCGCGCTATGTGACCGGGCTCACGGCGACACCCACCCGTAAGGACGGGCACGACCCGATCATCGCTATGCAATGCGGGCCCATCCGACATCGCGTCGATGCCCGGCAACAGGCCGAATCGCGTCCATTCGCGCATGTAGTGACCCCCAGGATGACGTCGTTCACCCTGCCCGCGGAATTGGTCGACCCTGGCATCCAGGAGATCTACTCGCGCCTGGTGGCAGATCGGCCGCGGACAGAGGGAATTGTGGCGGACGTCCTCGAAGCCATCCGCCGAGGCCACTCGCCGCTGGTCCTGACCGAGCGCACCGAGCATCTGGAACAGATGCAACAGCTCCTGGCACCGCATGTCGAGCACCTGGTCGTCCTGCGTGGCGGGATGGGAGCGGGCCAGCGCCGGGCAATCGCCGCCGCGCTCACCGCGATCCCCGACGACGCTCCTCGAGTCCTCCTGGCCACTGGACGGTACATCGGCGAGGGTTTCGACGACGCTCGACTCGACACCCTGTTCCTGGCCTTGCCCGTCTCCTGGCGCGGCACCGTTCAACAGTATGCCGGACGGCTCCATCGGCTCCACGAACGCAAGCGCGCGGTGACGATCGTCGACTATGTGGACGCCCTCGTGCCTATGCTGGCCAAGATGCACCAGAAGCGGCTCCGCGGCTACGCCGCCATCGGGTACTCGGTCGCCGCACCCTGATATGGTGCCAGCAGACGTCAGCATCGCGAGACGGCCTCCGGGCGCCGTTGCCATGAAGCCCTCAGTTCACTCGGCGGGCCACTAGGGTCGTCTGGCCCGCTCGGCTCGCCGAGACAAACTGGGTTACAGGGTCTTGATCGCCCGTTCAAGGTCGCGCCGGTTGACAACGCGGGCCACCAGCCACCGGTACCGCGCGTGTTCCGCTTCGTCGACCTCGCGGAAGATCACTCGGGAGTCGCCGATCCGGAGGCGCTTCCACGGCTCCCTGCCGGCGAGCGGCTTGATGTCGAGCCCCGCCGCTCCCTCAGCGAGCCGCGCGAGGTTGCGCCGGAGCCTCGCCTGGGTGGGAGAGTCGAGAGCTCGGACCTCCTTCTCGGCTTCGCGGGCGAAGGCGATGGCGTCCATCTCACTCAGGACCATATCTCCTGGACCCGCCCACCACGCGCACGTTGTGATGGCGTTCCATCATCCGCCTACCGGTGCAGCTCGGCACCGGCGTCACTCTGCAACTTGCGCAGGGCCTCTTCGACGCCCTGCCGATCCGGCATCTTCCAGTACGCACGGCGTCCACCGCGAACCGTCTCCCCTGACTTCTCGATCAGCCCATAGGCGGCCAGCAAGCGAAGACCTGGCCGCCACTCCCCCTGCCCCGTCAAGCGTCCCAACCGCTGGAGCACCCAGCGGCCGGCAAACTCACCCCCGTACGGTTCGCACCGCTCGGCCTCGGCTGCTGCGGCGCGAAGAACCGGAATCCAGTCCTCGCGCTCAGCCGCCAGCCGCATGACGTTCCGAAGGGTGTCTGGTGGTTCGCTCATCACTCTCAGCTTACACGCCTCTCTCAGATGACTGGTAGTGTACACGAGAGCGGTCTTGGCCGACAATTGTCTGACATGACCACCATAAGCATCCGCGACCTCTCCCGCACTCCCGGTGATGTCCTCGACGAGTTGGCCCGCTCCGGAAAGCCCACCGTGGTGACTCGACACGGCCGGCCCGTGGCCGCCCTCGTTGCGATTGACGAAGCCGCCCTGGAGGACTACATCCTCGCTGCCGCGCCCGAGTTCGTCCGCTCTATGAACCGGGCTACGGCTGACCTCAAAGCGGGGAGGGTGATCCCGGCGACCGCTCTCTTCGCAGGGCTCGACGAAGAGGGGTCCCCCCTCGCGGCACCGCCGTCCGCGTCCCCGCGCTCATCACGGCGGAGGGGCCCGGTCCAAAAGGACTGACAGCGGGAGACGAGACTCGAACTCGCGACATCCAGCTTGGAAGGTTCGCGCTCTACCAGCTGAGCTACTCCCGCTCGCTTGACGCGTTTCTCGAGAGGAGAGCGCTCTATCCGAGAGACGTCCCAACCACTTCCTAACGTGGCAGGCAGCCCCTCTCTTGCAGCGTGTTTGACGAGGCAGATGGTGCATCTGAATTCACGAGATACTAAGCAACCGCCTAATCCTAACGCTTGAGGCGGACCGTGATTTGCAGGCCCTTTGACGAGGCAGATGGTGCACCTGAATTCGCGAGGTACTAAGCGACAGCCTAATGTCCCCGGTCGTGGCATCAAGCACCACCACCGCCGAGCCAGCGGCGATCTCCCGGGTCACTGATCCCCGTCCGAGGACTACTCGCCCTGAGGACGGCAATCGCCCTTCGGGAGATCGACGACTGGCGTACGCTGGGGCCATGGCCGTCCGCCGCTCGGCGCACTGGTGGAATCTCCCGCTCCGCCTCGTCATCTGGTGGTTCGCGGGTCCCCAGGGCGGTGGCCGCCCCAGCCGCACGGCTCGGCGTCCGCGTCCGCCGGGAGGGCCAGGGAGCGCTGGAGCCGGTGTCCCCTCTCCGCTGCCGCGCCCGCCAGGGGACCTCCTGGCAGGCGCAGAAGCACACTCTCCGACTGACCCAGAAGCAAGAGATCTGTACCTCCCCCACCAAGTGTCAGCGCCGCCCGTGACGGCGCTACTCACGAGCTACCTTTTGCTTGTAGCCTGCCCACGGCCGACCCTTCACGCCGCGGCGATGCCCATCGGCCACGACGATCTAGAGACCATGAGCTGGGGGCAGTCGACCACCAGGTGATGAGCGGATCCAGAGGTGCTGATCGTGCGGCAGGTTGAGCGGGGAAACCTCAGTATTCTGGCGGTGCTGTCGCTACTCGCCCTCCTCACAACGGCATGCGGGGGTTCGTCTTCGGGCCGGACCCCCCCCCCCAAGGAACCCCTGGGTGCATCTCGATCACCACCCCGGCAGACTGCACCCCAGGTGCGATGACGCAATACGGGCTGGGTGTGAGGTCGGCTCAGCAGAGTCAGTGGCTGGATACCACAAGGGGAGAACTGCTTTGAAGAAGACAAACGATAGCTACTGCGTCGTCTTCCAAGGTAAGCGAATCAGTGAGCGCTACTACCGTGACAAGGCTGGTTGGGTGAAAGTTAGCGCCAGGGATCGTCTGTTTCGGATGACCGCAGAGCAAGTTCTCAACCACCTACTCCCCGCCCTGGCTTTTGGCGAGAAGTTGGGACTGACCGTCAAGGTTGAACATCACGAGGGAATCTACTGGGAGACGTTGACACAGGAGAACGTTGATCCGGTGGGCGGATGAAGGAGATCATCGCCTCAGAGCGATCGCAATGAGGTGTCCAACTCACTCATAAGCTCGGTCACACGGTTTCCTCTCGACGGGGCGGCGGGGTAGCGCTTGAGCACCGCAACAAGAGCAGGCGTCGCTCGTTGGCGAGCCTGCTCTATCCGCTGTGCCCCAACACTTCGATCCCCGCCAGCGGCCAGCTCCGCCGCGCGGGCTGCGTGTGCTGCGGAGCCCAGGATGTGTCTGACCTGAGTTGAGTTTGCGAGAGGATGTAGGTAGGCCGCCGCCGCGGCATGGCCAGCGGCGCGTGCCGCGTCCCGAGCGGCCTCGGTCGTCGCTTCCTGCGCAGCCTTGTGCGCGGCGAATGCGCTCGTTCGCTGCATCTTCGTGCGCTCAGCACCTTCAGCGAAAGTCCACGCCGCTTCGACGGCGACACGAGGCCTCCAGTCGCCAGGGTGACTTTCCTCGAAGATCGAAAGTGCCTCCTGGGCGCTCTCTACGGCGTGGCGCGCGACCACTCGAAGGTCCTGCGCACTCAGTTGGACCTCGCTGGCCTCACTCGTCATTGTTCACATTGTCGCAGTCTGAGGCGCCACGCGGCCATGCTCCTCATCATCGACAACTGCTAGCACCTGCTCCCTGCCGCGTCGCAGCTGATCTCCGACATGCTGCGCGCAGCTCGCTACTACCGCCTCACAGAGAGCGGACGTGAATCGTTGGAGCGTTTTGCCGGGGAGTGGGAGCGCTTCCGGGACTCGGTGCATGCGTATTGAAGGAACGCACGCCGAGAAGCTCCCGACAATCTGAGCTTGGGTAACCGCGTGGGCCAGGAGCGGCCGGCCTCGACCGCTCATCTGCACCCTCCGGATCACGTGCATTCCATGAAGAGCGGAAGCATCCTCATCGGCACGATCGCACGCATCGCGGCTAGATCCGGTCGTTGCTGATCGGAGCCCGGGTGGGCTGCGCCCCTTCAACTTTCGGCGAGAAATGCGGCCATCGCCGCAGCCAGTTCAGGTGCGGCAAACGCATTATCGTGACCCCCGGGCACGCGTAGGAATTGGGCATCGCACAGGAGCGCGGCCAGCTCGTCTGCATCCGATCGCTCATCCCGATCGCCGATCGCGACAAGCGTCGGGATGGTGATCTGACGCAGGGCGTCCTCGCGAGTCGGGACGAGCGAGTCCAGCACGTGCAGCAAGGCCCGCGGGTCAGCGCCAACCTTGGAGATCCATTGCGCCATCGGCGCATCGCGCGAGCCGGGCTCGACGGCGACCCCATCGACGAGTGCGGCTAGCACGCGACGGGTCGCGTCGCCCTGGGGGCCGCTCACCTTCGCTAGCCCCTGCCCGGCAACGATCGCGCGGCCCGGCTTAGCGCCCCGCACGAGCATGCGCAGCACAATCCGTGCGCCGAGCGAATAACCGCCAAGGTCGTAGTCTCCGTCGCCGAATCCGAGATACTCGACCAGGGCGAACCCGTCATCGGCCAAGATGTCCGGCGGATAGGCCGCGGGATCATGCGGTTTCGCACTGTCCCCGTGGCCACGGAAGTCCGGCAGAACGACGCGACGCCCCTGCTCGACGAATGCGTCGGCCCAGGCGTCGAGCGAGCCCGCGCCCCCGAAGCCGCGCAGCAGCAGGATCAGCGGTCGGCCGGAGCCGGTCTCCCGATACGCCAATTCCACGCCGTCGCGACCAGCGAATCGATAACCATCCACATTCATGGTCCAAATGTTAGGGATCTGGCTTCAAGTGTCGCCGCCCCGCAGTATCGGCCCCGGCCCACTAATGCTTTTCGGTCTGCAAGTCACCTCTGCTGGACCGGCACGCACATCGGCAGGTCTACCCCTGGGGTGACGGACAGGATCCCGCCGGACCGACTGAGGGAGCCGGCGCGCCGATGAGGACGAAGTTGCCGCGAACGATAACCTCGATGCTGCCGGCCTCACTCTGCGTCAGAAGCACCTTATCGCTGACGGCGGAGACCACCGTGACGTCCCAAGGCTGTGGTGGCGCACCTGATGTGTCGATCGTCACCCACGGCCCGCACGGGACGTCGACAGGTTGCGCACCGGTCCACGGGGTGACGCGTACTTCCGGCCCATCAACGTTGGCGACTTCGAAGATCGGACCCGCCCCCGACCGTGACGGCGTCGGCACGCCGCACGACGCCGCAAAGCTCAGCATCAGACCCGCTACGACACAGCGAGCCCAACCGTGAAGCCTAAGTGGCCCGTGGCGCAAGTTCGTGAGGGGTGTCGTAGAGGCCCCGCTGGCGGCCTTCGCGAGCTCCCGAGGGAGGCAGGTCAGCCGTTGACGTGAGGCGCGTCGGGCGGTCACGGCCGCAATCGTTGAGCACTGTGTCGGCCCTTCGCTTGCATTGGGGCCATCAAGCACCCGCGACCCCATGCCTCGCTTCGATCATCCGGGCACGGCGGAAGGAGGCTGCCACTTGGGCAGCGGTGGGCTCGTCGCCCAGGGGCATGACATGAAGCGCGTCCACGACCGGAAGACCGGCCAGGCGCTGTGCCATCTCAAAGGCCAACTCGCATCCACCTCCGGCGCACACCTGGGTATAGGCTGAGTCAGGCAGGTCGCAGCCAGGCAGGGAGCGGGCACGATCAGCCATGGCGCGAGTCCGCAGGACTCCTACGGACACGTAAACACGCAGTCGCTTCAGCAGCCCCGCCTCGTCGGCGCGATCCAGGAACCGGGTCAGTGCCGGGATGCTGAAACACATCTGGGTATGGGCGAAGGTTGCGCCGCACTCGAGCTTGCGCCGCAGCAGCCGCAGCTCTCTATCTGGATCGGTGGCAAACGGGTTCACTACGCAGCCTCGCGCGATGGGCAGCGGGGCCAGCCATTCCCCGGCAGCAGCGAGCAGCTGCGTCCCGGTCATGTCGCCGACCCGGGGGATCCCGGGAACGTCGTCTCCGTGGAGGCAGACGATTCCGTCGCAGCCGAGGGCGGCAGCGCCAATCACCTGGCTCTGGAGCGCTAGCCGGTTGCGATCCCGCGCCGAGATATGGACCACGGTGCGGACCCCCTGCTCCCGCGCCAGGGCCACCGCCGCAAGTGGCGACATCCGCGCCTGCCCAGCGTGATTGTCGGTGAGCACGACCAGTTCGACGTCCTGCGCCAGCTGTGCGATCCGCTCTGTGACGCGTGCAGTCGCGGGGTGCGCGGGTAAGGAGATCTCGGCTGAGGTCAGCGCCCGGAGTGGCATCGACGGATCATCGCGCAGGCAGCGGCGATAGTGCATCGTCGATGCGGCCGGTGCCCTGGGGCGAACCAGGGCTGCGACGACGAGCCGCGTATTCACCCCACCGACGCCAACTCGTGGGGCAAGCTCATCTTGGTTCGAAGGCGTCTGCCATGAGGCGCGAACATGGGTGCGCCTCCGGTGGAGAATAGCGGGATGTCCACGTTCCCGATCCTGAGGCAGAGGCCGCAAAGGGCGCCGATGTCTTCCTCCTCCTCACCGTGGGTAACATCCCCCGAGGCATGGAGGCCAGCGACCTGACACCCACCGGTCTCCGGCTACCCGACCTTGAGTAGAGACGCTGGCTCCCGAGAACCTTTCTATCCCAACCACTTCCTAACGCCAGAGGCGGACCGTGCTTTGCAGGCCATCCGTCGAGGCAGACGCTGTGTCCCAATTCAGAAGGTACTATGCGCTCGCCTAATCAATAGATTAGCCGCCTTCTAAGCGCGCAGGTCGCAGGTTCGAGTCCTGCAGGGGGTACTTGGGGCTGCCCCACCGCACTTCGACGAGGTCTGCTTGGTCGCAGTGTTTTCGGCGCGAGCCCGTCACCGCGACCAGCCAGCGCCGCGAGCCGCTCCGGAGAACAACGGAGGCGGTTCCCGCCTCTGGGAGAGCACCACCTTGCCGAGATGAAGGTCACGCGTCCAAGCCTGGCTCGGCGCTCAATCCGGCACCGGCGGGACTCTGCCCCTTAATCAGCGCCCTGGCCGCCCCTGGCGTCTGTCCTCGCGCACGCGACGACCACGCGTGATCTGTCGCACGCCGACGGCGAACAAGAGAACCCCCGCATAAGCGATTCCGACGGCGGCACCGACGGGGATTGCGTGGAGAAACCCAAACACCAATGCCCCAATGAAGATGGCAGCGCCAACCATGGCGCACCACGTGAAACCTCTGATGACGGAATCCAACGGGCTCCGGGTGCTCATCTCCGACACCGGGGATCCGGCCGCTCGACTTCCTCCATCCCTTCCCATCATCCTCCAATCCCGGATGGTCACTGTCGAACGGGGCTTGCCCGCCGACGATACGGGCCCAAGGTAGTGGCCTTGAGCGCCCGGGTGACGCGATCCCCATACGGATCGCACCAAACTGCCAGCGCTACGTTGCCAAGGTAGGGGTCGCGAGTTCGAGCCTCGTCTCCCGCTCCCGGCTCCTCGAGGCGAAGTCGGCTGCGATTTGGCGAACTCGTGGAAGGGGCCGACCTGGTCATCTAGTGATGGCCCAGCGTGCTGTTGCTGAGGTTGTTTCGCGGGGTCTCTTCCACTCCTGGAACAGCTGCGGTTGGCACTTCCGATCCTTCGACACGAGCGCGGGCCAGCAGTTCTTCCGTGACCAGCTCAACCCGCTGCTAGAGCGCCTCGAGTCGCCACTCGAACTTACCCCGAAAGGCGAGCTTCAAATGCTCAGCCCGGCGGACCTGCGCCCACTTCTCGAAGCGGATCTTCCTGCCACCGCGCCTGAGGCGGACGTGGAACATCGGATCGACGTGGCAGTTGCGCGCTTTAGAAACCCCAGAGCCTCCATGGACGAGCGGCGTGCGGCAGTGCGTGAGCTGGCTGACATACTCGAGTTCATCAGGCCGGACGTGAAGACTGCGCTGCTTCCAGCCGACGAGCGGGCGCTCTTCGATATCGCCAACAACTTCGGGATCCGACACCACAATCGTCAACAACGCGGTGACTACGACAGCAACATTTGGCTTTCCTGGGCTTTCTACGTCTACCTTGCGACTATCCACGCGGTGTTGCGTGTCAAGCCCGACCTAGCCACGCTCAGGAACAAGTACGATGAGCGAATCCGAGGGTCCTGACCTCAGGCGGGGAGCCAACGTGCTCTCCCCCACCCTTGGCTGCGCGCCGCTCGGCCGCGAGGCAGCTCGTTACTCCACGTCGGCGACCAGGTGGCCGTCAATGAGATGGATGCTGCGGTCACAGCGGCTGCTCAGGTTGGGATCGTGGGTGGCGATCATCAGGGTGAAACCGTGTTCGGCGCGCAGCCGGAGCAGCAAGTCCATGACCATGGCGCCGTTTGCGGTGTCAAGGTTGCCGGTGGGCTCGTCGGCAAGGACGATGCCGGGCCGATTGACCAGGGCGCGGGCGATGGCCACTCGCTGCTGCTCACCACCGGAGAGATGCGAGGGGAGGTCGTTGCCACGCTCGGCCAGACCCACGGCGGCCAGCAGCTCGCGGGCCCGCCCCGCCTTGTCGAAGTCGACCCGGTAGGGCATCACCGGGGCCAGCACGTTGTCCAGGGTGGTGAGCGCCGGCAGCAGATGGAAGCGCTGGAAGACGAATCCGACCCGACGGCGGTAGGCGGCTCGCTGGGTGTCGCCAAGGCTCGTGATCTCCTGCTCGCCGACCCGGATGCTGCCGCGGTCCGGTCTGTCCATGCCGCCGACCACGTGGAGCAGCGTGGACTTGCCGGATCCGGAAGGACCGCTCACCGCGACGATCTGCCTGGCCGCGACCTCCAGGGTGATGTCGTCCAGGGCGCACACCGGGGTTCCCAGGCCGGTTCGGTAGGCCTTGCTGACCTCGCTGAGGCTCACGGGAAGGCCGGAGTCGTCGGCCTTGGTGATGCTCATCTCACTCCTCGGCCAGGGTTGAGGCGATCGGCTGTCGGGAGACCCCGGTGATCACGGCCCACGAGGCGGCGAGCGTCAGCACGATGCCGCCGCCGATGGCGGCGAGCGCGACGGCCAGGATCGTGAGCGGCGGTCCCCCCAAGGCAACGGCGAGACCGAAGCCGACAGCGCCGCCCGCCAGGCTGCCGAGGAGACCGATGCCCGCCCCCTCGTAGACGGCCACCCGGGTGAGGTCGCGCCGCCGCCAGCCGGTGGCAGCCAGGGCGGCCACCTCGGGGGCGCGCTCGTGGAGGTTGAGGTAGAGGACATCGGCCACCGAGGCGACTCCCAGGCCGATGGCAAGGGCTGCGGAGAGGTAGTCGACGCCGCGGACCTCGCCGCTCACGAAGGTGCCCAGCACGCTGCCGGTGACCTGCTGGCTGAAGGCGAGGTTGATGGCCAAGAGCACGGTGAGGGCGGCGATGCCGAGGCCGAGGGCGAGCCCGGCCAGTACGGCCCGGCGCGGCCGGCGGCGCAGGTTGGACCAGGCCAGCCCCGAGATGCGGCGCACTGGGCGGGCGCGTCGCCGGGGACGGATCACCGCCGGCTGGACAGCGTCCAGGGGCTGGCCGCGGGTGGCGAGCCAGGCCGGCGGCAGCCCTGCCAGGCCGGCCAGAGCCAGAGCGACGGGGGTGATCAGCAACACCCGCCACAGGGGGAGCTGGAGGCGCAGGCCAGCGATGAGCGCGGCGGAAAGCCCTGTCCCCGCCAGGCCGGCGAGGACGCCGAGTAACAGCAGCTCGCCGAGGATCAGACGGAAGACGGCGGCCCGGGGCCAGCCCAGACATCGCAGCACCCCGATCTCATCCCGCCGCGCCCCCACCGCAGCCATGCTCGCGTTAGCCAGGAACAGGGCAGTAACCACCAGGATGAGGGCGAAGAGGGCGACGGACTTGCGGTCCAGAGCGGCCACAATCACCAGCGCCACCGCCTTCTTGACCCAGGATTCGTCGAGCAGCAAGGCAGGCTGCCCGTACTTGCCGGCGGGCAGCGAGATCGTCTCGGTGGTCGGGGAGGAACCGGCGGTGATGTCGACCTGGAGCCCGGTGGCCTTCTGGATGGCGGCAGCGACGGAGGCGATCTGGTCGAGTTGCTGCTGCACGGTGCCATGTACCCCACTCACCCGCACTCGGACGCTGCTGATCGGGGCGCTCCAGTCTCCGGTGGGGAACTCGGAGGCGAAGGCGGAGAGGGAGCTCAGGGTGGTGAGCAGGAGCGGCGGCTCCTGCAGGTACCCCGCGATGTTGGCGTCGGGCAGGAGCGGCTGGTCACCGAGAGCCTTCTGGCTGGCCGCGTTGGCCCCGGTCGCGGTCGGCGGGTAGTACGTCTCCATCGGCACCTGGGAGAGCGAGCTGAAGCCGGGCAGCTTCGACGGATTGAACTCCCCCACGGACTTCAGCGACGGAAAGTCATTCGTGGGACCGCTGCTCCCTCCGTTGATTCCGATCTGCTCGGTAAGGCTCCGAAACGCCGTGTCAGAATCGTCGAGTGGCACGGCCTCGAAGTTGCTGCCTGCGGCGTTCACGTACAGGGAGGACTGCCACACGGCATCGGGGTTGCTCACCACGGTGGGCGCGAGGACACCGCCGGGCCCCGTCGTGTAGGAGACGCCGCTCGACGTCCAGTACGCATCCAAGGGCGCCGACCCTCTGCTGAGGGAAGTGAGGAGTTGGTCGTAGGCGGCAGTGGAGGTGATGGTGGTCTGCAGCACCGGGGTTGCCGGCTCCTTGGCGAGGGCGGCCGCCAGCTGGTCCGGTGAGAGGCCTTCCCGCGCCAGGCTCACCGCTGAAGCGGGCAGCGTGTCCACGGTGATGACGTCCTGGTCGTCGTCGTAGGGATCGGTCGTCGCCAGCACGTTCACTTCCGGACCAAGACCGTTGGTCGGCACGGGCTGGTCGCTTTCACTGAGGTAGCGGCCCTTCACCACTGCTCCAGCCAGCCCGACGAGGTCCTGCTCGGCGGTAGGATCGATGGCGGCCAGCAGGAAGGGGAAGGTGACCTCGAGGTAGGCTCCCACGTGGCCCGTTGGTAGGGCGGACAGACCGCCGTATCCGTTGGCCCGCGAGGCGCACCACGCTTGCGTGTCCTGGTAGTCGGCGAAGGGCGATGTCTGACTCGGCGCCTCCGTGTACTCGGGGCAGACGGTCACTGTGCTGCCGTCGGGCAGGGTCTCGTTGTCGCCGACGGTGGCTCCGGGGGTCACGGTGATCGGCACACCCATCTGTTCCTGGCTCACCAGCTTGTCAGGCGTCACGTAGATGTAGCCCTCTGCTTGGATGGGAAAGCGCGTGAGCCCGCCCTCGGCGACCCGCGTGTCGGTGAAGGTCAGCACCTGAGCAGGTGCGTTGGTCAGAGCGGCAGTGACGTCGATCGGGATGTCCACCGTCTCCAGGACGTACCCGATCATGGCGATGGGAGCGGCGATCTCCACGCCCGGGGTCTTCTTGATCGCCTGGTACTGGGCCATGGTGATGCCGCCGAAGATCCCCGAGAGGTAGTTGTCCCGGACCAGCCCTTGGCTCTGCTCCAAGGCCGTCTCGGAGCCCTTGGGGCGCACCAGGATGTCGTAGGCGGGCCGGAGGTTCCGCTGGACGGTCCCGGTCACCTGGGCCGTCTGGGTGGCGGTCGCCGCGGTCAGCAGGGAGAAGCTCACCGCCGCCACGAGGATCCCGGCCGCCAGTGCCGCCGCCCGCCCCGGGCGGTGTCGGATCTGATCCAGGATGAGCCGGCGCATCGGTCTCCCTCAGGCAATCCCGCGGGCGCGGATGGCGCGAGGACTGTATCTCAGAACCAATGCCGGCGTGTTGGGAGCCCTGCCGATGACAACCGCGGTCGGCGGCCGGGAACACCTGCGATAGCCCCACCGGGTGATGACGGCCACCGCGATGCCGGCGGCCACGGTGGTCAGCCGCGCTCTCACTCTCGTGTAACGCGGGAGCACGACGCGAGGTTCCCTCCACCTACTCCGCCTTGATTCGGGCAGTTGGCAGTCTTGCTCAATTCGCTCGAGCAGCCGTCACAGCAGCCTCGCCTGGCCCACGCTGGCTACTCCAGAGTGTCCCAGGGGGTCCGGTCGTCGCGCCAAATGCTGCTCGCAGAATCACACCGGGACGGCCCGGAAACCTTTCTATCCCAACCACTTCCTAACGTGGCAGGCGGACCGTGCTTCGCAGCGTGTTTGACGAGGCAGATGGTGTATCTGAATTCGCGAGGTGCTAAGCGATCGCCTAATCAATAGGCGAGCCGCCTTCTAAGCGCGCAGGTCGCAGGTTCGAGTCCTGCAGGGGGTACTGGCGGCCGACGAGGACAGCAGCTTGGGCGTGATAGCAGCGTACCCATCACACGCCTTACGCCGCACTGGTTGCCCCCACAGCACGGTGGTCCGTGTTATCGGGTCAGGCCCAGTAGCGGGTCGGTTTCGGGCGGATGGGTCATACCCACACCTTTAGGTGGGGGGCGGCTCGACCCAGGGCCACGGCAAACTGGACGAACCCGGCCTCCTTGCCCACCAGCAAGTGGGCGCCACCGTCGATCTCGAGGACGGCGAGCCGAGATGGGAACCGGGTACGGTGAAGTTCGCGGACCTCAGCCAGCCGCACGTCTCGGCTGCAGAACGGGGCCAGCCAGATGAGCCGATCACGGCTGAATTTGACCTCGTAGCCGATGTGATAACCGGACCACGCGAAGAAAGCGGCAAGGCCGATCCAGAGGACTCCAGGCAGAAACCGCAGCGCTAAGGGCATGAAGTGCCAACTCAGGCTCCCGATCACGACCAGCATCAGGCCGAACGCACTGCAGAGAGCGATGGCTGCCACTAGTGTCATGTACCGGAGATAG
>PLNE01000092.1 GCA_003141695.1 Candidatus Dormiibacterota bacterium
CCCGACCAGAGCCAGAAGAGTCCCATCGGGCGCATCTTCCGGTCGGACTCCGGGATCAGATCGATGCCGCGCTGCTCCAGCTGGAACGCCTCGTACCCCTCCGAGGCCTCCAGCGGCGTGGCTGCCGCGCTCATGATCGGGTCACCGGTGCGACGGGTGCGGCGAGTTGGATGGCCACTGGCTGAGCCTCCCCATGAGATGTTTGACGCGTACTGTCGAGCCATGATGACGCGCGCGGAGAGGGCATCCAACCTCCTGTCCTCCCTGCTTGCGCGGAAGTGTGACGCGACCGAGTGCCCTCCCGCTAGGGGCTGTCGTCAGTACCCTGTCAGGGGCGTCAGGCTACGAGAATCCGGGTTGACTCGGGTCGCCCGCTTCCCCTCTCCGACGCCGTTCCGGGACGCCAGCGGCGCATCGAATATGCGAAGGCGACGGTCGCGCCCACCGAGACCAGTGTGTCCATGGTGGTGCCGCGCGACGCAGGAGGCGCAGTGCATCCCCTCGATCTCCAGGGTGCGGGGGAGGGTGGCGCTCGGGCCGGCCTCCTGGTTTATCCCGTCACCTGGAATGCGACCAGCGGGATCGGCCTCGTGGTCTTGGTGCGGTAGAGGTCGTACCGGTTGCGGTTGACCCGGTTCATGACCGCCAGAAGGCGCGCATAGTCAGGGTCGTCGGGTCCGACGATCCGCGCCTCCGCCTCCAGACGCCGGCGGGCGACCTGCAGCTGCACACGGGAATGGGCCCGGATGTTGTCCAGCCAGGCGGGGTCGCGATCGTCGCCGTAGTTGGACGCGGCCACCACGTAGAAGTCGCCCTCACGCCCGTAGACGAGCGCGGCGGTGCGCCGCAGACCGGTGCGACGCCCGGTGGTGTGGAGGAGCAGGGCGGGCACGCCGATGATCCCGTGCCCCAGCCGTCCGCCCGTGCGCTGGTACAGCCATCGGTGCAGCTGGAGAACGAACGCCGGGCCCGTGCTCGTCCCCATCCATCCGTTGAGCGTCCGGGCGATCCGAGGGACGCCGGGGTCTGCCACCGCTGTCACGCCTTCCTACGTTACCCGCCTGCCGTCGGAGGGGAGATCCCCGATCAGATCCAGGCGCGGTTCCGCCGGGGGTGACCCCTGGGTAGCGCACTGGGTAGGGCTCAAGGTCCTGCCGCGACGTGGGTTGATCGTCACCTACGGCATGTGCTACAATCCTACACGGTAACAACTTAGGACCGAGGGAACGACATGATAACGAACATCACAGGGGGGCTCTCTGGAGCTCCCTGGGCACTGGGCTCGGGGCGCAAGTGCCGTGCCTGTGGCTCGATCATCGAGGTGCGCGACGGCTTCGGCCTGAGTGAGGGCGTCTGCCCCGCCTGCCGCGGCGACCAGGCCGTGGAGCTGACCGGGCGGCCCCTTGCCGTCCGGGCGGTGGTGGCACTGGGGGAGAGGGCCTCGCGCTCGATTGCGGCCGTTCGCCGGGCCGCCTAGCGGCTCGATTCATGGGAAGGGCTCGCGGGCGCTCGCGCGCCGCGGGCTCCCTTCGCTCCCAATCGCGAGAGAGGGTGGTAGCTCCGATCAGGTCTCTGGTCGGAGTTCCTCCTCGCTCGGGGGAGTGCCGTGGCTGACCAGCCACGCGGTGGCGGCCTCCAGGTGCCGGCGGATCACCACCTCGGCGGTGCCGGCTTCCCCGGACAGGAGCGCCTCGAGCACGTCGGCGTGCTCGACCGTCAGGTCCTCCACGGTCGCGTAGTCGGTCTCGATGAGCTGGGCGAGGGAGAGCCGGATCTCCGCGGCGATGTCGCGGTGTACGGCGGCGAGCCGGCCGTTGCCCGCGCCGTCGACGATGGCCCGGTGAAAGGCGAGGTCGGCCTCCACCAGGTCACGCCGGGGGGAGTCGCCGGTCAGCCGCCGCTCCGCAGCCAGCGCCCTCCGCGCGTCGTCGGGGACCGTGCGCTGGGCCGCCAGGCTGCGACCCGCCTGGATCTCGATCGCCGATCTCAGCTCGTAGACCTCGACGAGGTCCTGGCGCGTGAGCACCCGGACGAAGGCGCCGCGGTTGCGGGACTTGATCAGCAGCCCGCGCCGGGCCAGGCCGTCGAAGGCCGCTCGCAGGGTGTTGCGCCCGACGTCGTACTGTCGGGCCAGCTCGATCTCGCGCAGGTGCTCACCCGGCTGGAACTCGCCGTCGAGCGTGCGCCGCTCGAGGTCATCTTCGAGGGCCTGAACGGTCGAGACCGTCCCCAAGCGGCGGAGAATCGTGGCCACGGTGTTGTATTGTGGTACAATTAGTCACCTTCCGCAAGGGTGGTTCGATTCTTCTCTTCTCCCGTGGCGGTGCGGCCTGCCTCGCCGCCGGGAGCGCCTCGCTCCGCGGGGAGCCCACCGCCCGGCGGGCCGGGGCTCGCGTTGATCACCCACCGTGCCCTGCCGGACCGACCTCGCAGGGTGCGGAAGAACCCCCGACGGTCCTGCCGCCCCCATCCTCGGCGATGCGTGCGTCGCCTCCTGCGGGGGCTCGGTCGAATACCTGCGGGTATGCTCCCTCGCCTCCTCGTCGGCTCCTTCGCCTCACCGGTCTGGGAACGGCATCCCTCGCCGGGGGTTCTTCGGCACCCTGCTGGTAGCATCGCTGCGCCGGACCATGCCCAGGAGTGCGCGGACTGAGCAGTTGATGGGGCACCCTCGCATCGCGCTGAAGGAGCGGGAGGTGGCACGGCAGCGCCGGCGAGGCGGGTCGCTGGATGCCGCATGGCGGCAGGGACAGAGCGGATGAGCGGCAGCGGTCAGAGTGCGCGGCTCGCGCGCCGGCAGCGGTCGTCCAGCTGGGCGCGGCTCTGGGTCGCCCGGGATGCCGAGCGAGGCGGAGCTCCCCGACTGCGCCTGCTCGCGCTGCTGGTGGTCATCGCCGTGGTGACCTGGCTGCTCCTACCGGTGCCGGCGCTGACCGCGGTCGTGCCCGCCGCCGGTTCCCGGCCGGCGGCGCAGCCGGGCCTCCCCTGGCTGTCCACGGCGGAGAGCCGGATGGTCGACCAATCGGGGCGCAGCGTGCTCCTCCACGGATTTGACGACGACGCGCTGCTCGAGTCGACGATGGACCCCGCCCCACTCGACGCCACCGACGCGTCGATCATGGAGGAGTCGGGCTTTGACGTGGTGCGGCTGCCGATCGCCTGGTCGCTGCTCGAGCCGGAGCGCGGCCAGTTCAGCACCGCCTACCTGGATCGGATCGCGAGCACGGTCGCGATGCTCAATGCGCATCACCTCTACGTCGTGCTCGACATGCACTTCCTGGGCTGGAGCCCGACGTACGGAGGCTCGGGGGCACCGGCCTGGGCGACGCTCTCCTGGGTGCCCGACGTCCAGTGGGGCCCGATGCCGTCGGTGACGCGCCTGCTCTCGCCCGCCATCAACGCGTCGACGGTCTACTTCTGGCTGACCTCCGACTGGCAGACGCAGTACCTGCGCACCTGGCAGTTCGTCGCCGAGCGCTTCCGCGGCGACAGCGGGGTCGGCGGCTACGACATCATCAACGAGGCGCACGCGTTCCCGCTGCCGCCGCTGCGCTTCGACAAGGACGACCTCTTCCCCTTCTACGCGCGCGCCATCACCGCCATCGGGGATGTCGATCCCAACCATCTCTTCCTGCTCGAGAACGACGCCCTCGGTGACCTCCCCACCAGCGTCGTCCCCATCTCCGCACCCGATCTCGTCTACGCGCCGCACGTCTACACGGGAGTCCTCTTCCCGCCCTCCTTCACCGGTGATCCGCAGAACCTGGACACCCATGTCGACGAGCTGGCCAAGGAGGCGAGCCAGCTTCCGGCGGCGATGTGGGTTGGCGAGTTCGGCATCAACACGGACGCTGCGCATTCGAGCCAGTGGATCGCCGACGCCCTGGCCGCCTTCGCAGCGCACAACGCCGGATGGGCGTGGTGGCAGTGGAAGGCGGAGGGGACCTGGAGCGTGCGTTCTCCGGACGGCAGGAGTCTCGACATGACCCTGCTCCGCGAGCTGGCCCAGCCCTACCTCGCCGCCGCCCCGAGCGGGTACGCGGCGAGCCAGGCCGACGGTGTGGACGGACGGCTGGTCATCACGGTCGCGGCCGGGCACGCGCTCGGGACGGCCGAGGTCGCGTGGTCGGATTACACGCTGGGGGGCCCGCAGGTGAGCGACCACTGCGGGGCGCAGTGGACGTGGGATCCGTCCTCGGCCCGCCTCGCCCTCAGCGTCCCCGCCGGGGTGGCGTGCCAGGTCGAGCTGGCGGCGGGATGATCCCCGAAACCCGGGCGACGCCCGCGCTAGAGTAGATCCATGGTGAGCGCCCCCCCTCAGATGGCTCAGGGCGCCGCGGATCGGCGCCGCGAGGAGATGCGGCTTGCGGCGGCCCTCCGTCGCGGCTTCCGTCACGCCCAGCTGCTGATGGCACATTCGCTGGCCGAGTACGACCTCAGCGCCCTCTCCTACCACCTGCTCCTGGAGGTCGGAGCCGTCGGCGCTGACGGGCTGGTCCAGGGCGACCTGGCCGATCTGCTCCAGTGCCCCGACGCCCGTGCCTCGACGCTCGTGCGCGACATGGCCGAGCGGGGCCTGATCAGGACCGTCCGGTCGACGCCCGACCGTCGGGTGGTCCGCATCCACACGACGCCCCGCGGTATCCGCCTCACCGAGGAGGCGTTGCACCGCCAGCGGGAGGCGCTGATGAGCCTCTCCGAGTACGCCGGCCTGCCCAGCGTCACCTCCCTGCTCCAGGCTGCGCTGCGCCTCTATCTCGGTGTCGACGTCTCGCTGGAGGGGGTGGTCGCCAGAGTGGTGGGCGCCTCCAGGGTCACCGACGGGGTCTGAGGGTCCCCCAAAAGGGGGGGGTGCCGGTGGGGCATGTCGTCCTGAGGGCTCCAGGCCCCAGAACCTAGCCTCCCGCAGCGCCCAGTCCCGCGGCCAGGCAGCGGGCCGCCAGCCGTGAGTACCGCGGAGCCCGCGCCGCCAGCCACATCGCCTCGGGCCAGCGCCGCGGGTCGAGGGCGGCGCGCCCCGGGGAGACCCAGTGCTCGGACACCTCCGCCGCGGGGGCGTCGATGATCACCCGCAGGCTCGCGAGCGGCGCCCCGGTGGGGAGGAGCAGTGCGGTCTCCATATCCGCCGCCACGAAGCCCTTCCCCGCCCAGGCTCCACGGGCAGCGCCGACCACCAGCCGGCGCGCCGTCAGCACCGGTCCCACGACCGGCTCGTGGCCGCAGGCGCGGGCCCCGGCGACCAGCGCCGCCACCCACTCGGGATCGCAGGCCACCGGCTGACCGTCCTCCATCGCCACCCTGTCTGCCACCACCACCGTGCCAGGTGGCAGATCGGAGCGCAGCCCGCCGGCCAGCCCGCAGGTGATGAACACCGGCCGGGGTGGTGGTGGGGGAGCCCATCGCCGCAGGGCGATCCCGCATCGCACCACCTGCGCCGGGTTCCCGGTGGCCGAGAGGGCGTGGCGGATCGCCCGCCACTCCATCCCCATCGCCGCCAGCACTACGACGTCCTGGCTGGGGGACTCAGCCATGGTTCTTACGCGTAGCCGTGGTCGTGAAACCAGGCAACCGCCCGGCCGGCCGCGTCCTCCACCGAGGTGGGCCGGTAGCCCAGCTCCTCCTTCGCCTTGTCGATGCGGACCATCATCCGCAACCGCCCCATCCGCACCCCCTCCAGGGGCACCCGCGGCTGTGCGTGCGGCCAGAGCCGGCAGCGCGCCTCGTCCATCAGGCCGGCGGCGAACGCCACCGGGTAGGGCATCCGCCATGCGGGTGAGCGGGTGCCGGCATGGCGGGCAAAGAGGTCCAGCACCTCGCCGAGGCTCAGGTTCGTGCCCCCGACCAGGTAGCGCTCCCCGGAGCGGCCCCGCTCCAGGGCGAGCACATGCGCCCGCCCGACGTCCTCGACCGCCACCAGGTTCATCCCCCCGTCGAGGTACGCGGGGATGCGGTTGCGCATGACGTCGACCACCATCTGGCCGGTCGGTGTCGGGCGCGCGTCGCGCGGGCCGATGGGGACGGTCGGCAGCACCGTCACGACCGGGAGATTGGCTCGGAGAGCGGCGCGCTCCTGGCGCACCTTGGACGAGTGATATCCGGGGCCGGCGTGGACCTCGGCCCAGTCGTTCTCGGTGGCGAGCCTGCCCCCGCGCAGCGGCCCCACCGCGGCGGAGCTGGAGGTCACGACCGCCTTCTCGACCCCGGCGAGCCGCGCCGCCTCGAGCAGGCTGCGGGTGCCGGCCACGTTGACCTCCTCCAGCTCCCGCCGGTCCCGCGGCGCGAAGGAATACCCCGCCGCGACATGCACCAGGTAGCGGCATCCCCGGATCGACGGCACCAGCGCACCGCCGTCGCGGACATCCCCGCTCACTACGGCCAGTCCCGCTTGCGCTCTGAGCCGTGACGGCGAGCCCCGCACCAGTGTCCGCACCGAGTACCCGGACGAGAGCAGCGCGTCCAGCACGTGCCGGCCGACGAACCCGGTGGCCCCGGTCAGAAAGACCTCATCCGTCACGCGATCTGGCGCTCCTCGCCTGCCGACCCAGTCCCCTCGGGGTGGTGCGGCCCCGAGCCCACCCGGCCCCTCCAGCTGATGTTGGCGACCTGCCCGCGCAGGGTGTCACCGACGGCGCGCAACCCCTCCCGGAGGGACGCCGACGTCGCCGCCACCGCGGTCGGCTCGTAGCCGCAGTGGGCCATGCAGTTTGCGCACCGCGGGTCGCGGCCCCGCCCGTAGCTGTCCCAGTCGGTCGTCTCGATCAGCTCCTTGTACGACGAGACGTAGCCGTCCGCCATCAGGTAGCAGGGGCGCTGCCAGCCGAAGACCGAGTAGCAGGGGATCCCCCACGCCGTGCACTGGAAGTCGACCTTCCCCTCCAGGAAGTCGAGGAAGAGCGGCGAGTGGTTGAGCCGCCACTTCTTGCGCCGGCCGTCCGCGAAGGCGTCGCGGAAGAGCTTGTGGGTCTTCTCCACCTGCAGCCAGTGGTCCTGGTCGGGGGCCTTCTCGTAGGCGTAGCCCGGGGAGATCTGCATGACGTCGACCTGGAGGTCGTCGTTCAGGAAGTCGAGCACCTCGCGGATGGACTTGGCGCTGTCCATGTCGAAGAAGGTGGTGTTGGTGGTGACCCGGAAGCCGCGTCGCTTGGCCTCGCGGGCGGCCGCCACCGCCTTGTCGAAGGTGCCGCGGCGGCTCACCGACTCGTCGTGGCGCTCGCGGAGCCCGTCGATGTGGATGGAGAAGGAGAAGTAGGGGGAGGGGGTGAAGAGGTCGAGCTTCTTCTCGAGCAGCAGGGCGTTGGTGCAGAGGTAGACGAAGCGTTTGCGCTCGACCAGGGCTTCGACGATCTTGTGGATCTCCTTGTGCACGAGCGGCTCGCCGCCCGCGATGGAGACCATGGGAGCCCCGCACTCATCGGCCGCGGCGATCGCCTGCTGGACGGTGAGCCGGCGCGCCAGGATGTCGTCGGGGTGCTGGATCTTGCCGCAGCCGACGCACGCGAGGTTGCACTGGTAGAGGGGCTCGAGCTGGAGCACCAATGCGTATTTCTCGTTCTTGCGCATCCGCTGCTTCATCACGTATCCGCCCACCTTGACGGTCTGACGGAGCGGTATCGCCATCTCTCAGTCCTCCCTTTGCCGGTTGGGTGCGGGGCTCTCGGAGGGCGGTCCGGTCACCGACCTCCCCGCGGTCACGGGCGCGTCTTGCTTGGGGGCGTCTGTCACAGGGCCGTCGGCCACGGGTGCGCCGGAAGCCGCTGCAACGCGCCCCTCCGCGGCGCGGCGCAATGCCCGCACCTCGGCCTGCACCGTGCCCGTGGCCCAGCGGTGCAGCGCCCGATCGAGGAGCGGACCGAGGGGCCCGTAGCCGAAGTCATATTCCTCGCGGTGGACCAGCCAGGTCCCGCCGTCGAGCGGCGCCATGCGGAAGACGGCGTGGAACGCCCGGAGGCGTCCCTCCAGCATCTGCAGGTCGATGTCGTCCCCGCGGACGGTGTAGCGGGCGAGGATCGCCGAGCGGAACGGCCCCAGGTTGCCGTGGATGAGCGCCAGCAGGCCGCCGTCATAGCGCTCCCGCACCTCGACCGCACCGACCTTGGTCTCGTACTTCGTGTACGAATCAGGGTCGAGCACCGCCTCGCGCACCGTCGCGAGCGGCGCACCCACCAGGATTCCGGCCTCCGCAACCATCATTCCGCCGTCCTCCGCGAGTCGCGACCGTCCGCCGTAGCCGGGCTCGGATCCGCCGTTGTCAGTCTCCGGTCTGCCGTCGATCGCCGCCCGACGAGGTTGCCGCGCGCTGCGGAGAGCTGCTCGAGCCCTCCGGCCATCCCCAGAGCCATGGTGGGGAAGAGGTGCCGGTACATCCCGTAGTTGAGGTAGAAGTCGCCGGGGAACCCCGTCCCGGTGTACTCCGGCTCCGACCAGGTGCCCCCCCGCTGCCGCTCCCGGAGGAAGTCGAGTCCGCGCCGGCAGGCCGGATCCCCGCCGTGGCCCGTGCGCTGCAGCGACATCACCGCCCAGGCGGTCTGCGAGGCGGTGCTGACCCCGACCCCGGCGAAGCTCTCGTCCTCGTAGGAGTGGCAGCTCTCCCCCCAACCGCCGTCCTCGTTCTGCACCCGGAGCAGCCAGCCCACCGCCCGGCCGACGCGGGGGCCGCCGCAGCCGAGGGTGGAGAGTGCAGAGAGCACGCACCAGGTGCCGTAGACGTGGTTCACGCCCCAGCGCCCGTACCACGAGCCGGNNGGGGGGTCGAGCATCGCCCCGAAGTCCGCGAGGGGGATGCGGTAGATGAGCCGGCGGGTGTTGTCCTTGTCAAACGAGCCCCAGGCGCCGTTGCGCGAGCGCATCGCCTCCACCCAGCGCGCGCCCTTCTCCGCCGCCGCCCGCGCGTGCCGTCCCTCACCACCCTCCAGGAGGGCGAGCACGACGATGGCCGTGTCGTCGACGTCGGGGTAGGTGTCGTTGTCGAACTCGAAGGCCCAGCCGCCGCACTCTGGGCGGGGCACCTTCACCTGCCAGTCGCCGCCGGAGAGGATCTGCTCACCGACGATCCATTCGACCGCGGAGCGGATGGCCGGATGGCTGCGGGGAAGGCCGCAGGCGCGGAGCGCCAGCACCGCCCAGGCGGTGTCCCACACCGGGGACATGCAGGCCTGAAGCCGCCATCCGTGCGCGTCGGCGACGGCGAAGCGCTCCCGCAGGCCGCGGAGCCCGAGGCGCATCACCGGGTGGTCGACGTCCATCCCCTCGAGGTGGAGCGCGATCAGCGAGTAGACCCACGGCGGCTGGATCCCGCCCCAGCTCCCGTCGGCCTCCTGGCGCTCGGTGATCCACGCCGTGAGGCGGCGCTGGGCGCGACCGCGACCGGGCTGGCGGGGCAGCCGTTCGTACAGCTTCTGCAGCCGATCCACCCACCAGAAGACGCCGCCGCCGGGCACCCGGTGCAGGCGCTGCTCACTGCCCGCCGCCACCAGCTCCCGGACGCTGAACCCCAGCGGCCGCACCGGTTTGCGGCTCAGCACGATGAGCAGTGGCGCGATGGTCCCGCGGGCCCAGCAGGCGAAGTCGTAGAGGTTGAGCGGGACGCGAGACGGCAGATGGATCAATTCGGGCGGCATCGACGGCACCCCGTCCCACGGGTACTCGCCGAACAGGGCCAGCCACAGCTTGGTGAAGACACGTGCCTCGGCGAGACCGCCCTGGTCGAGGATGAAGTGGCGGGCGCGCGCGAGCGGGGCGGAGGAGGCGTCGAAACCGAGGAGGCGGAGTGCGACGTAGCCCTCGACGGTCGTGCTCAGGTCGCCGGGGCCGTCGTGGTAGAGGGGCCAGCTGCCGTCGGCGCGCTGCTTGCCGAGGATGTGCTCCTTGGCCCCCTCCGCGATGTCGGCGTGGTCGAGCCCGAGGAAGCGGAGGAGGAGCAGGTGCTCGGCGGTCATCGTGACGTTGGTCTCCATCTCCGCCGTCCACCAGCCCGCCGCGTCCTGGCGCTCCAGGAGCCAATCCACCGCGCCGCGCAGGGCCGACTCACTCATGACCCACCCCCGTGCCCGCTCCGCACCGCCCGGGTCGGGCTGGGGCCCGTGCCGGGAGCGCGCTCTCGATTCGGAAGGGCCGCCACCAGCGTCCGGGCGGCCTCACGCCCGCTCCTTACCGCCCCCTCCATGGTTGCCGGCCAGCCGGTGTCGGTCCAGCAGCCGGCCAGGACGGCATTGGCAAGGGCGGTCGCCGCCCCGGGCCGCCGCAGTCCGGGGGCGGGGACGAAGGTGGCCTCCGGGTCGCGGACGGCGACGCCGCGGAGGAGGGTCGCCCCGCTCAGCTCTGGCAACCGGGAGCGCAACTCGGAGTCGGCGAGGGCGACCAGGCGCTCCTCGGGCTGGGAGACCAGGTCGTCGGCGCTGCTCAGGCTGCAGCAGAGGTACCCAGGTCCCTTGGCGAAGATCCACTGCACCGGCGAGCCGGTCATGGCAGCGAAATCGAGGTACGGCCAGACGGCCGCAGGGTCCTTGGCAGAGTTCATGGCGGGGTGAGCCGAGCGCGGCTCTGCCGCGCCGGCGAGGGGCGGCGAACCCCTGTAAAAAGCGTGGGGGTCCCCATCGGCGCCTGCGCCGATGGGCCGCTCGTACCAGAGGTGCACGTCGACGATCGGTTGGGTGGTGAAGGCTCCCAGGTCCGGGATCTCCAGCGCCTCGACGCCGTCCATCCGGATGAGCCGCTCCGGCGGGATGGCGAGGACGGCAGCGTCCACGCCGATCTCCGCCCCGCCGGTCAGAAGCCCCCGGAGCCGACCGCCCTCGACATGCAGCCCGGTCACCGGGGTGCGCAGGAGTACCTCGTCGCACCGCTCAGCCGCCCGCTCGGCGAAGCGGGCGAGGGGCACCGTCGCGTAGCCGATCCGGGCGGCATCGCGGTTGCCGAGCAGGGCGGTGCGGACCACCATGAGGCCGGAGGCGGCGCTCACCCGGTCAAACGGTGCGTTGAGGGCGGGGATGAGGAACGGCTCCCAGAAGACCCGCTGCGACTGCGTCCCCTGGCCGTGGCGCTGGAGCCAGGCGGCGAAGGTCTCCTCCTCCTCCCCGCTGCGGCGGTGTTTGGCGGCGAGCAGCGCATGTGCCACCTGGAGCCGCGACCGGAGACCGATGGCACGGAAGCGCAGGAAGGGGAGCGCCAGGTGCAGCGGAGCCGGCAGTCGGAGGGCGCGGAGCCGGACGCGGCCGCTCTCGGTGAGCATCAGCACGTCGAAGCGCTCCTGGATGCGGAGGTCACCACCCATCCCCAGCTCCTCGACGAACTCCAGAAAGCTGGTGTAGCAGCCGAGAATCGCGTGCTGGCCGCTGTCCATCTCGAGGTCGCCGAGCCGGAAGGAGGTGGTCTTGCCGCCGAGCAGGCGGCTGCGTTCCACGAGGGTCACCCTCCAGCCCTCGCGCTTGAGTGCCAGCGCGGCGGACAACCCGGCCAGGCCGGCGCCGACCACCGCGGCGTGACGGGCGGGGGCGGCATCCACGCTGCCCAGCGCCGTTGCGCCGTCGCGTGCGGCCTCCACGGGTGGTGCCGCCCTCATCGTCCGAGGCCCGCCGTGGTGGAGGACATCCAGGAGCGGAGCATCACCCCCGCCTTCTCCCCCGAGGAGAGGCGCACCCGCTCCCGGAGGGGCAGGTCGGGCTCCGCCTCGATGCGGTCGAGGATGCCGCTGTAGATCCCGGCCATGGTGCGGACGCACGCCCGCGCAGGCCCGGGGATGTGCTCGCAGACCTGGATCCCGGAGGCATAGAGGCGGCGAGCCCGAGCCGCCTCGAACTCGACGAGCGAGGTCCAGGCGCCGTCGGGCCGGCCCGCGAGGAGCGATGTCTCGGAGACCCCGAATCGGGCCAATTCGTCCTGGGGGAGGTAGACCCGCCCCAGCGAGGCGTCTTCCCGGACGTCGCGAAGGATGTTGATGAGCTGGAGGGCCGCGCCCAGGGAGTCGGCGCGCTCCAGAGCGTCGTCGCCGTCGAAGCCGAAGATGCGCACGCACATGCGGCCGACCACGCCCGCCACCAGCTGGCAGTAGCCGCGCAGCTCCTCCCAGGTGGCGTAGCGATTCTGGTGGAGGTCCATCTCGACCCCGCTCACCAGCTCCTCCAACTCCGAGGCGGGGATGGCGTGGCGCCGGACCGCCCGAGCGAGGACCTGCATCACGGGGTCCCCGGCGGGGTCGCCGGCCAGTGCCCGGCGCAGACGCCGCCGCTGGAGCTCGAGCTGGGCGCGGGCCGCACCGTCGACGGGAGGCCGCTCGGGGTCGTGGCGCCCCGAGGGCATGTCGAGCCAGGCCCCGGCGTCGGCCGCCCCCGGCCCGTCGGTGGCGTCGTCAATCTGCCGGGCGAAATCGTAGAGGGCGTAGATGGAGACCCGCTGGGTGCGGGGGAGGGCGATGAACCCCCAGTAGAAGTTGCCGGCCTCCCGGCGAGCCATCCGCTGGCAGTACCGCTCGGCGGAGGCCAGCGAGCCGTCGCCGCGCGTCCGGACACCCTCTCGGACGGCGCCTGCCACCAGCCTGAGCTTGGTCGCCGTCGCGACCTGCGGGCGGCTGCGATCGGTCCGGAATCCGTCCCGCCGGATCGCCTCGATGATCGCCTCGCCGCCCTGGCGGTAGAGGCTGAGCTGGAGGCGCAGCCGCCGCGGCATGGGGAGCCCCTCCAGCTCCCGGCCTGACCCGAGCAGTTGGCGGGCTCGTGCGCACATGGCCTCCACCGCGCCGGGCAGGCCGAGACGCTCCAGCTCGGATTGGATCAGATAGGTGCGCCCCTTGCCCCGATCCACGGCGACGTCCTGGGCGAAGTTGGCGAGCTGCAGCCCGATGCAGACGTCGTCGGAGAGCGGTACCGCCCGCGGGTCAGCCACCTCGAAGAGGCGCAGCACCATCCGGCCCACCGGGGCGGCCGAGAGCATGCAGTAGTCGCGCAGCTCCTCCCAGGTGGCGTAGGCGCTGACCCGCTGATCCTGGAGGTTGGCGGCGATCAGGTCGAGGAAGGGCTCGGGTGGGATCTCGAAGCGGCGGACCGTGCCGGCAAGGGCGACCAGCACCGGGTGCACCGGGGGGCGCCCCTGGAACATGGCCTCGACCTCGGACTGCCAGCGCTGCAGCCGCCAGAGCGCGTCGCCGCCACTCTCGTCGCCCAGGTCGTCGGTGGTCCGGCAGTAGGCGTAGATCCGGGCCAGGTGAAGCCGGAGCCGGCGGGGCACCAACAGCGACGCCACCGAGAAGTTCTCGTAATGGCGCCGCGCCATCCGGAGGCAGAGGGCGTCGGCCTCGCGCCGGCTGAGCGATGCCGAACCGTCCCGGACCTCGGCGCTCACGGCGCGCCTCCGGCGACATCCACCTCGCGCGGCGCGGTGCGGTGCACCCACCGCGCTCCGGTGAGCACGGTCCCCGGGTCCACCTCCCCGCCCCGCGTCTCGACCAGACGGGCGTCGCGGAAGAGGCCGCCGACGTCGCGTGCCCCCACGCAGAACATCGCGATCCGCAGGGTGTCGGTGATCTCGTCGACGGCGGCGTCGAGCGCCTCGTCACCCTGGTCGGCGGCTCGGAGCATCGAGCCGGCGCTGCCCGCCAGGTCGGCGCCGAGGGCGATCGCCATCGCCACGTCGACCCCGCCTCTGATGCCGCCGCTCGCGATCAGGATCCCTCGGGGAGCGGCCTCTCGGGCCAGCCGGATCGCGTCGGCGGTGGGCAGCCCCCAGTCGGCGAAGGCGGCCGCCACCCGAGCCCGCACCGGGTCGGCGATCCGGTGCCGCTCCACCTCGCTCCACGACGTTCCCCCCGCCCCGGCGATGTCGACCGCGGCGACCCCGGCGTCGAAGAGTGCGGCCACCACGTCGGGGGCGATCCCCCAGCCGACCTCCTTGACGATGACCGGGACCTCGAGCGACGCGCAGAGCGCCTCGATCCTGCCGAAGAGCCCGGCGAAGCGGGTGTTGCCCTCGGGCTGGAGCGCCTCCTGGAGCGGGTTGAGGTGCAGCACCAGGGCGTCGGCCTCGAGCAGGTCGACGATCCGGCGGCAGGCGGCGCTCCCCACGCCCAGGTTGAGCTGGACCGCGCCCAGGTTGGCGAGCAGGGGCACGTCGGGGCAGAGGTCGCGGACCGTGAAGGTCGCGAGCACCTCGGGATGCTCCAGCAGCACCCGGCAGGAGCCGAGGCCCATCGCCACCCGGTGGCGCTGCGCCGCCGCCGCCAGGGTGCGGTTGATCTGGCGGGCGCGTGCGGTGCCCCCGGTCATGCACGAGAAGAGGAGGGGGGCATCCAGCCGGCGCCCCAGGAACGACGTCTCCAGGCTCACCGACTCCAGGTCGATCTCGGGGAGGGCGCGATGGACAAAGCGGTAGCGCTCGAAACCCGTGGTCACACCCTTGGCGGCCACGTCCTCCTCGAGGTTGATCCGGATGTGCTCCGCCTTCCGGTCGACGATGCCGGGGCGATCGTCGGGAAGGGGGGAGGCGCCGCTAGTCACGCCTAGGCCTCACAGCCGAGCGCGCGGGCGTCACGCGGGCTGTCCCGTCAGCCGGTCCGGTGCGCGACGAAACGTGCGATCGCCGCGAAGTCATCGACCCACCGCGTCTCCAACCCGGAGCTGGCGACCGCGGACATCGCCGAGTTGACCGTCTGGGTCGCCGCCGCCGCGGTGGCGCCGGGCTCGCCGAGCGCGCTCAGGATCTCGCGGATCTGGTCCTCGCCGTCCTCCGCCTCGGGGTCTGCGTAGAGCTGGCAGAGCTGGCGCTGCTCCGCGTAGGAAGCGCGGGAGAAGGCGCTCACTACCGGGTAGGTCAGCTTGCGACGGGCCAGGTCGGAGGTGCGCCCCTTGCCGGTCCGATCGGGGTCGCCGAAGCTCCCCAGCCAATCGTCCCGAATCTGGAACGTCTCCCCGAGAAGGCGGCCGGCGTTGCGGAGCTTGGTCACCGTCCGCGGCGCGGCCCCGGCGAGGATGGACCCCATCTCCATGCATGCCCCGAGCAGGGCTCCGGTCTTGGCTGTGATCAGCCGGACGTAGGTCGCGCGTGGGGTGTCCGGCCGGCCCTCCAGGGCGAGGTCGAGACTCTGCCCCTCGATGACCTCGAGCACCGCCTGGCTCAGACCGCGAGCGGCCCGCATCCGCCGTTCGGAGCGGGGGCCGGGGGCCAGCAGCGCCATGTAGGCGGTGGCGAAGAGGCCGTCGCCGGCATTGATCCCCTGGGCCTCCCCCCAGATCGCCCACACCGTGGGCCGGTGCCGCCGGGTGGCGTCGCCGTCCTGGATGTCGTCGTGGACCAGGGTGAAGTTGTGGATCAGCTCCACTGCCGCCGCGGCCGGGACCGCCCAGTCGACCTCACCGCCGCACGCCTCGCAGGCCCAGAGGGTGAGCGCCGCCCGGAAAAGCTTCCCCCCGCTGCCCGCGGTCGGGGCCCCGTCGGGGGAGACCCAACCGAGGTGGTATGCGCACATCTTCCCGAGCGGAGAGCTGGTGGCGGGCAGGGCCCAGCGCAGGGCGTCCTCGACCAGCGGGAGATGGCGGCTCAGCGAGAGAGGCAGCGCAGGCTGGCCTCCGTCAGGTCCGAAGACGACCGGCTCGCCCTCCGCGATGGCGCCCGCGGCGGAGAACTGGGCGTCGGCGATCACGGACATGCTTCTCCTCCACGTCCCCTGAAAGTTCTCTGATGGTAACTATCCGCCCCCGCGGCGGGCAAGCGTGCGCCCGCAGGTGAGCCCGGAAGCCGTCACGGTGCGGGGTCGCCGGCCTGGCGCGTCAGGGCAGGAAGGCATCCGATTCCGCAGGCCATCAGACCCACGGGACGGGGTCGTGAGCTTTCCTGACTCGATGTGTACCATTGACCTCGTGACAATGATCGAGGCTGAGGGAGGTCTCAGTCCCCAGGTTCGCGAGGTCCTGGGAGCGTACCTGGGGGCCAGCCTGCTGGCCGACGGGTTCCAGACCGAGCTGTGGCGCGAGGCCCGGCTGACCCTCGCCCAGCTCGCCGTCCTGCGCAGCCTCCGGGATGGCGGCCCGCAGACCGCCGGGCACCTGGCCGAGACCGCCGGCCTCTCAGCCGCCTCGGCGACCAGGCTCTTTGACCGTCTGGAGGACCGGGGTCTGATCCGCCGTCACCGCGGGCACGACGACCGCCGCTGCGTCGAGATCCACCTGACCGTGCGGGGGCGCCAGTTCGTCGGTGCGGTCCGGGTGCTCCGGGACAGCCCGCTGCGGCGCGCGGTCGAGGCCATGACCGAGGCCGAGCAGAGGACCCTGGCGGCGGGTCTGCGCCGGCTCGCGGAGCAGGCCCGCCGGCTGGAGCGGCTCTCCCCGCGGGTGGCCCTGCCATGAACCTGAGGCGCCGTCTGGTCCCCCTGGTCGTCGGGCTGGCCAGCCTGGTCGGCCTGCTCCTCGTGATCCAGCCGTCGCGCGTGCTCGCGGCGCTGCACGGTACCGACCTCGGTCTGGTCGGAGCCGCCATGCTCCTGACCGTCGCCTTCTATGTCCTCCAAGGAGTGCGCTGGCATTTCCTGCTGCGGGCGGCCGGAGTGCGGCTGCATCTCCACGAGTCGGTGCTCATCAACCTCGCCGGGCAGACGGTGACGGCGGTCCTCCCCCTCGGCGATCTCACCCGCGCCCTCTTCGCGACCCAGGCGACCGGCGCCGCCTTCGGGGCGACCGCCGCCACCGTGACCGTCCAGGACCTGACCTTCACCTTCCTGCTGGTGATCGCCGCGACCCCGGCCCTGATCGGCATCCCCGGAGGCTGGATCGTCTCCGCGGTCGTACTCGGGGGCATCGCCGCGATCCTGCTCATCCTCATGGTGCCGGCCGTCTACCGGCCGATCCGGCGGCTCGTCGGGGCCGTCCCCGTCATCCGTGAGAGCGCCGAGCAGGTGGACATGCTGCGGCGGGAGAGCGTCGTGCTGCTGACCCGGCCCGTGGCCATGGCGAGCGGCATCATCGACCTGGTCCGGGTCGCCCTCGCCGCCGGCGCGCTCGAGCTCCTCCTCCGCGCCATGAACCTCCAGACCGAATACTGGCTGGCCCTGCTGGTGGTGGCGGTTGCCTACGTGGGCGGTGCCCTCAGCTTCCTTCCCGGCGGGATCGGCGCCAACGAGGCCAGCATGATCGGGGTGCTGGTCGGATTCGGGGTTCCGGCCGGCCAGGCCGCGGCGGTCGCGCTGCTGGAGCGGCTCCTCCTCACCGGGGTGCCGTCGGTCATCGGGGTGCTCGCCTACATCGCCATCCACCGGCGGCTCCACCTCGGCAGCCTGGTCGCCTCTCCCCGCGCCGTCCTGACCTCCGCCTCCACATCCACCTCGGCCGCCGCCCCCGCCACGTGCGAGGTGGCCGCCTGAGCGTGCCCCGTCACAGCTTGCCCTCGCGGCGAGGCCGGCGCACCGCACTCACCGCCGACCCCGGGGCCAGTCCCGTCTCCTCCGCGGTATCTCCTCCCGCCGCTGGTCCCAGCCGGAAGCGTCGCTTCCGCCCCACCCAGCTCATCCCCACCGTGGTGGGGGTGGGGGCGGTGGTGGCCCTGGTCGTCGCCAGCAACCCCGGGGACCTGGGCCGGGCCATCGCCCGATTCGACCTGTTACTGATCCCGGTGATCCTGGCCCTCTCCGCCTCTTTCTACGTCCTCCAGGGGGTGCGCTGGTACTTCCTCCTCCGCGACATCGGGGCCGGGATCAGCGTCGGCGACAGCATCCTCCTCAACATCGCCGGCCAGTCCACCGGGATGCTGCCGCTCGGCGAGTTGACCCGTGCGGTCTTCGCCAGCGAGGCGTCCGGTGAGGTCGAGTTCGGCGAGGTGGTCGCCACGGTAACCGTGCAGGAGCTGATCTTCATGCTCATCCTCATCCTCATCGCCGTGCCCGGGGTGCTCTCCATCCACCGCGCCCTCCCCGGCCTGATCGTGGCCCTCTGCGGGATCGCCTGCGTCATGGTGCTGCTGCTGGTCCCGCCCTGCTTCCGCCTGGTCCACCGCCTGGTCGAGCGCACCCCGTTGCTGCGCCGCTTCACCGGCCAGGTCGACCACCTTCGCCAGGACACCGTGGTGCTACTTCACCAACCCAAGACGCTCGGCTGGTCGGTGCTCAGCGTGGCCGGGGCGGGGGTCGGCATCACCCTCTTCTGGCTGGTCGTCCATGGCTTGAGCGGCGCCGACCTGAGCTGGCCGATGGCCTCCTTTGTCCTGGCGGCGTCCTACGTTGCGGGCGCCGTCAGCCTGATCCCCGGGGGGATCGGCGCCGCCGAGGCGAGCGTGGTCGGGCTGCTGGTCCTGGCCGGTGTCGACCCTGCCACGGCCACCGCGGCCGCCCTCCTCCAGCGGATCGCCGACAAGGGCTTCGCCACCGTGATGGGCTTCATCGCCTACGCCATCGCGCGCCGCCGGTTCCACCTGAGCGGCCTGTCGGCGCTCCGGCCCACCCAGCCCGTGCCGCCGGTGCCCGCGACGCTGGAACCGGTCGGCGTCTGAGGGTCGCGCCGACCCGATCCCGGCCGGATTGGGCCCTAAGCACAAACCCCCGCCCGGGCTGTTGTGTAGGAAGCTCGAAGCCGTCAGGTTCTCTCCGGCCCATGATCAGCGCTTGGCCGTTCTGCCGTTTCCGCATGGGATGAGAGCTGTTGGACGCATTTGGCTGAATCTGACGTGTGTATCACCCCATTGGGTGATACCGATCGCCACGTTGAGGCGTACATTGAACGGCGCATCAGTTGGCACCGAGGTCGGCGGTTGACCGACCGGGGCGCCGTGGTTTCGACTGGGTGGTGGCTGGCCGCGCGCAGCTCCGCTTTCTCGAGCACACGGCGTGGGGATGTGCCGTCGTAGCGCGACCAGGGCCCCCCAGACCGCGTCCCCGGGGCCATCTGCAAGGTAGCCGGCACGCGGTCTAGATACCGGTGCTATCGGAAAGGAGGGTGTCATGTCCGTGGAACCGTCTGAGCGGAGCGGCAAAGGTCGCCGGGACCAGGGGGGTCACCTGCCTCCCCGGCTGTGGATCGTCGTGGGGATGGCCGCCATCGGCGCGGCCGCCTGCGGTAGCAGCAGCAGCACCGGCAGTCCCACCGGCAGCAACGCTGCCAACATCAACCCGACCTCCTTCAACGAGTCGGGCGTCTCCTGGCTGAAGGCCAACGTCAACGCCACCGGGACGCCACCCTCCACGCCGACGGGAACGCTGAGCCTGGCCGGCTCCACCGACGTCTCCGGGATGCTCGACCCGCAGGGTGAGTACGACACCATCGGCTACTCCGTGCTGCTGACCCTGGACCGGACCCTGGTCGGCTACCCGCCCTCCAGCAACTTCAACACGGCGACCTCGGTGGTCGACGACGCCGCCAGCACCTACGCCGTCTCCAACGGCGGTAAGACCTACACCTTCACGCTCCGTTCGGGGCTGAGGTGGGCGGTGACCGACCCGTCGAGCGGCCAACCGGTCGCCCCCGACGACGGCACGCCGGTGACATCCCAGGACTTCGCCCTCGGCCTGGAGCGCGAGTGCGACCCCTCGCTGTCCGCATACGGCAACCCGAGCTACTACACGGCGACCATCGAGGGTTACGCGACCTTCTGCAGCGGCTTCGAAGCGCTGCCTGGCACCGCCACCCCGGCGCAGCGGGCGGCCTACATCTCCGCCAACCCGATCTCGGGCATCTCGACCCCGGCCAGCCAGACCCTGGTCATCAACCTGACCAGCCCGGCGGTCGACTTCCCCAACATCATGTCGATGTTCTTCGCGGCCGCGGCGCCCCCGTCTTCGCTGACCTACACGCCGCTCACGGCGGGCAACCCGATCTGGTCTGACGGCCCTTACGAGGTGCAGAGCTACGTTCCCGGGCAGACGATCGTGCTCGTGCCCAACCCCTACTGGGGAGCCACCACGGGGACCAACACCAGCGCCACCAGCTGGAGCCTCGACCCCAACCGCCACCGCTACGTCGCCCAGATCAAGATCGACGAGACGCTCGGCTCCGACGCCGCCGCGGACGAGGTCCAGCAGGAGATCCAGGCGGGCACTCTCGACCTGGAGTGGAACACCACCGTCCCGGCCTCCTCGCTGCCCGAGCTGGCCAGCTACTCGAACTCCCTGTTCGGCAGCTTCCCCTCCCCGGGGATCACCAACCCGTACCTGGTCTTCAACCTGCAGGCGACCACTCCGCTGCAGAACGTGAAGGTTCGCCAGGCCCTCGAGTACGCGATCAACAAGGTGGCTCTGGCCAAGGTCTACGGCGGCACCAACTTCAACGTGCCCCTGAGCCAGGTCTTCGGCCCCGGCGCCCAGGGTTATATCGCCGGCTACAACCCGTACCCCACCACCAACAATGAGGGTGACGGCGCCACGTGCAAGTCGATGCTCAAGGCGGCTGGGTACCCGAACGGATTCACCATCACAGACTTCTACCGCACGGACGGTAACCACCCCGCCATCTTCGAGGAGGTCCAGAAGGACTTCGGGGCCTGCGGAGTGACCGTCAATGGCAAGGGCATCTCCCAGGGCTACTACACCTCGGCCGGCATCCTGCAGACCACGGCCAGCGCCCTGGCCAGCGCCGGCTGGGACATCACCGAGCCGGGCTGGGTCCCCGACTGGTACGGACCTGCCAGCGCCCGGTCCATCCTCCCCGACCTCTTCGGGAGCAGCAACTTCCCCGGAACCAACTGGGGTGACTTCAGCAACTCGAACGTCGACAGCCTGATCACCGACGCGGAGACGGCATCCACGCTGTCCGCGGCCACCGCCGACTGGCAGCAGGCCAACAAGGCGGTCATGGAGCAGGCCCCCTTCATCCCCTTCATGGGCCAGCTCACCAACCTGATGCACGCTTCGTCGGTCCACAACGCCATCTACAACCCCTTCTCGGCTCAGTACAACCTGGCTGATATCTGGCTCAGTTGACCTTTTCCGTTCGATGAGGGGCCAGCGTGCCCCCCACCGACACGGAACTCGGGTCGGCGCCTCCGCCGCGGCTGCGGCGGAGGCGGCTGGCCCGCTGGCCGTCCGAGGCGACGACTCCCGGCGGGTTCAGCCCACGTGACCGGATCGGATCGGCGTATCGTCGGAAATTCTTTACCAACCCTGGCCCAGAGGCAACCGCTCACCTACCCCCATGAGCCTGCTGAGCGTCCGTGACCTGACCGTCTCCTTCCCCACCTCCGACGGGGTGGTGAGGGCGGTTCGAGGTCTCTCCTTCGATGTGGAGGCGGGCCAGACCCTGGGGATCGTCGGCGAGACCGGGTCCGGCAAGAGCGTGAGCGCGCTCAGCCTGCTCGGTCTCAACCCCGGGGCGGACATCAGCGGCTCGGCCGTCTTCGAGGGCACTGAGCTGCTGGCGCTGCGCCAGGACCAGCTCCGGAGGGTCCGGGGAGCTGAGATCGCCATGATCTTCCAGGATCCGCTCTCCAGCCTCCACCCCTACTACCGGGTGGGCTGGCAGATCTGTGAGGCGATCCGGACCCATCGCCGCACCAGCCGCGGGGAGGCGATGCGGCAGGCGGTGGAGTTGCTCCGGATGGTGAGCATCCCTCAGCCGGAGCGGCGGGTGTATGCCTTCCCCCACGAGCTCTCCGGGGGCATGCGCCAGCGCGCCATGATCGCCATGGCCCTGGCGCTGCGGCCCAAGCTGCTGATCGCCGACGAGCCCACCACGGCCCTGGACGCCACCGTGCAGGCCCAGCTCATGGAGCTGCTGGGCGGCATGCAGCGGGAGCTCGGGATGGCCATGATCGTGATCACCCACGACCTTGGCCTGGTGGCCACGGTGGCGGATTCGGTGCTGGTGATGTACGCGGGTCGCGGTGCCGAGCGAGCGGACTACCGGACCATCTTCCGCAGCCCTCACCACCCCTACACGCGGGGGCTCCTCGCCTCCATCCCGGGGGCGGCCGGGAGCGGCGGCCGCCTGGTGCCGATCGTCGGCCAGCCGCCCAGCCTCATCCGCATCCCCAGCGGCTGCGCCTTCCACCCGCGCTGTCCCTTCGCCATGGACGTCTGCGTGCGCGACCAGCCCCCCTTCGTCCCGGTGAGCGGCGGCGAGGGACACCTGTCCGCCTGCTGGCTCCCGCCCGACGCCGTGGGCGTCGAGGCGGCGGCCGACGCTGCACGGCAGCGTTACGTCGAGGGCCGGCGGGGTCCGGCCATCGCTCGGTTCCGCGCCGCCATCTCCGGCGTTCGCGCGGGAGGGGGCGGCGCGCATGGCTGACACCACCGCACCCGTGAACCCGGCGAGCGATGAGCCACCCCTCGCGGCCGCACCGGCGGAGGACCGCCCGCTGCTCCAGGTGCAGAACGTGGTCAAGCACTTCCCCATCAAACGCGGCATCTTCTTCAAACGCCAGATTGGCAGCGTGCAGGCCGTCGAGGGGGTGAGCCTGGAGGTCCGCCGCGGCGAGACCCTCGGCCTGGTGGGCGAAACCGGCTGCGGCAAGTCCACCCTGGCGCGCTGCATCACCCGGCTCCACCCGCTGACCTCGGGTCGGGTGATCTTCGACGGGGTGGACATCAGCCGGCTCTCGGCGAGAAAGCTGCGCACGCATCGGCGCCGCATGCAGATGATCTTCCAGGATCCCTTCGGCTCGCTCAATCCACGGCGCCGGGTCGGCTCGATCATCGGCGATCCCCTGGCCATCCATGGCGTCGCCGACGGCGGCGAACGCAAGCGGCGGGTCCAGGAGCTGATGGAGGTGGTGGGCCTCAATCCGGAGCACTACAACCGCTTCCCCTCCGAGTTCTCTGGAGGGCAGCGGCAGCGTATCGGGGTGGCCCGCGCCCTGGCGTTGCGGCCGAGCCTGATCGTCTGCGACGAGCCGGTCTCCGCACTCGACGTCTCCGTCCAGGCCCAGATCATCAACCTGCTCGAGGACCTGCAGGGGGAATTCAACCTCACCTACGTCTTCATCGCTCACGATCTCGCCGTGGTGGAGCACGTCAGCGACCGGGTGGCGGTCATGTACCTGGGCAAGATCGTGGAGATGGCCGAGACCGCCGAGCTCTTCGGCTCCCCTCGCCACCCCTACACCGCCGCATTGCTCTCGGCCTCGATGGTGGCCGATCCCGAGAAGGCGCGCTCGTCGCACCGGGTCGTCCTCTACGGTGACGTCCCGTCACCGATCAACCCGCCCTCCGGCTGCCGCTTCCACACCCGCTGCCCAAAGGCGCAGTCCATCTGCTCCGTCGAGGAGCCTCCCCTCCGGGTTCAGGCAGGCGATTCGGCCGGGCATGTGACCGCCTGCCATTTCCCAGTGGCCCCGGGGGAGCAGCTGGTGAGCGCGGCGCCGGCGATCAGCGCGGCGGCGACGGCGTTCGCCGCGGACTCACCGGACATCGGAGAGGGGGGCAGGTCGTGAGCCTCTCCCCCTTCGAGGTCAGCTCCGCTGCGCTCGTCGCCGAGGAGGATCAGTCCGCCGAGGCGCTGGACGCCGCCGGGGGCATCCTCGGGCGCAGCCCGCTGCGCCTGGCTCTCGCCCGGCTGCGTTCGGACCGGATGGCCTGGGTGTCGGCCGGCATGATCCTCCTGATGGTGGTGCTGGCCCTCATCGCTCCCGTGCTCTCGTCCATCACCGGGCACAGCCCCTACAACCCCGACCTTGTCAACGGGACCGACACCTTCGGTCAGCCGTACGGTCCGGGGCAGGCCGGCTTCCTGCTCGGCACCGACAACGTCGGGCGCGACATCCTGGTGCGCATCGCCTACGGTGCCCGCATCTCGCTGCTGGTCGGCATGCTGGCCACCCTGCTCGCCACCGTCGGAGGCACCGCCCTCGGGCTCGTCTCCGGCTACTACGGCGGCTGGATCGACGCCCTGCTGGCCCGGCTGATGGATGCGGTTCTCTCCTTCCCCTACGTGCTGGCGGCGATCGTGCTCGCCGCCGTCTTCGGGGGGAGCCTCCCGCTCACCATCGGCGTGATCGCCTTCTTCTCCTGGGCCGCCATCGGCAGGATCGTGCGCGGCCAGACCCTCTCCCAGAAGGAGAAGGAGTATGTCGAGGCGGCCCGCTCGATCGGCGCGGGCAGCTTCCGGATCATGTTCGTCGACATCCTCCCCAACCTCATCGCACCGGTGATCGTCCTGGGCACCCTCCTCGTCCCGGTGGCCATCGTCTTCGAGGCCACTCTCGACTACCTGGGCGTCGGGGTGGGGCCGCCGACCCCGACCTGGGGCAATATGCTCGCCGACGACCAGGGGTCGGCGGGTTTCGGGGCCTGGTGGTTCTGGGTCTTCCCGTCCATCGCGCTGCTCATCACCACCCTCGGCTTCAACCTGCTCGGGGACTCCGTGCGCGACGCCCTCGACCCTCGGACCGAGCGCCTTTTCGCCATGCGCCGTAAGAAGGTGGCGGGCGGCGGGTTGGACGCGTCGGCGGGCGCCGGCACCGAGCCCCTGAGCGGCGGGACGGAGGCCTGATGACCCGATTTGTCATCCGCCGCGTGGTCCAGGGGATCGTCACCCTCTGGGTGATCGTCAGCCTCGTCTTCATTCTCTTCTTCATGGCCAACCCCGACCCGGCACGGCTGCTTGCCGGCAAGTCGGCAACGCTCACCGAGGTGGCGAGCATCCGGGCGTCGCTCGGCCTCAACCACCCGATCTGGCAGCAGTACCTCAGCTACCTGGGCCGGCTGGTCACGGGCAACCTCGGGGAGTCGTACAAGCTGCACGAGCCGGTGACCACGCTCCTCGGCAGGTGGGTTCAAGTCGACATCTCCCTGGCGGTGGGCGCCGGCATCATCTGGCTCATCCTCGGGCTGAGCGTCGGCATCCTCGCCGCTCGCCGTCCCCGCAGCGTGTGGGACCGCAGCGCCACCGTCTTCGTCCTCACCGGGCTCTCCACGCCCACGTTCATTCTCGGCCTGCTGCTCCTCTACGTCTTCTTCTACGTCCTCACCACCCACGGCGTCTCCATCTTCCCGGGCGCCGGCAACTACACGCCGTTACTCACCGATCCTGCGCAGTGGGCCCGCGACCTGATCCTCCCCTGGCTGACCCTGGCCCTGATCACCGCGGCCACCTACGCTCGGCTCTCGCGCAGCTCGCTCCTCGAGGTCCTGGGGGAGGACTACATCCGCACCGCCCGGGCCAAGGGGCTCTCGGAGCGGCGGATCGTCTACCGCCACGCGCTCCGGGCTGCGATCACCCCCATCGTGACCCAGTTCGGCATCGACCTGGCCACCGTGCTCGGCGGCGCCATCATCACAGAGACCGTCTTTGGCCTCCCGGGGTTGGGGGAGAACGTGGTGAGCGCGATCGGCCGCGAGGATCTGCCGGTCATCCAGGGGATCGTGCTGGTCGCCGCCGCGTTCATCGTCGTCGCCAACATCGTGGTGGATGCCATCTATGCCGTCCTCGACCCCAGGGTGAGGCTGTCGTAGGCGCGCGTCAGGCCGCCGGCAGGGTGAGCCGGAAGGTGCTCCCCACCCCGATCTCGCTCGCCTCCAGCACCAGGTCGCCGCCCATCCGCCGGGCACACTCCCGGCTCACGTAGAGGCCCAGCCCGGTCCCGGCCGCCCGGGTCGCCCCCGCTCCCCGGACGAATCGCTGGAAGATCCGTTCCCGCTCTCCCTCCGGCACGCCGGGCCCTCGATCGCCCACCCGGATCTCGACGGCCTCCGGGGCCGGGCGGACGGTCAGCGCCACGGTCGCGGGCGCGTCGGAGTAGGTCAGCGCGTTGTTGACAAGGTTGTCCATGATCCGCGCCACCAGGTCGGCGTCCCCCAGGGCCTGCGCCCCGGCGGGGCAGTCGAGGGTCAGGGTCCCACCGCCCAGGTCGAGGCGCGGGCCCACCCGGTCGTGGACGGCGTCGAGGAGGGAGGCAAGCACGATCTCGTCGCGGTCGATGCGCAGCTCGTTGCTCTCCAGGCGGGCCACGGTGAGCAGGGAGGTGGCGACCTCCTGGGCCTCGTGAGCCTTGGCGGCGATCACCCGCACCGCCTTGAGCGCCGCCTCTCCGAGCTCGCCGAGGTCGCCTCCGTCGAGCAGCGAGGCGTAACCCTGGATCACCGTGAGCGGCGAGCGCAGCTCGTGGACGGCGATGTCGAGCAGATCCGACCTCGTCCGCTCGATGGCCAGGGCGAGCACGTCCCCGGACGCGCCGTCCTCTCCCGCGGGCGAGCCGGGAGCGGGCGCCGTCACCGGGGGAGCCGGCCCCCTCCCCAGGGGTCGCCTCCGCGCCGGAATGCGCCGTGAAAGTTGAGTGTCCACAGTCGCAACATCGCCCATTGACACTATCATCATGGAGCCCTGGCCCGAGGCGGCTATGATCCGTGGGACGGCCGCCACCGGATGCCCGCGAACGCCCTTGGCGCCGACCCGCTCCGCGTCCGAGCCGCCCGCTGACGCGCCACCGCAACCGTCACAGGAGGCTGGCCGATGCCGATTGCACACAGCACCGCCGAGGCGACCTGGTCCGGTGACCTGACCGCGGGCGGCGGGACCGTCCGCCCCGGCAGCGGAGCGTTCCCCGAGCTGCCCATCTCCTGGAGCCGGCGAACCCAGCGCGAGCAAGGGGCGACCAGCCCGGAGGAGCTGATCGCCGCCGCCCACGCCAGCTGCTTTTGCATGGCCTTCTCCAACGAGTTGGCCAAGGCGGGGCATCCGGCGGAGCGGATCGTCGCTGCCGCCCGCGTCGCCTTCGAGACCGGCCGGTCCGACGGCGCCGCCATCACCGCCATCGACCTGGAGGTCCGGGCGCGCGTCCCGGGCATCGACCTCGCGGCGTTCCAGGCGGCGGCGGAGGCGGCCAGGGTCGGCTGCCCGGTGTCCAAGGCACTCGCCGGGGTCGAGATCCGGCTGCAGGCCTCACTCGAAACCGGGTAGTCTCACGGGCCGCCTCGGCCCCTCGCTTACCGGGAGGGCACTCGCCCTGCCCGGGGGGAGGCCTCCCCTGGTCCGGCCCCCGTGAACCACAGCCACTCCGACCCCGACCCCGGCTCCCCGACGGTCCGCGGCGGCACCGCCCCGCACCTCGTCGCGCTCTTCCTCGTCAACGCCGTCTCCCAGTACGCCGGGGCCTCCCTCGCGGTGCGCGCCTTCGCGGCGATGCCGGCGGCGGGGGTCGCCTGGGTGCGGGTGCTCACCGGAGCGGTCGTGCTCGGCGCCTGGCGCCGCCCGTGGCGTGGCCTGCGCGGCCAGACGGCCGTGCCGCTGCTTCTGCTCGCCGCCTTCGGGATCGTCCTCGCCGCCATGAACCTCACCTTCTACCTGGCCATCCAGCGGCTCCCACTCGGCACGGCGGTCGCCATCGAGTTCATCGGCCCCATCCTGGTGGCCGCCATCGCGGCCCGCGGCCCCCGCAACCTGGCCGCGCTGGTGGTGGCCGTGGCGGGGGTGGCCACGCTCAGCCGGATCTCTGTCTCCGGCAGCCCGGTGGGGGTGATCTACGCGATCGCCGCCGGCCTGCTCTGGGCGCTCTACATCATCCTGGCTCACCAGGTGGCATGCCGCGGCCTGGGCACCACCGGGCTGGCGGCGGCGATGGCCATCGGAGTCGTGGCGATCGCGCCGCTGGCAGCCGCCCCGGCGCTGGAGAGCGCAGGCCACGGTGCGGTGATGCTTCTCGCCGTGGGTGCCGGGCTGCTCTCCAGCGCCCTCCCGTACGCCCTCGACCAGGTGCTGCTCCGGCGCCTCTCCCGTGGGGCCTTCGCGCTCCTGCTCAGCCTGCTGCCGGCAACGGCCACGGTCATGGGCCTGGTGCTGCTCCGGCAGGTCCCGCAGCCTCTCGAGATCGTGGGCATCGGCCTGGTCGTCGCCGCTGTCGTCCTCCGCACTCCCGAGGCGGCGCCGACTCCCTGACCTAGTCGGCGACCTGGGTGAAGAGGATCGAGAAGCCGCAGCTCTGGCCGGCGTCGGAGGGGTCGGTGTTGAAGCCGGCCCCCTTGGTGACCGTGAAGGTGTAGGTGTCGCTGCCCGCCGGTCCCGGGGAGGTACCCGGCCAGTTGGTGACCCCGGCGCTGTCCTTCAGGGTGATGGAGCCCATCTCGGTGGTGAGTGCGGTTGCCGCGTAGTCGGTCACGCTGCTCGCGTCGACCACGGTGAGCACCAGGTCGGCGCAGAGGTTGCCTGCCGGCAGGGCGGCCATCTGCATCGTGAAGGTGCTGTTGAGGGTCCCGGTGCTGGTGATCTTGACCCCGCCGGTAGCCAGGGTGGCCGGGGAGGCCGGGTCGACGCCGGCGACGTTGATGATCGCCGCGCAGACGTTGCCCGCCTGGTTGAGCTGGGCCGCCGAGGTCACCGAGGTGCAGGTCGCGGATCCCACGGCGTTGCTGTGGGTAACGGTCCCGGCGGCGACGGTGTTGCCGGCGTTCTCCGTGTAGCCCTGCCAGGCCGCTAGGCCACCGAAGCCGACCAGGCCGGTGCCCGCCACCGTGGCCGTGAGGACCAGGGCCACCCGGATGAAGCGGGTGCGCCGGGGCCTCCGCCCGCGCCGTTCCATGATCTTCCCTTTCCAGCCCTTCTCGCCGGGTAGAGCAAATGCACTAGACGTTGCTAGTGAGCCTACCGGAGCGCCTTCACGGGAACCTCAGAGGTTTGGCCACAGCCGCGTAACAGGGGATCGCGGGAGCGCAAACCCAGTTGGGCCGGGAGCGGGGCTCAGACCGCCCCCCGCCGGGCCCTCTCCAGCCACTCGGCCGCCGCCTCGAAGTCCGTATCAGCGGTCCCCGGCCGGAAATGGGGTGCCTCGCCGTCGGCACGCTGGTAGGAGCCGCAGAAGCGGACCTCCTCGCAGAAGCGGTGCAGGGCGGCCAGGGCGTCGCCCACCCGCGCCTCCTCGATGTGACCCTCGCAGTCGATCGAGAAGCAGTAGCGGCCCAGCCCGTGGCCGGTGGGACGGGATTCGATCCGGGTGAGGTTGACTCCCCGGACGGCAAACTCGGTGAGCAGCTCCAGGAGCGCGCCGGGGTGGTCGTCGGCGATCAGGGTGACCACCGTCGTCCGGTCGGCCCCGGTCGGCCGCGGCAGGGGGCGGGGGGAGACCGCCATGACGAAGCGGGTCACCGCGTGGTGGTGGTCCCCGATGTCGGAGGCGAGCTCGACCAGCCCGTACCGCTCGGCGTTGGCGGGTGCCGCGACGGCCGCGTCGGTGCCGTCCCCTCCCTCCGCCACAGCCGCTGCCGCCTCCGCGGTCGAGGGGGTGGAGCGGACCCTGGCCTCGGGGAGATGGGTGCGGAGCCAGTGCCGGCACTGGGCGGTTGCATGGGGATGGGAGGCGACCACGCGGATCGAGCCGAGCTCGGCGCCCCGGCGCGCCAGTAGGGAGAGGCGAACCGGAACCAGCATCTCGCGGGCGATGTGCAGCGGGCTGCCGCTCGCGAACTCGTCGAGGGTGCCGCTCACCGACCCCTCCACCGAGTTCTCGAAGGGCACCACCGCCGCTCCCACCGACCCGTCCCGGACGGCGGCGAAGGCGTCAGCGACCGTCTCCACCGGGACCAGGTCCACGTCTCCGCTCTCCGGGAGGCTGCGCACCGCGGTCTCGGCGAAGGTGCCCTCCGGGCCGAGGTAGGCGTAGCGGGGTCGCACCGTCTATGGACCTGCCGGACTGACGCCGGAATGGATCGTGGCCGTCCTGGCCACCGCCACCCCGAAGATCACCAGCATGAGGAAGAGGGCCAGCCCGACATACCCGAGGACCAGCCCGGCGATGGCCAGGCCGCGGCCCCCCTGCCGGGTGTGGTGGATCTGGGAGAGGGAGATGTGGCCAAAGATGACGGCCAGGATGGACCCCACCCAGTACAGCCAGAGGATGCCGAGCACGAGCGCGGCGATCGCCAGTCCGTTGGTGCCCGGGGTCGCGTACACCGGATACGGGTATGGGGACGGATAGGGCGGGGGGTACTGCCCCGGCGGGGGATACGGCGCCGGCCATGGCCCCTGAGCGGCATTCGGGGGGTAGGGGTACGGGGGCGGTGAGCCGGCCGGGGGCCACAGGTACCCCGGCGGCGTGGGGTCTCCGCCCTGGGGCGGCGGCGGTTGCCAGGCGGTGGACACCATGCGGCTCCTCGGGCCGGGCCGGCAGTGACGCCCGCCCCGGCCGCCCGGGCGTCCGCCCGGCCGGAGCCGGGCCGACACAGAGGTTACCCGGATCGAGGGGGGCTCGTCGTCCCTTTCCGTGGATGGCATACGGCAAGGCGCCCGGCCAGGCCCGGTGGCGGCCCCGGCGGCCACCGCCACCGTCCCGCCAGCCTCCGCGACGGCACCGGCACCGGCGCGCCGGAAATCACGGGACCGGCCCCCGGCCGATCCGGCTAGCGCTTGACGAAGATCACCGCGAAGCCGTCGCTGTAGACCTGCTTCCACTGGGGGTCGACGGAGAGCGCCATGCTGAGCGCCGAGTCGGTGCGCTCGACGACGTAGTTGACGCCGTGCTCGGTGAGGATGGTCTGCCAGTCGGGCTCGGCGTTCTCGACGTCGCTCACCTCCTGCAGCAGCTGGTTGCCCAGCTCCGTCGCCTCGCCGTAGATGAAGACGGGGCGGTCAGGGTAGAAACGGTAGATGAGGTAGCCGCCCCAGTCGTACGCGTTGAACATGCGGGTCCCGACCTCGGGATGGGCGGCCAGCCAGTCGGCCGCTCCCACCGGGAAGTTGGCATCGGTGCTGGCAGTCTGGCTGCTCAAGGTGTAGGTCATCACCCCGACCGTCCCCACCGCGACGAGGAGGGTGCCCGCCGTGACGAGGACCAGGAGGTCGGAGGCGCGGCGCTGGATCCACCTCCCGAGTGGCTCCTGCCACCGGCCCCGCTCCCAGGCCCCGCCCAGGGACCAGGCCACCATCGGGGTGAGCGCGGCGGCGGCGAGAGGAGCGTTGCGCACCGCCGAGAGGGCGGCGTAGATGCCGACCACGGTGACCAGCGCGTCCCATAGCCGGGGCCGCCGGAAGGCCATGGCAAAGACCACCAGGAGGAGCAGCAGCTCGAGGCCCACCTCACCGAGGGAGTGGAAGCTTGGCGAGTGCCACTCGGCGATGAAGGTCTGCTGGACCGCGCTCGTCTGAGTCTGGACGGCGGCCTGGTAGGCATGGAAGGTGATCGGGTTGAGCAGGCCCGCCACCACGCAGGCGGCCAGCACCCCCCAGAGCCTGAGCGATCGGCGGCGGTGGGCCCCGCCCTGTGGTGAGGTGAGCCAGAGCGCGGTCTCGGTGACCGCGGCGAGTCCCACCACGGCAAGGCCGTAGACGAAGCCGCCGTGGAGATTGGCCCAGACAACCATCACCAGGGGCAGGAGGTAGAGGTGGCGGTTGCGGTCCCGGAGGTAGCTCTCGACCCAGTAGAGGGTCAGGCAAGTCAGCGCGAAGCTGATCATCTGCGACCGGGGGCCCCAGACCTCGACGCCGGCTGCGGCCGCCACTGCGATACAGGCGCCCGCGATCAGGGCGGGCACGCGCTCCAGCGCGATACGCCGCCAGATGAACCAGAAGCCCACCCAGGTGACAGCGGCGTAGGCGAGGCTGAAGGCGAGGAAGCCGCCGGCCCGGAAGATCAGGTACCCGAGCACCTCGCTGCCCCACTCCTGATCCGCCCAGACGCGGGTGGAGGCCGTGTAGGTGAAGAGCTCGCGGCTCGGGAACGCGCCGTGGTTGATGATCCAGCTGCCCGTCTCCATGTGCCACCAGAAGTCCGGGTCGCCGACCCGGCGGCTGATGACGACGAGCGTCGCGACCAGCGCGGCGCTCACGATCAGCCCCCCGAGGCGGGGGCGGGGCAGGTGGGCGCGGGCCCCGGGGGTATCGGAGGGCGGAGAATGCTCCGGCGCGACGGCCACGGGGTCGCACGATGACACATCGGAGCGTCCGTTAACGCTCACGAAAGGTTGGCGGAGCACGATACATTGGGGGTTCCCCGAACGCAGGGACGGAGCAGGGTGGCCGCAACGGCCGCAGAGACGGAGGACGGCGGTGGCGGCGGCGGCGGGGGGACGATTCACGGCGGCGCGCCGCCTGCCCTCCTACCGGCTCCGCCCCCGGCTCTGGCTGATCGGGCCCCTCGCCCTCTACGCGCTGCTTCGAATCCCGTCGTTCCTCGAGCCCCACTGGTACACCGACGAGGCCGGCTACGTCACGACCGCCCGGGCACTCCTCCAGGGCAAGGTCCTCTACTCCCAGATCTGGACCAACAAGCCACCCCTCCAGATCTGGACGGTCGCCGCCGTGATCCACTTCCTGGGCACGAGCGAGGTGGCCCTCCACGTCGTCACCTTCATCACCGGGCTGATAACCCTGCTCGCCGTCGCCTACGCGGCGAACCGCCTCCTCGGCCGCCGCCGCACCGTGGTCGCCCTGGTCCTGGCCGCGGTCATGCTGGGCACCCCCCTCCTCGACGCTGAGCTGATCGTCCCGGAGAGCTTCCTCATCGCCCCGATCGCATGGGCGGGGGCGCTGCTGCTGACCCGGGTGGCAGCCCCCGACACGCGCCGGTGGCCACTCTGGCCGGTGGCGGTGGGNNCGGGCCAGCTGGCGGCGCGTCGCGATGTACGCGGCCACCGTTGCCGGTCTGACCCTGGCGTGGCTGATCCCGGCTCTCGTGACCGCGGGAGCAGGCAAGGTCGCCTATGCCCTGGTCGGCTATTGGGTCCAGTTCACCCAGGGTCAGGTCCAGGGCGCGGGCCAGGGAGGCCTGCAGATCCCGATTGCGATCCGCGCCGTCTTTGCGCTGGTCGTGCTCGCGCTGGTCGTGTCCGGCGCCTGGCTGCGCCGCCGTGACCGGGATATCTCCTGGGCACTCTGGGTCTGGGCTGCGGTGGCTCTCCTCGTCCCGGTGGTGGCTGCACAGCCCTATCCCCACTACCTGCTGCCATCGCTCGCCCCGACCGCATTGGCCCTCAGCAGCCTGGGCCTGCGCCTGCCGGCTGGCGCCCTGCGCTCGCGGCGCCTGGCCGGCGCTGGGCTCATCGCCGCCACCGGCCTGGCCCTGGTGGGCGCGGCACCGACCGGGCTGGACTGGCCCCCGGCCCTCGCGGTCGGGAACCATAGCTTCGCTGCCTACTACGGCGGTGCCCTCTCGACCCTGACCCGCGGCCAGTCGCTCATCGCCTACCAGGATCAGTTCGACTACCGGGTGTCCGAGGACAGCGCGGTGGCGGCGTGGATCAAAGCGCACGGGCTGGACGGAAGCTCCGCCGTCGTCTGGTCGGCGGACGCCTGGCTCTATGAGCTGGACGACCTCCAGCTGCTCCTGCCGACGCCGCCCATCTACAACGACGAGCACCTCCTCGGCTATGACGGGCCCGTGGCCCAGGAGGTCGCCGACCTCGAGCCCTCGATCGTGATCACCGAAGCGCAGAGCCGGACCTCCTGGCCGGAGATCAACTCCGTGCTGACCACCGGCTACCAGGATGTCGATGCGTCGGGCTCGGAGATCGTCTGGCTGCGCGACGAGCTGGTCGCCTCGGTGATGGGTCCCACCGGACTCGGCTGACCTCCGGCGCTCGCCCGGCACTCCGAGGCGGACACGTCCCCTGCCTGCTCAGCGTGCCATCATCGC
>PLNE01000222.1 GCA_003141695.1 Candidatus Dormiibacterota bacterium
TCCGGCGCCCCCGGGGTGGTCCCGACCAACGCGTCTCTCCTTGCTCGGCCGCCGCCTCCCGCGCGCCGCTGCCGGCTCGCCACGCCGCCAGTGGGCGGACCCGAAGCCCGGCGGGCAGGCCGGGCGTCAAGTGTGCATCAACGCCAGCTTGCCAGGCAAATAGTTAGTCTATATAATTACCGAGGATGCCCGTACTCCTCTCCCCCCAGCCCGCCACGGCGACGACTGCCGAGGATCTCGCGCTCGCCAACGAGCTGCGTCCACTCCTGCTCCATCTGGCCCGTCACCTCCGCCGCCTGGTCGAGGGGACCGCCCTGACCGGGGGACAGGTGGAGATCCTCTCCCTGATCAGCCGCAAGCCGGGCGTGGGGGTCAACGAGCTGGCCAGCCGGGAGGGCATCTCCGCCCCCTCGATGTCGAACGCGGTGGACCGGCTGGAGACCGCCGGGCTGGTGGCACGGGCGCGAGGCATCGCCGGCGATCGCCGGCGGGTCGACATCGGGGTCACCCCCGAGGGAACACGGCTCCTGCGAGCGGCGCGCAACAGCCGCACCGCCTGGCTCGCCGAGCAGCTGCAGCGGCTGACCCCCGATCAGCTGGCCGCGTTGGAGGCCGCCGTCGACCCGCTCACCGCGCTCGTGGAGGGCAGCGTCCCCCGATGAGCGTGACGAGCGCCTCAGCTCGGACCTTCCGCAGCCTCCAGCGCCACCGCAACTACCGGATCTTCTTCGGTGGGCAGGCGGTCTCGATCTCCGGAAGCTGGGTGCAGAATATCGCTCAGGCATGGCTGATCGTCGAGTTGACCCACTCCCCGACCGGCTCCCCCCTCGCACTGGGCGCGCTCGCGGCCTTCCAGTTCCTGCCGTACACCGTCTTTGGGCTGCTGGGCGGACCGCTCGTGGACCGCTTCGACAAGCGCATCACCATCATCGCCACCCAAACGACGCTGATGTTGACCGCCGCCGCCCTGGCCCTCCTGTCGTTGACCGGGCAGGCGACGGTGTGGGAGGTCTTTCTCCTGGCTGCCGTCGGGGGGGCGGTGCAGGTCATAGACATGCCGGCCCGGCAGGCCTTCGTCTTCGAGATGGTAGGCCGGAAGGAGCTGCCCAACGCCGTATCGCTGAACGCCTCGCTCTTCAACCTGGCGCGGGCCGCCGGGCCCGCTGTGGCAGGGGTCCTCATCGCCACTCTGGGAGTGACCGTCTGCTTCGCCGTCAACGCAGCCAGCTTCCTGGCGGTCATCGGGAGCCTGCTGCTGATGCGCACCGCCGAGCTCTACAGGGGCGAGCGCGACGAAGAACAGCAGGGGGTGCTGCACAGCCTCGGCGAGGGCGTGGTCTGGGTGGTGCACACGCGCGCCGCCTGGCTGACCTGCGGGCTGATGCTCGTCGTCTCCACCTTCGGCATCAACTTCAGCGTCCTGCTCCCGGTGATGGCGACGGTGACCCTGCGGTCGGGACCTGTCGTCTTCGGCATCCTGACCGCCTGCTTCGGCTTCGGAGCCCTGGTCGGAGCCCTCTTCACGGCCGCGGTGGGCAGGCCCAGCTGGCCCATCCTGCTGTGGGGAGGCGCTGCCTTCTCCGCGTTGCTGGTGGTCCTGGCACCGCTCCACTGGGTGATCGCCTGCGGCGCGATGCTGGTGGTCACCGGGGTCGCCTTCACCACCTACACGTCGATGAGCAACGCCACCGTGCAGCTGGCCGCTCCCGACCGGCTCCGCGGCCGAGCGATGGCCTTCTACGGGTACATCTTCACCGGGGTGCCCGCCCCGATCGGCGGTCTCCTTGCCGGCTGGCTGAGCTCGGTTGGTGGCACCCAGCTGGCATTTCTGGTCGGCGGTAGCGTCAGCCTGGCGGCGGTGTCGACGGCTGCCGGTGTCCGACGCGGGGGCATCCGGATACCGACGCGCCCCAGCATCCCGGCGACGTCCGGGAGGGCGAGGTCGTCCTCAGGCAGCGCCAGACCGGCACCGGCCATGGCGGCGAGCAGCAGCACCTCCGACACGAAGTAGTAGTTGAAGAACGCCTGCTTGGCGAGGATGAAGGCGGCGACGTTCAGCAGCGCAGCCTGCAGAGCCAGGTCACCCTCGCAGCGCGGACGCCCGCGCCAGGTGATCCAGGCCGCTCCCACCGCCAGGGGAAGGAAGGGGAGCACCGTCGGCAGCTTGATGCGGGTCAGTTGATAGAGGAGCGCGGCGAGGCTCAGGGAGTCGGTCCGGAAGGGCAGGTTGAGCTGGTAGCCGACGAGGCTGTAGACGAAGGTCCCCACCCCGGTGATGAGGGCGAAGGGAATCATCACCACCAGCGAGCAGAGCGCCGCCAGCACGATCTCGCGACGGCCCCGCCTCGACCACAGGAAGGCGGGCAGCAGCACCACCAGGGAGGTGAACTTCACCATCACCCCGGCGGTGAGGGCCACCGTCGCCCAGCCGCGGTGGTCGCGCCGCAGCGCCAGCCACCAGACGATGCCGACCATCATGTAGACGTCCACCCAGCTCTGGTGGACCATCCCGACCCAGAGCGGTGACGCGAGCGCCAGGGCGACGACCCGGTGGGCGTCGGAGGACGCGTCGCCCTGCTCGGCGAGACGCCAGAGACCGGCCACGGTGGCGAGCACGCAGACCATCGACATCACCCGCACGTCCCCGAGCAGACGGCCCGGGACCGCGAGCAGGGTCACGATCGGCCCGTACGGGAAGTGCCCCCAGACGAAGTTGGGCGCGACCGTCTTGAAGAGGTTGGGCTTGACCTCCACGAAGTAGCGGAACACCGGGCCATAGGGGTTGTGGCCGTGGATCAGCGCCTCGGCGGCGCCCTGGAGGGCCGTGAAGACGTCGATGTTGGCGGACCCCCAGACGATTCCGGCGGCGGTCAGTCCCACCAAGGAGACGCCGGCCAGCCCGAGCAGCACCGCGCTCAGCCGCCCCCGCGGCAGCCACGCCGCCGCGGCCGTCAGGGCGGTGAGCAGGAGCACGAAGAGCACCTGGAGATCCGCCTGGTGATGGAAGTGCCGGGCGTAGAGCAGGTTGGTGAGGCCGCAGCCGAGGGTGATCACCATCCACCAGCCCCGGCCCTGGCGCCAGCGGCCCCCGCGCAGCGCCAGCAGCGCCAGCCCCGAGGAGACCAGCACCAGGAGCAGGGCGAGATGGGAAAGGATTCCGAAGCTCCGCATCACGCCGAGGCCCATGGTGCCGACCGCCAGGCCGCACAGGGTCAGCCGGCCGGTGCTCGCCCAGATCCGGGAGGCGGCCGCGGTGAGGCGGGCGGACCAGTGCACGGCGGGCATCCTACCTGAGCCGAGGCCGCCTCCCGTATGCGCCCTGCGCTGCGGGCGGTCGGGGCGGCCGGCAGCCCAAACCGGGCTGCGATAGTGGGAGGGTGAGTGTCAAGCGAGGAGACGGGCGGCCCCACGTGGTGGTGGTGGGCGCCGGTTTCGGCGGGTTGGCGACGGTCAGGGGCCTGCGTCGAGCCGACGTCGACGTCACCCTGGTCGATCGCCACAACTACCACCTCTTCCAGCCGCTGCTGTACCAGGTGGCCTCGGCGCTCCTGGACCCGTCGGACATCGCCTACCCGGTGCGCTCGCTGCTCCGCCACGTGCCGAACTGCGGTTTCCGGCTCGCCGAGGTCACCGCTCTGGACTTCGAGCAGCGGGTCGTCCACACCACGACCGGCGACCTGGGCTACGACCACCTGGTGCTCGCCACCGGAAGTGCCACCAGCTACTTCGGCAACAAAGCCCTGGCCGGCCGCGCCTACGGGCTCAAGGACCTGGGCGAGGCGCTGGCGCTCCGGACGCGGGTGCTCGAGGTGTTCGAGCAGGCGTCACGCACGGGCGCGCCGGCCCTGCGGAGAGCCCTGCTCACCTTCGTCATCGTCGGCGCCGGACCGACCGGCGTCGAGTACGCGGGAGCCCTCTCGGAGCTGGTCCACCACGTGCTCAAGCACGACTTCCCGGACATCGACGTCGAGGGCGTCGACATCGTCCTGGTGGAGGCGGTCCGGACCGTGCTGGGCGCCTTTGCGGCGGGACTCGGACGGCGGGCCGAGGCCGCGCTGCGGCGCAAGGGAGTGCGCATCCTCTTTGACCACATGGTGGCCGAGGTGGTCGAGGGTGAGGTGGTCTTCGCCTCGGGCGACCGGCTGGCCGCTGCGACCATGATCTGGACCGCCGGCGTCAGCGCGGAGGCGCCGGGGGGGATGACGGGCGTCGAACGCGCGGCTCAGGATCGGATCCGGGTGAACCCTGGCTCCCTGGAGGTGTGCGAGCATCCCGCCGTCTACGCCATCGGCGATGTCGCCGCCTGCCCGGGCCCCGGCGGAGGGCCGTTGCCCATGGTGGCTCCGGTCGCCATGCAGCAGGGGGAGCAGGTGGCGCGTGTGATCGCCGCCCGCACGAGAGGGGAGGCGGACCCGCCGCCCTTCCACTATCGGGATCGGGGCAGCATGGCCACGGTGGGGCGCAACGTCGCGGTCGCCCAGATCGGCCCGCTGCGCCTCTCCGGGCTGATCGGCTGGATGGCCTGGCTCTTTGTCCACCTGATGTCGCTGGT
>PLNE01000193.1 GCA_003141695.1 Candidatus Dormiibacterota bacterium
ATGTACGAATGGTGCGAGCGCTCGGCCTCCTCCTGGGCGAGGGTGAGGACCTTCTTCGCTCTCTCGGTGAACCGCTCAAAGGGATACAAGACAGCCTCCGCGCCCCGCCCGGCCCCCCCACCTGGGAGGAAGGGGCCAGCTCGGGACATGCTCCAACGCTCCCCATTATGCCCATCGAAGGGGTCGGCCACTCTCTCCCACGCGCATTTGAGGGAGCGGCGTGCCGAGGCCGTCATCCCCAGCCACGCGAGCAGCAGGGGATGGCGGACTTCTCCACAGCCGACGCCCGGGCGCGGGGATGCCGGCCGGCCGGCCGGGTGCTACGCCTCCGGCTCGGCCTCGGCGGCCGTCTCTGCTGCCGGGTCTGACGCGGTCGGCTCGGGCTGGGTGGCGGTCTCTGCTGCAGGGTCTGACGCGGCCGGCTCGGGCTCGGACGCGGACGCCTCCGCCTCAGAGGCCTCGGGTGCGGGCTCGTCGAAGGCCTCCTCGGCCTCGGCGAGAGCCTCCTCCAACACCGCCTCCGCCTCGGCCATCACCGAATCGGCTTCGGCGACGGTCTCTCCGGCGGACTTCGGCGGCTCCGCCTCTGCCTCGGTCTCCCCCGAAGCCTCCGCAAGGACCACCTCGGCCTCGGCCTCCGGCAGCGCCGCGGCCAGGAGGCTCTCGTCGAGCTCGGCCGGCGACTCCGTCACGACCGCAACCTCCGCGACCGCGGCCCCGGGCTCGGCCTCGGCCTCCGCCTCATCGTCGGACGACTCCGAGTCCTCTCCGAGGTCGTACGTCGGCGGCACGTACTCGGCTGGCCCCTCCGGCCCGCCGCCGTGGAGCTGGCGGAGCGAGAGGCTGATCCGGCGCCGGGCGCGGTCAGCGCTCAGCACCATGACCTTGACCTCCTCCCCGATCTTGAGGATGTCCTCGGTGCGCTCGACGTGGTCCCAGGAGAGCTCGCTGATGTGCAGCAGCCCCTCGACCCCGTCGGCGATCTGGAGGAAGGCGCCGTACTTCTTGGTCTTGGTGACCTCACCGTCAACGACCTTGCCGGGCGGGAAGCGGTCCTCGATCGTGTCCCACGGGTCATCGCTCAGCTGGCGCAGCGAGAGGCTGATGCGGGAGAGCTCGGGGTCGAGCTTGATGACCTTGACCCGGACCTCGTCCCCGACGCTCAGCATGTCCGACACGTTGTTGATGCGGTCCCAGGACAGCTCGCTGATATGGATCAGACCGTCGGCACCGCCGAGGTTGACGAAGGCACCGTAGCTGGTCAGGCCGCTCACCTTGCCGGTGATCATGTCGCCGACCTTGAGCTTCTCGAAGAGCTCCTCGCGCTGGCGCGCCCTGTCCTCGTCCTGCGCGGCGCGCTGGGAGACGATGAGCCGGTTGCGCTTGCGGTTGACCTCGAGGATCTTGACGGGGATCTTGGTCCCCACCAGCTCCATCAGGTTGCCGGAGAACTGGCGCGCCACCTGGCTGGAGGGCAGGAAGCCGCGCAGCCCCATGATGTTGACGATCAGGCCGCCCTTGTTCTGCTCGCGGACCTCGGCGTCGAGGATCTCGCCCTCCGACTCCTTCTCGGCGACCGCCTGCCAGATCGACTCGGCGCGGGCCTTGCGGAGCGAGAGGATGACCCGCCCCTCCTCGTCCTCGGGCTGGAGGACGTAAACCTTGACCCGCTCACCGGATACCAGGGTCACCGCGGCCTCGTTGCGGCCGGAGAGCTCCCGGTTGGAGATCACCCCCTCCGACTTGGCCCCGATGTCGACCAGCACCTCATCGGGATCGACCCGCACCACCACGCCTTCGACGATGTCGCCGTAGGCAAGGGACTTGACGTTGCCCTCCTCCTCGCGGAGAAGTTCCTCCATGGTGAGCGGCTCGCGCTCCGGTGTTTCGACGCTGGGGGCCAACTGTCTCCTTCTGTCTCTCTCGCCGTGCACCTCGGGGGGAGCGTGCTGCCGAGGGATTTGGGCCCTGGGGCCCGGAATGGTGTCGCTTGAAGGCGAAGAACGGGCGCGTTTGCACCGTTACCGTGCGACACGGGCAGTCTATCAGGGTACCGCGAACAGGACCGGTAAGGCTCCGGGGCCCACCCACGCGCTGGGAGCGCAGCCATCCGGACGGCGCCGGGGTATCTGCCGGACCGGTGAAAGCGCACTACCCGCCCCAGCGATTGCGGGGTGCGACGTGATGCCGCTCGGGGGGTCATCCACCCGCCGGCGGCCACTGTCAGGAGATCGTTGCACCCCGTGACCGGGGCAATACAGGACCCTCGGGGATGGCGTCGCACCGCCATGCGACCCTCGGTGACGCCATGAGGGTCACGATCACGTGCGAAGAGTGTGGGCACAAGCACCGGCTCGAGCGCCGCATCAGCGAGGCGGGGCCGATCTGGATCATCTGCCACAATTGCGAGCTGCCGCTCCAGGCAGTCCTCGAGGGGCCGACCGCCGCCCGCCAGGCTGAGACCGCCTTCGCGGTGTGGAAGGACATCTTCAAGCTCTCCGACGTGGGATCGGCCAGCTAGGGCTCCGACCCTCGGCCTNNCGCAGCCTCCCGCCCCTGCAGAGACGCCCATCGAGACCCCGGCGGGCAGCGAGCACACTCTCCGCGAGCCGGGCTGGGACGTGCTGGTCTGGAATGACCCGATCACGCTGATGTCGTACGTGGTCCTGGTCTTCCGGCGTCTCTTCGGTTACGACTTCGACACGGCGACCAGATTGATGCTGCAGGTGCACCACGAGGGCAAGGCGGTGGTCGCCACCCAGCCCCGGGAGCAGGCCGAGGTCTCGGTGTCCCGCCTCCACGGCTTTGGTCTCCAGGCGACCATGGGTCGCGGGTAGGACGCCGGTGGCCGAGGTCCGCAAGCGGCGCGGGCGGATCCAGCTCCATCTCGACACCGATGAGAGGGCTGCCCTCCTGATGATCGTGGAGCAGCTCGCCCCGAGCCTCGGCCAGGTCCGCCGGACCGTCCCCGTCGCCTACGACGATCCCGAGTTCCAGGCCGAGTACGACCGCTGGGTGCGCCCCGAGATCGAGCGGAGCCGGGAGGCCGACCTCGACGTCATCCGAGACTGCATCGGCTCGGGGGAGGACGTGACCGTGCTCACCGAGGAGCAGGCTCTCGCCTGGGCACGCGGCCTCAACCTGCTGCGGGTCACCGCCGGCGGCCTGATGGGGGTCGAGGAGGACGGCTGGGAGCAGCAGGCGGACGACGCCCTGCGTCGCTCCCCGGAGTTCCGGGTGCTGCTTGCCCTCGGCCTCATCCAGGAGGAGCTGATCGCCGTCCTGGAGGGCTGACGCTCCGCATCGCGACATGATGGATGCGATGGACACAGCCATTGGACCTCAGGGGGCACTCGATTGACGGCTTCCCCCCGCCTCCACCTCCCGTGGGTCGACATCCCCAGCGGGACCGTGGTGCGCGGCACCCCGGCGGAGGAGATCGACTCCGTGGTCGCGCGATATCGCGACCTCGACCTGCCAATCCACTTCTTCGCCAAGGAGGCCCCCAGGCAGGTGACTGCGGTGGACGCCTTCCGCATCACTTTGACCCCGGTGACCAACTCCATCTGGCACCACTTCGCCCAGCAGACAGGCAGCCCGTTCACACCGCGCACCCCGACCGACCACCCGGTGGACGACCGTACGTGGCAGGAGGCCATGGACTTCTGCGCGTGGGCGTCGGACACGGCTGGACAGCCAATCCGGCTTCCCACCGAGGCCGAGTGGGAGCGCGCCGCGCGCGGCGATGACATGCGTGAGTACCCGTGGGGAGACGAGTTCGACCCGCGACGCGCCAACCTCGCTGAGCTCGGGGTCGGCGCCACCCTCGCGGTGGGCTTGCTGCCCGAGGGTGCCAGCCCGTTCGGGGTCCTCGACATGGCCGGCAACGTCGATGAATGGACCTCCAGTGTCTACACGCCGTACCCCGGAGCCCCACCGGCGGTCCCACTGGTCGAGTCGTGGGCGTCAGACCCCCACGTGACCCGGGGCGGCAGCTTCCGGGACCACCGCGACCTCGCCCGCTGCGCCCGCCGGCACGCCGTGTATCCACCAGTGCTGGGTGCCGGGCTCCGGCTGGTGACCACAGCCTGACATGCGCAGGGCTGCCAGGGTGCATCTGCCGGGCTGGTCCGCGGGGGTTGGTCCTTGGAACGCAGCGTTCGCAGATGTTTGGTCAGCGCGCGGTCAGAGGTTGAGCTGATATGACCTCGGGCTGAAGTCTGCTTGGACCACGAGGTCTGGGCCGCGCCTGAAACCCATGGATTCGTACAGCCTCTGGGCGGGGATGTTCTCGTCGCCGGTGTTGAGCGTCATGACGGTTTTCCCGTTGCTCCTGGCGAAGTCGATGCAATGCAACATCAACTTGCGGCCCACCCCGCTCCGTCTTGCCGAAGGCGCAACGCCAAGGCTGCGCACATGGGCCTCACCCAGAGGCAGCGGCCCGTGTTCCTGACCGAATTCGGGAAGACGCTCATGCATTTCCAGAGTCACCGAGCCCAGGATCGCGCCGTTATCAACCGCCACGAAAACGGGGGCGACCTTGACTCGTGACGCGACGTCGCGAAGGTATGCGAAGAAACGTACATACGAGGGGTCATCCCAGGGTTCCCAGGCCGATGCGGTGACGCGCCCAGCCTCTTCGTATTCCTCAGGATGGACAGTCCTGATCTCGATCATGAATCGAAGTCTATCGGCGTGGCCGATTCCGTGGTCGCCGCCGCTATGCTCGACCGCCTGCTCGACCGCGCCCCCGTCGTCGTTGTCGACGCGGAGTCGTAGCGGATGCGGGGGCGCGCCCGGGCTCACCTCGACCAGATTCGTGGGCGCGTGCTTTGTCCCGGCGGCACCCGCATTGCCGTCCAACGGACCCCGTGAGGAGACGCGGGGTGCGTGCGCAGCGAAGGCTCTGCGCAGGCGGCAGTTGCAATGCCGCCGAGCAGAGGACGCCGAGCGCCAGTCAGGGCGCTCGGACGGCCGGGCCGAAGCGAAGCACCACCCGCGAGGCTCCGCGCTCGCCCGGAAACGTCAGTACCGCGTCACCTTCAACGAGAGGTCCAGGGCGATCGCGCTGTGGGTCAATGCCCCCACCGAGATGAAGTCCACCCCGGCGAGCGCATACGCCCGAGCATTGCTCGGCAGCACGCCGCCACTCACCTCGACGACGGCGCGGCCCCGGATCAGGCCCATCGCCTCGCGCACCTGGCCCGGCGAGAAGTTGTCGAGGAGGATGCGGGGCGCCTTGTCGGTGAGCGCCTGCTGGAGCTCCTGGAAGCAGCTCACCTCGACGATCACGTCGTCCTCGGGGTACGCCTTGCGCACGGCGCGGAGCGCCGGGGTGACCCCGCCCACCAGGGCGAGATGGGTGTCCTTGATGAGGATCGCGTCGTAGAGACCGAAGCGGTGGTTGTCGGCGCCGCCGATGCGGGTGGCGTACTTCTCCAGCGAGCGCAGCCCCGGGGTGGTCTTGCG
>PLNE01000154.1 GCA_003141695.1 Candidatus Dormiibacterota bacterium
CTCGATGACCTCCAGGGCAGCTGGGAGAGCGACATGTGGAGTGATATGAAGAACTTCGTGGGCAACCCCAGCTCCACCAACGTCGCCTCCATCGAGGCGACCATGCAAACACAGGCCACAGCCGCGCTGGGCCACTGACAGACGTAGACGCGATGGCCCGGGACCCGAGAGGGTCCCGGGCCATCAGTCGTTTTGTGTGCCGTCCACTGGGGTTGAGAAGCCTTGGGCAGAGATACGATGGGGAGGCAGGGGTGGAGACGGCCACCTCGCGGAACACGGTGAGACCATGGCAGGGGACTGGCTCAGCCGGCTGGAGCGCACGCGGCGCTTCACCCCCCTCACCCGAGAGGAGGAGGGGGCTCGGCCGCTGCCCGGTCTCGGCGGCATGTGCGGGGGCGCGATCCCGGAGGCGGTCCGCCGCAGCCGCGGCTGGACACCGCTCATCCCGACCGACCTCCCGACCTCGCCCGGCCCATCCCGGCGCGGCGACTTCTTCCGCTGCGACTAGCCGGCGCCGTCCTCCTCTCCGGACCGAGCGATCCGGCCCGGGGGAGCGCTGATGGGCGGTGCCGCGGCTCCCCTGCCCATCCCCCGCTTCCACCGGTCCCAGGTGGTGGTGCCGGCGCCGGGTCCCGGCGCGGGCTACTGGGTGGGGGCGCCCAGCGCGCTCCTGGTGGATCAGGCCATGTACCTCGCCTACCGGGTGCGCCTTCCGGCGGAGCAGGGGAGGGGCGTCGACGTGGTGGTCGCCCGCTCTGACGACCAGCTCCACTTCGAGCCGGTGGCGGCGATCTCCAACGAGCTGGTGGGCGCGGCGTCGCTGGAGCGGCCGGCCCTCGTCCGCACCCTCGACGGACGCTGGCGTCTCTACCTGAGCTGCGCCACCCCCGGCACCAACCACTGGCGCGTGGAGGTGCTCGAGGCGACCGCGCCCGAGGCTCTGTCCGGAGCCTCACCTCGCATCGTCCTCCCCGGCGACGAAGAGACGGCGGTGAAGGACCCAGTCATCGTCCGGCAGGGGTCGGGCTGGCAGATGTGGGCGTGCATCCACCCCCTCGACGACCCGGAGGCGACCGACAGGATGTGGACCAATCACGCGGTCAGCGACGACGGCCTGGCGTGGCGCTGGGAGGATGTGGCGCTCCGCCCCCGGCCCCACGGCTGGGACCGCAGGGGGACCCGGATCACCGCGGTGTGGCGCCTGGGCAGGAGCTGGATGGCCCTCTACGATGGCCGCGCCAGCGCGGAGGAGAACTTCGAGGAGCGCACCGGCCTGGCCGCCGGCCCCTCACCCGTGGGTCTCGTCCAGCACGGCGACCGCCCGGTCGCGGTCTCGCCGCACGGGGCCGGGGGCCTGCGCTACGTGAGCCTGGTGGCGCTGCCCTTCGGGGGTCACCGTCTCTACTACGAGGCCACCTGCGAGGACGGTGCTCACGAGCTGCGCACCGAGCTGGTGGTGCCTGGCTGAGCGCCTCCCAGGGTACGTGAGAGGGACGCCGGTGGTCGGCAAACTACATGAGCGACCATCCCATCCTGGCCTTGGCCGCCGGCTGCCGCCAGATCGCGCGCGCATCCAGAGCACTGCGCAAACGCAAGCACGACGGCGGCGTTCAACGAGGCTGCCGCCCGTCCCCGGAGGGGCCACGAGCGGGCGGTTTGCGGGAATCCCCTTATCTCTCAATGCGCTTTGGCGGAGGGAGAGGGATTCGAACCCCCGAGGGCTTGGCGGCCCTTGCGGTTTTCAAGAGCGCCGATTGACGTGTTGTCTGGTGTCGCTGGGTGTCGTCCTGATACGAATCACGACCCGGCTGTGGGAGTTTCGTGCCGCCTGGTACCTCCCAGTGTCGTCGGGGTGGGGGTATAGGTGGGGGTACGCGGCGAGCCCAAACTNNTGGGCACCCACAGGTCTGCTCCAGCGAGATCAGCGTCGCCCATCCGAGGGTGCCTCAACCTACCCAGATGGGCCGGCAGACCTGGTCGGCCTAGAATCCTCAAAGGAACAGCGCAACACTGGGGTGGACAGAAGCAAGTCGCGACTGCGGTCGGCGCTACGACCACGGGCGGCAGAAGCCCTCCAGCTTGACGCACGTGGGTGTGCAAATCTCTGCCGATCTACAGCTCAGACAACGGGGGTGAACCCATGGAACATGAAGTCATTCACGGGCCGTCGATGCCTCAGCCGATGGGACACTACTCGCAGGCCGTGCGCGTCGGGAACTTGTTGTTCGTCGCCGGGCAACCGGGTATTGACCTCGGCGCAANNCTGATCTGGAGAATGGTGAAGTTGCGAATCGCCTCTACGCTGAGTATTTCCCAACGAACCCGCCGGCGCGGTCCGCGCCGGTCGTCACGCTTCCTCGAGGGCTGCTCTTGTCCATCGAGGCGATCGCGGTCATTCCGTGAAGCAGCGCAAGCCTCATCTATATTCCGGGACCAACGAATCGGCCTGATCGCACTGCCACCGCCATTTGAGCAAACTCGTGCGAATGGACCAAGAGCTCGCGGAGCCTGGGCCGGATAGAGGCTCACCTTTCGTGATCGGGTACAGATCGCGGCTCAGGCGAGAGTGCCCTCACTCACACTTGATTCCTGTGCGGCGATCCATAGCGGTGGGGTCGGTCCGGTAGTCCTACCATCACCAGGATGGACCGAGTGGCTTCCCACGGCGCTGACGCTGGCCGAGGTGGATCACCAGTGAAGCCGGGGGCGGGGGTCTGGCGAAGCGGGGCCGCCTACGAGCCGTACGTCGGTCGTTGGAGCCGGCTCGTGGCGAACGCGTTTCTCGACTGGCTGGGGCTGCCCGCGGGGCGGCGCTGGCTTGACGTCGGATGTGGGACAGGGGCGTTGACGGCCGCGATCCTCGAGCGCTGCGACCCCCGCGAAGTGATCGGAATCGATCCGTCGGACGCCTACATCGCTTACGCAGTTTCGCGAATCCAGAAAGACCGGGTCCGGTTCCAAGTCGCCGACGCGGCGCAGCTGCCGGAGGGGCCCTTTGACGCGGTGGTCTCCGGCCTGGCGCTCAACTTCTTTCCTGATTTGGCGGTGCTGCAGGCCATGCGTGAGATCAGTCCCAACGGGACGGTCGCGGCCTATGTTTGGGACTACAGCCGCGACATGCAAATGCTGCGCTTCTTCTGGGACGCGGCCGTGTTACTTGACTCAGCTGCCACTGACTGGGACGAGGGCGTCCGCTTCTCGATGTGCCGGCCGGATCGCTTGGAGAGCGTTTGGCTGGACGCAGGGTTCATCGACGTCATCAGCCGCTCCATCGACGTGCCCACCGTCTTCCAGGACTTTGACGACTACTGGCAGCCGTTTCTCTCGGGGGAGGGACCAGCGCCAAGCTACGCGATGTCGCTCAGTGAAGAGCGGCGGTCTGCTCTGAGAGAGTGCATAAGAGGTAGCCTCCCGATGGCACCCGATGGCTCGATCTCTCTGACCGCGCGCGCCTGGGCGATCCGGGGCCGCGTCCCCACGGGCTAGCGCCCGTGTCTCAAGTGTGATTCCGGATACTCGGCCACGCGCAGCTCTCACGCCCATTCAGCCGCGTCCGTCGGCCCCGGAACCGCGCGTGCCTGGACATGCCGGCGGGCGCTGAGGCCTTCTCCCGCGGCGGCTGCGACTGGACGGCCGCCAGGATGGAGGCTGCCGAGCGATCGGCGTCGGCGGCGGTGGTGCGCCAGCTGGTCACCGAAACCCGAACCGCGGGGCGATCTTCCCAGCTGGTGCCGGAGAGCCAGCAGACTCTTCCGTCGCGCACCCGCCGCGCCAGCGTTCGGGTGCGCCCATCCCCGTCAGCCCCTCGCACTCGGAACAGCACTTGGTTCAGATGGACGTCGTTGAGGATCTCGATCTCGGGACCCTCGGCCAGCCGCGCCGCCATGCGGGACGCGTGGGCACTGCACGGCCTCGATCATCCGGGCCACCCCGGCGCGGCCCAGGGAACGGAGACCGGCGTAGACGGCGAACCCGCGGGCCCGCCGAGAGAACTCGGGCCGTCCGCGTGAGCTCCGACGAGACCCTCTGCCGCTACCGCCCCGCTCGTGACGGCGGTGATGGCATGCGGGGTGGGCAGGACCGGTCCGGGTCGAGGTGCCGGGTGAGCGGCGCTTCCGGCGATGCTCGGGTTGCGAGCCTCGCGCCGGCTGTCAGCCGAGTCCGGTGGGGTCCATCACCGAGGCGACCAGGTCGTTGCGCAGCCAGACGATCTCCGAGCCCGACCCGTCGACATCCGTGTAGCCGTCGTTCAGAACCGCGTTGATCTCCGGGTACGCGTGTTTGGCCGAGCCCTCGGTGATCACGATCGCCGGATCGAGGTCGGCCACTTTCGCGACCAGTGACCCGTCATCGCCGACAAGCTGCTCGTCGTTGTAGATGGGTGGGGTTGGCAGGAGCAGCTGGAGATCGTCCAGGTCATAGAGCCAGGCGTCCGCCGACCAGACCACCGCGGTGCTGCCCTCCAGCCCGTGGGCTTTGATCCACGCCGCCAGCGCGCTGTCCTCGGGCACCCGGTAGTCGAACTGATCCTGGTAGTTGATGAGCGACTGGCCGCGGGTCAGCGTCGCGAAGGCGCCGCCGTAGTAGGCGGCGAGGCTGTGGTTGCTGGTGGCGAAGAAGGGAGACCAGTCCAGCCCGGTCGGCGCCGCACCCACGAAGGCGAGGCCGGTGGCGGCGATGAGCCCGGCGCGTACGAGGCGTCGCCGGCTCGGTGCGACCGCGGGCAGGCGGCGCCCCAGGCTGCTCAACGCCAGGACGGTAGGCGCGAGCGAGGGCAGCAGGTAATGGGGGTACGGCTGCCCGGCCACCGTCGGGACGAGGAGGGCCACCGCGGCCCAGACCCAGAGTGCCCAGGAGATATCCCGGTCCCGGCGGCGCAGCCAGGCGCCGGACACGACCATGGCGAGCACGACGAGCGCAAAGAGGGCGCGGATCGGGATCGGGACTTGCAGCCCGCCCTGACCGGCACCCTGCACCTGAGCCTCGGTGAACTGGACCCAGAAGCCCACCAGGGCGTAGGCGACCCTACCGCCCGCGGTCACGATGGCAGGGATCAGCCATGCGGCGGTCAGGCTTGCGACGGTGGCGGAGTACACCGCCGCTCGGCGCCAGCTGGCCCGCCCCGCAGTTGCCAGGATCAGGCCAAAGACACAGGTGTCCGCGAGTGCCGTCTGCTGGTAGGCGATCCCGATCGCCGCCAGCGCGCCCACAGCCACCGGCCAGAGCGGCCACCGGCGGGTTTCGGGCGCGGCGACCCGGGTGAGCACCAGCGCCCCGGCCCATGCCATGGGGGCGATGAGCAGGCTCTCGGGGAGTATCAGCTCGGCGTCGAGGAGGGGGGTGCCCAGCATGACCGCGGCTAGGACCAGGGCCACCACGGCGCGGCGGCGGCCGAGGAGGCGATCCGCCGTGTAGGCGATGGCGAGCAGGGTGAGCAGCCCGCTCAGGAAGGTGAGGACGTGGAGGGCCGCCTCGCTCGTCCCCAGAAACTGGATCACGGCGGCGACGGTCCAGATCTGAAGGGGCGGCTTGTTGGTCCAGATCTGCGCATAGAGAACCTTGCCCTGGAGGAGGGCCCGGGCGGTGGTGACGTAGCCGGCTTCGTCGGTGTACCAGTGCGGCTCGAGGAAGGAGGGGATGCGGAGCAGGCCGTACAGGGCGAAGGGTCCGATCAGCCAGACACGGCGACGGAGCCGGTAGGAGGGCAGGCGGCGCGCCGCCGTGAATCGTCCCCCCGCCGCCGCCGCCACTGCCGTCCTCCGTCCTGGCGGCCGCCGCGGCCACCCTGCTCCGTCCCGCATCCGAGGACGGCCCAACGTATCGTCCGCCGTCAACCTTTCGCGCACGTTAACGGACGGTCGATTACGGCGAGGCCACCGAGGTCGGCAACCCGCTGCTCCGAAAGGTCAGCGACGTCGAGAACGCCGAGCCCGACTCGCAGAGCATCCTCAACGAGCACGGCGTCAACTACATCGTCGAGCGGACCGACTCGGGCTCAGCATGGCGCTCGCCGTCGACCCCCATTGGAAGCAGGTCTACAACGACGGCTTCGCCGTGATCCTCGTCAAGCGTTAACTCGAATAGGGAACGAAACTCGGAAGGGTCGGGGAGACGTGTGGGACGTGTTTGGGAATTTAGCCCCACAACCTGATAGAAGCCGCAGGCATCTGGATGGCCATCTCCCGGCCGACCGAGCCGATGATCCGGAGGCCTATTCGGGTTCCGGCCTTCGTGATCGTTTGGGTGATGACGCCTAAGCCGCAGGCGCAGGCAGCCCGCCCCGTACCCATCGGGGAGGCACGGATCACCCGTGCGCCTTCCGCTTCGGGCGTTCCTGGGGCCTTACAGCGACCCCATGACGAGCGCTGAGAGCGCAAGGTCAGGGCATCAGGTTACAGAGGAGGCTAGGGGATGGACACGATCAACGCAGAGCCAGAGATTGAGCGCGCGCGCCGGTTGATCCTGGAGAGCGACACGCAGGCGGCCATGGAACTCCGGTTCGAGGTCTTCATGGACGAGCTGGAGGCGCACGCGGACCCCGCCTTCGGCGAAGGGAGGCACCCGGAGATCAACCGGGCGGCGCAAGCGCTGATGGACGCTCTCCACGCGGAGTTCGTCGTCGAGCACCGGGAGCCGGCCTGATGGCCACCCTCACCTCCGCGCTCTACCGGGCTGCTCGGCTCTCGGCGTCCGCGAGGGCCGTTCGCCGAAGCGTTCGGACCCGGAATCCGTACTACATCGCCCGGCGCGCCAGAAACATCGCAATCGGGCGGACCGCGGCGAGGGCAGGGGTTTGGCGCGCGCTTTGGGGCAAGTGGTAGCCGCCACCCCTATGCGTCCACCCGGGCGTCCTGAAGCCTTACGGCGGCACGCGTCCGGTGCGTTTGGTCGTCTAGGCGCGCTGAAGCGGCGAACTGGCCAGGGCGGGCGTCTGAGGCCGGCTGGCGCCTGTAGGGAGGCCCCATCGCACCATGGACATCGCTCCCGGCCAGCTGCAGAGCGTCACCTGCCTCACCTCCGCTGACTACTGGGCGGTCGGTTCGACGGACTCCGACCCGACCACCGCGGCGCTGATCGAGCCCTCGCCACGGCGTCAGAATTGGAGCAAACGGAGCGGCGCCTCGCCGTGGGCCCCTCGTGAAAAACCCTTATGCATCAATGAGCCTTGGCGGAGGGAGAGGGATTCGAACCCCCGAGGGCTTGGCGGCCCTTGCGGTTTTCAAGCTCGCAGCAATCAGAGGGGTGAACTCGGAATCCCAGCACTCCTGAGATCGAAAGCGCTGTAATGTAGCCTAATTCTCGCCCGGTCTCAATGGGATGGGAGTGGGATGACCACCGGCATGGGGAAAGGTCCGAGCGGTTCGAATGACCGCTCGTCCACCCGCCAGGGGCGGGGGGCCGGCAGCCTCCGGCCACACGGAGCGGGGAAGTGGGAGTACCGCTGGGGAACCGAGGGTGCGTCGCACTCGGTCACCCTCTACGCCAGCACCGAGACGGCGGCTTGGCGGCTGGCCCGGGCCGAGCGGGACCAACGGGCGGGCCGGCCTCGACTGCAGTCCCGGGCCACGAGCTGGACCGCCGAGGGCTGGCTGCGCGAGTGGGTGGCGGACGAGACCCGTTGGCATCCGTCGTCGTGGCGCCCCTCCACCCGGCGGCGGGCGGTGGGGCTGCTCCACCCCATCCTCGAGGAGGGCGCCTGGACGGGTAAGCGGCTCGCCGGCATCCGCCCCTCCGATGTCACGGCCCTGCTCCGCCGCCAGGCCGAACCGGGTCGCAACCAGAAGAGCCCCGAGCGGGGATGGAGCGACCTCACCCTCCACCACCTGCACGCTCTGCTCCGGGTCGCCTTCCGGGACGCGGTGGGGGAGGAGCTCACCGTCACCAACCCGGTGCGGGACGCACCGGCGCCCAAGCAGGGCCCCAAGCGGAAGCCCCAGATTCTTGAGCCTGACGAGCGCCACCGCCTGATCCGGGCATGTCTGGATGCCGACGATCCCCGCCTGCTCGCCATCGCCTGCCTGGCCGAGCTGGGCATCCGCGCCGGCGAACTGAGGGCGCTGCGCTTCGAGGACATGCACGGGCGCCTGGGCCGCGCGCTCACGATCGAGCGCACCACTCGCGTGAGGCTGGGGAGCCACGACGTCACCGAAGAGGGGGACACGAAGTCCCGGGCCTCGCGCCGGCGCCTCGAGGTGCCCGCCTATCTCTACCAAGCTCTGTGGGACTACCGGATCAAGCGCCTGGGACCCCGCCTTTCCGTCGCCCCCGAGCCCAATCCCCTCGTCTGGGAGTCCCGGCGTGGCGGGTACCTGCCCCAGAGCGCACTGGCCTCGGCGCTCTATCCTCGATCTTTCAGTAGGGTGGG
>PLNE01000145.1 GCA_003141695.1 Candidatus Dormiibacterota bacterium
CCGGCCGCGACCTCCACGAGCTGCCGATGCGCGCCGGCCAGTTCTTCAAGTTCCGCTTCGTCACACGCGAACTGTGGTGGCGTGTCCACCCCTTCTCGCTCTCGGCCGCGCCCAACGGCAAGTACCTCCGCATCACCGTCAAGCAGGTCGGGGACTTCACCCGCTCGCTGAAGGGGCTGCGCCCCGGTACCCCCGTGCTGCTGGAGGGCCCGCACGGGGTCTTCACCTCCATCCGGCGCAGGCGGCCACGGGCGCTGCTCATCGCCGGGGGGATCGGCATCACCCCGCTCCGCGCCCTCATCGAGGAGATGCCGCAGCGCAAGAATTCGATCGCCCTCCTCTACCGGGCCTCTTCCTGGAATGACGTCGTGTTCAAGGATGAGCTGGACCAGCTGGTCGCGGCCCGCGGGGGCGTCATCCACTACATCGTCGGGCGGCGCGGGCGGGAGGTGCACCCGCAACCCTTCGCGCCGCGCTTCCTGTCCGCTTCCGTCCCCGACCTCCGGGATCGCGACGTCTTCGTCTGCGGGCCACGGGAGATGGTCGACGCCGTCATCACCAGCCTGCGCGCACTCCGCGTCCCCGCGGCTCAAGTCCACTGCGAACGCTTCGCTTTCCTCACCTGAGTGCCCCCTGCAATGCCCATCCGCGCCGCTGTCACCCTCGCCGCCACCGCCATCGGGGTCGTCCTGCTCTTCAGCTCCCGAACCCCGCCCGCGGCGCCGATCGCCACCCTGACCCCCTCCTCGATCTCGTCGTCGAGCTCCACGCCCTCTCCCACCGCCACCCCCTCCGGGGCACCGCCATCGGGCGGCGCCTCGCCGGCACCGACCGCAACCGCAACACCGACGCCGAAGCCGACCACAAGCGGGCTCAAGTCGGGATCCTTCACGGGGCAGACCTCCGCGAACCCGTACGGGAACGTGCAGGTGCAGGTGGTGATCTCCGGAGGCAAGATCACCGACATCAAGACCATCCAGTACCCCAACGGCCATCAGCAGTCGGTGTTCATCAACTCGCAGGCGATCCCGCTTCTCCGCGAGGAGGTGCTTCAGGCCCAGAGCGCCCAGATCAACATCATCGGCGGCGCCACCTTCACCAGTCAGGGCTACGCCCAGTCAGTGCAGTCGGCGCTGGACGCCGCGCGCGGCTGACGGAGGCCCCGCGGTGCAGCGTAGGGTGCGGGTGGAACCGGTCATGGGGACCGTGGTCACCGTCGATGTCCGCGACCCCGGGCTGCCCGACCCGACCGTCGACACGGCCATCGAGACGGCGGTCGAATGGCTCCACCTCGTGGACGCCACCTTCAGCACCTACCGCGACGGCAGCGAGATCAGCCGCCTGGGGCGCGGTGAGCTCCAGGAGAGCGAGTGCTCTCCAGAGGTCCGCGAGGTGCTGGGCCTCTGCGCCGAGGTCGAGCGCGGGAGCGGGGGCTGCTTCGACATCCACTGCGGGGGCCGGCTCGATCCCTCGGGCCTGGTCAAGGGCTGGTCAGTGCAGCGCGCCGCGGAGATGCTGCGGGCGGCTGGTGCCCGCAGCTTCTTCATCGGGGCGGGGGGGGATATCGTGACTCGCGGGGAGTCCGCTCCCGGCCAGCAGTGGAGGGTGGGCATACGCCACCCTGAGATCGCCGGCCGGGTCGCAGCGGTGCTCGAGACCGGGGACCTCGCCATCGCCACCAGCGGGGCGTACGAGCGCGGCGAGCACATCCTCGACCCCCACACCGGACGGGCCCCGGAGGGGCTGCTGAGCATGACCGTGGTCGGCCCCAGCCTCACCTACGCCGACGCCTTCGCCACCGCCGCGTTCGTGATGGGTGAGCAGGGATTGCACTGGGTGGCGGGGATGGATGGATACGAGGCGCTGGCGATCACGCCGGACCGCAGGACGGTGTGGACGCCGGGGATGGACGCCCTGCTGGTGCGCGACATTGCACCGGCAATGTGACATCGGGCCCGCCGAGTTCCCACAGCGGGGCGACAGCGGCGGCGCCACATCGCATGCAATTCGCGGCGACTGGCGCGTTGATGGACGCCCACCTATACTCGACTGACCGTACCAGGGGCTCCTCCGCTCGGGAGCGGTGACCGCGGTCCCCGCTCATCGTCTTTTCGCCCCTGCGGTGGCGCGGTAGAAGCGAGGGAAGTGGGAGCGCTCGGGACGATGTCCAGCGGGACTGCGCAGGCGTACCGGTCCTGATGTCCACCCGCAAGCAGGTGGCCCTGCTCGGTCTCTGGGCGGCCTTTCTCGCGGTGGTGGTCCTGATCTACGTGCAGGTCCGGGACCAGCCGCCGTCCCCGCCCCAGGCCAGCCTGGGGACGCTGACCCAGGCGGTGCTCAACGCCGAGAGCGGGACCGGCGCGCCCCAGGACCAGATCTCGTTCGACACCGCCCACCCGGCGATCGTCTCTCCCGACTCAGTGACCTGGTGGGACGCCGTGGGCGGCGAGCACCTGACACCGAACGCGGATCAGGGCGCGGTCGAGAACATCTTCGCCAGCAACCACTACACGAACTTCACACCCGAGGGCGGCGTGCCGCTCGCCACGCTGCTCCTGGTGCTGGTGCCGACGCTCATCATCGTGATGGTCATCGTCATCCTCTACTGGCGCCAGGGCGCAGGCGGGCCGGTGGGGCTGCTGCGCTCCCGGACCAGGGCGGTCGCCGGTGACCAGCCGCTCAGCACCTTCGCCGACGTCGCGGGGTGCGACGACGCCAAGCTCGAGATGGGAGAGCTGGTCGCCTTCCTCCGGGACCCCGACCGGTACCGCGACCTGGGAGCCCGGGTGCCCAAGGGAGTGCTCCTGGTCGGGCCGCCGGGCACCGGCAAGACCCTGCTGGCCCGTGCGGTGGCGGGCGAGGCGGACTGCGCCTTCCTCTCCGTCTC
>PLNE01000199.1 GCA_003141695.1 Candidatus Dormiibacterota bacterium
GTTCACCACTTGAAAGCGCCCATTCGAAGGCCGATCGTCATTTCCGCCACGATGGTCCCGGCCACGTCGGTCTCGTACACAACCAGGTCGCTGATCTCATCGTAGGCGGCGCGTGCGAGCAGCGGTTCCAGGTAGCGGCGAAGGTCCTCGCGTCCGCGCACCCGCTGCGGCCGGCCGGGCGGGGCGAAGGGGAACTCGACCTCGACATCTTCGCTGCACAGGTCGAGGTAACCGCCGAGGTCACGGCCGGCGAGGCGTTCCAAGCCCGCTCGAAACAGGTCTGCAGTCTCCGACATGCCGTCCTCTTTGTTGTTTGCGATCCGGACTGACAGCCCGGTTGGCAAACTATACTATTCGGACCGGCAGTCCGTTAGGCAAAGGAGGCCCCACGACGTGACGCGCGCCGAGCGATCTGACGCCGCGCGCAACCGTGCCGCCGTGCTCGCCGCCGCCGACGAGCTGTTCGCAACGGTGCCGGAGCCAGCACGGTTGTCCATGGACGACGTGGCAGCAGCCGCCGGCGTGGGCAAGGGTACGTTGTTCCGCGCCTTCGGCAACCGGGCCGGGCTCCTCCAGGCCCTATGGCAGCGTAGGTACGAGCCTCTCCGTTACGCGATCGAAAGTGGGCCGCCGCCCCTCGGCCCGGAGACCGACCCGCGCCAGCGCATCGCGGCCATTCTCGACGCCATCCTCGTTGTCAAGCTCGACAACCGCCATTTGACCCTCGCGGTCGAGGAACGTTCCGGGGGCACCAGCCTTTACGAGCAGCCGCAGTACCAACTGGTGCACCAGCTGCTGTGCGACCTGGTGCGCGCCACCGGGGGCGGTGGTGACAGCGAGCTGCTCGCGCACCTGCTGCTCGCGGCGGTTCGAGCCGACCTTCTCAACCACCTCGCCAGCCGCCGGGGGATCTCTCGCCGCCGCTTGCGCGCTGACCTCGCCAGCGCGGTCGATCTCGTCCTGGGGTCCGCTGAAGCGTCGCCGCCATCAGATTAAGGGTGGCCCCGTCGTCATGAAAGGCTTGTTGGTCCCTTCCATCGACGTCGACCAGCTGCTCGCCTACGCCGGCGTGCATCCCCAGGAGCGGAGCTCCGGCAAGAAGGGCGCCAACCCGGAGGGGCACCGAGGCCTGCTCGGGTGCTGCGGAGGGGTGGTAGCGCTCCAGCAGCGCCCCCAGCGGTCCGGCCGGCGCGTCGCGATACGCATCGGGAATCACCCCACCGAGCCGGAGGTACTGCAGCAGCGGGCGGGCGCCAACCTGGGTAACCAGCCGGAGGCCAGACCGGCGCCGCTCCTCCAAGTACGCGGCGATGGCACGCGATGTCAGCGCTCTTGGTTGGCCCCCCCGCTCGTCCATCCACAGGCTGAGGTCGGCCAGCAGGCATTCCTGCCGCCGATGGGATCGCGGCCCATGGCCGAGCCGCTCGAGTTCCTGGTGGAATCCGTCCGCCGCCGGCGCCAATGGTCCTGTCAGCGCCACGGGGGAACTGGTTGTCATCGCGCGTCCTCCAATCCGACGCCAGGCGCGTCGGGGCACACTGTGGCGCCTACTTGCTGGGCGCTAGAAGGAGCCCCCCATGGCCGACCCTGACCGTCGAACTCCGCTACTGGAGGCGTACGAGAACGCTGCCGTGATCGTGTCGGGGATAACAGCAGACCAGGTCACCCTCCGGACTCCATGCCCCGGTTATGACGTGGCCGGTCTGATCGACCACATCGTCGAGGCGGCCCACCGGGCGGCCGCTCTCGGTCGGGGCCAGACACCTCCGGCCGGAGACGACTCGCCCCACGTCGAACTGGCCGACGCGCCCGCTCAGCTACGCCGCGCCGCTGGGGAGGCGGCGCAGGCATGGGGGGACGATTCCCGGTTGTCGTCGTCGTTCACCATGCCCTGGGGTGAGGAGTACACGGGCGCCACGTTGGTGAACATGTACCTCGCTGAGTTGGCGACCCACGCCTGGGACCTGGCGCTGGCCACCGGGCAGCTCGACCGGCTGGACCCTTCCCTCGCTGTGCCGGCACTCGACGGGGCGCGGGCCATGATCAAACCGGAGTACCGCGACATGGTGGCGCCGGGATCGCCGTTCGGGGCGGAGGTGCCGCCACCTCCCGGTGCCGCCGCCTGGGAACGCCTTGCCGCCTTCACGGGACGCGACCCGCGGGCATCGCTCGCCCGAAGCTAGGTGTCTACCCTGGCACAATTCTGACGCGGCGGACAGAGTGATCAGGCCGAGGAGGACCCGGGGCAGCCGGGATTATGCGGACAGTCTCAGACCGAGTCGCGTGCGAGGCAAGGGCGCCATCGATCGGTTCGGCATAACGGCAGGTTCCGCGTAATAGCCGTTATGGGGACTTACGCATAACGGTTACCTGGCGGTGTGGGCCGGGGGTGGCGAGCAGGCCCGGCGCGCCATCGCCGAGTCGGCACAGCGCATCCAGACGGCCGCCCACCGGGTGCTCGATGCCGTCACTCCCGGCGACGCCGACGTGGCCGCGTGAGCCCGGCGGCGCGCTGGTGGCAGTGATATGATCCTTGACTAATATGAGGAAAGGCACATAATGGCCTCATGGGAGGTCGAGTTCACCGACCAGTTCAAGGCCTGGTGGGAGACCCTCGGGGTCGAGGATCAGCGGGCGCTCACCGCCGCGGTCCAGCTCCTGGAACGCGACGGCCCGGCCCTGGGACGGCCGCTGGCAGACAACATCAAGACGTCTCGGCACCCCGAACATGAAGGAGCTGCGGCCGCCGGCGACGGCCCTTCGGGTGCTCTTCGCCTTCGACCCGCGGCGAACCGCCATCCTCTTGATTGGGGGCAGCAAGCCGCGGCGGTGGCAGGAGTGGTACGTCGAGTACGTCCGCTCGCGGACAGACTCTATGACGAGCATCTCGCCGGGCTCTGGCGGGAGGGAGAGTTGAGATGAGTGGGCACCGGCCGTTTCGCACCCTGGCCGAGCAGGTCGTCGCCACCCCCGAGGGGCGGGAGCGGGTCGAGACCTACCGACGTCTGATGGACACTGTCATCACCCTCCACCGCCTGCGGGAGGAGCGAGGGCTGACGCAGGTGCAGGTCGCCGAGGTGCTCGACGTCACCCAGGGGAACGTCTCGCGCCTCGAGCGCTCGGAGGACCTCTACGTCTCGACACTCTCGCGCTACGTGGCGGCGCTCGGTGGGCGCCTGGAGCTGACGGCGGTGTTTCCCGATCAGGTGGTTCCTCTGGACCTGCCCAGCGGCGGCCGCGCCGCGTAGCGGGGAGGCCGAGGCCAGGCTCCGCTGGCAGGCCCGCTGAGGCGACCGATTCAGGCGCCTTAGTTCCGCGGCGGGCCGCTCGCGTCTTCCCCCTCTCGCAGGTCTCCGCCGCCTGGGACGCCGCGTCCGCCAGCGGTACCCGGGTCGTCGTCGTCCCCGGGTAGGCGATGGCTGCTGCCGAGTTCGGGCCCTGAAGCGGCGCGGCCGGTAAGATGGATCCCATCCTGGACGTCCTGACCCGCGCCGAGCCGTTCATTTCACAGGCCGCCCCCGGGGCGCTCGAGGACCTCCGCGTGCGGTTGCGCGCGACGCGCTGGCCGGATGCGCCCGCGGACGCAGGGTGGTCGCTCGGCACGGATCTCGACTACCTCCGTGAGCTCGTCGTCTACTGGGCGGACGGGTTCGACTGGCCGGCTCAGGAAGCGGCGCTCGCCCGTCTCCCCCGGTTCCGCGTCCGGCTCGGCGGCCTCGGGATTCACTTCGTGCACGTCCGGGCCGCCGCGCCAGCCGGGCCCGTCCTGCCGCTGGTCCTGAGCCACGGCTGGCCAGACTCCTTCTGGCGCTACGCGAAGGTCATCCCACTCCTCACCGACCCCGGCGCCCACGGCGCCGACCCCGCCGACGCGTTCGACGTGGTCGTGCCCGACATGCCGGGCTTTGGCTACTCCGATCACCCCACCGGCCCGCCCCTCGACTCGATCGCCGTCGCCGGCCTATGGGCCGAGCTCATGCGGGTCCTCGGCTACGCACGGTTTGGCGCAGCGGGCGGCGACATGGGCAGCCACGTGAGCCGCTACCTCGGGCTCGACNNCGAGGGCGCCTACGCCGCCATGCACCGCACGAAGCCCCAGACCGCCGCCTTCGGGCTCACCGACTCGCCCGCCGGGCTCGCCGCCTGGATCGTCGAGAAGCTCCGGGCGTGGAGCGACTGCGACGGGGACGTCGAGCGGCGCTTCACGAAGGACGAGATTCTCACGAACGTCACGATCTACTGGCTCACGGGGACGATCAGCTCGTCGATGCGCATGTACCGCGCGAACGCCGCGATTCCGCCCGCGCAGCACGCCCGCCGGGTCGAGGTGCCGTCCGGCTTCTCGCTCTTCTCCGGCGACATTGTCCGCCCGCCGCGGGCATGGCTCGAGCGCACGACGAACGCCGTCCGCGTGACCGAGCCTGCGCGCGGCGGGCACTTCGCGCCGTTCGAGGAACCCGAGCTCTACGCGGAGGAATTGCGCGCCTTCTTCCGCCCCTACCGGACAGCGGCGACGGGTTGAGGCTGCCGCCTGGCGAGGCGGCTGGCAAGCATCGCACGCGTGCTTTCCGCGGCCGGTGGCGGCCATCTGCACCATGGCGCTCTCTATTGGCAGAATCACCCTAATGGTTTGGGCACGCTAATGAGAGATTGGATCAGCACACAGATGCGCTGTACCATTTCGACTCTCACATGGATGACGCCGCGATGACCGGAACAGTGACGCGGCGCTGGTGGGCGCTCGGCGCCATGGTCCTCGCGGAGCTGACGGTCACCCTCGACGTTACTGTGTTGACGGTCGCGCGGGACGACGGTTGGGAAGCTTCACCGAGTCGGCGTCGCCAACCGGGGATGCCGGTCAGCTTCGGCTGATGGACACTCGCCAGGCGAGTGTGCCGCTCGGGATATTGTTAGTGGCGATCGTGGAGGCTTCGATCGAGTCCACCCGCCACCCATCGCGGAAGCTGGCCCTGATCTCGTCCTGGGTAACCCGCCGGGGTCCCCAGTCGCCGGGCTGGCGGTCACTGAAGCACAGCACGTAAAGGTGGCCGCCTGGCGGAAGAACGGCCCGGAGGCTGTCGACATACTGGACACGGTCACCGTCGTCAAGGACATGAAAGAGTCCGCAGTCGAGCACGTTGTCGAACTGTCGTCGAGGTCAGATAGCCGAAGGGCGTCCCCAACGAGGAACCGGGCGGTCAGGCCTCGGTCGCGGGCCTTGCCTTGTGCGATGGCGATCGCAGTCTGGGCCGTGTCGATGCCGGTGGCCTCGTAGCCGAGGCGAGCGGCCATGAGGGCATGCTCTCCGGTCCCACAGCCGATGTCCAGCACTCGACCGCGCAGAACGCCTCCCTCAGCAAGTTCCAGGAACGCAGACTGAGGTCGGCCGATGTCCCATGCGGGTGTGCCGGCATAGGACGCATCGAAGTTCTCGTGCCTCGGTCGAATGGGACCCGGCGCACGGTCGAGTGCCCCCATGTCGTCGCTCATCCACGTTGAGTATCACGACATGGCCCGGGGGCAGCTCGCACCCACGGCCGTGCCGTCTCACAGGGTCAGGTGCGCGTCAGGAAGAGATCCAGAAGGGCCAGCAGGGCGCCGAGGGCGAAGACTCCGACCACGACCCGCACGGCGCCCGCCAGGGCCCCGCTGAGGATCTCGGTCAGCATGCCCACCACCAGGACGAGCGGCGTCGTGACGCCACCGCCGCGATAACAGATCCAGTTTACAGCTATAGCTGGAAACTGGTATTCTGGTCGTATGAATCACACCGAGGTCGTGTGGCGCGAGTTGCTCGCCCAGGAGGAGTCGCTCGGTCGCCGGCGTTACGCGAACCTCGCCTCCGTCGCCGCCGAGCTGGGTCTCCCCGTGTCCACGGTGCACCGCGCCCTGCAGCGGCCGATGGCGATCGGCGCCGTGACCCGCCGGCCGGGCGGTGGCTTCAGCCTGGTCGACCCCCTGCGCCTGCTCCTGCTCTGGGCTGGCCATCGCGACACCGCCGGTGACCTGGCGCTCCGGCGCGACATCGGTGCCCCGGCGACTGAGGTGGAGCGCCAGCTTCCGGAGGGCTTCCTCCTGAGCGGGTTCGGGGCCGTCGTGGCGCGGCGTGGGGGCAACCGGGTTTCGGACTACGACCGGGTCGTCTGCTACGGCGACCCGGCGGACTTACCGGATGCGTGGCCGGTCGCGGAGGGAGGGGATAGCACCGTCCTCGAGGTGCATACGCCCGATCCCTGGCTGGGCCGATACGGGCCGGTGGTGCCGCTCTGCCAGGCGTTCGTCGATCTTTTCAACACCCCGGGATGGCCGGCCGCTCGCTTCACCGAGAGCCTCATCGGGGAGCTCACGCGTGCCGCCTGAGTTCTACCCTCCCGAGCTGACGCAACTCAGCGAGCGGACTCTTGGCGAGGTCCTGGCCGTCGTCCCGGAGGCCATTCTCATTGGCGGGTGGGCCAGCCACTTCCGGGTGGGCGCACCCCGGAGCCACGACATCGACCTCGTCCTTCAGCCTCATGAGCTGGACATTCTCGCTGGCCGCTGGCCGGTGACCAAGACGACTCACCTGGGGACGAAGTGGCGTTCGGAGGTCACCGGTATCCACATTGATCTCTACGTCCCTCACCAGTCGACCCTAGGCACGCGGCTCCAGCTGCCGGTGAGCGCTCTCCCTCCCCACGCGGTCACCCTCGACGGACGGCGCGTGCTCGACGCGCCTGCCCACCTGGCGACCAAGCTGGCCGCCCTCCTCGACCGCCCCGACACCCAACCCGGGGAGAAGGATCGCGAGGAGGTGTGGCTGCTCCTGCGGGTCGAGGCACCGGATCCCGGTCAGATCGCGTCTGTCCTGGCCGCCTCTGCGCTCCAGGGATCGACCCTCACCGCGGCGGTCGACGAGGCTCTCGGCTACCTTCGCGACCTTCCCCTCTCGAGGCCGGAGCGCGCGTGGCTCCGGACCACCTCCGCGCACGTCGGCGTGGCCATGGCCGAGCTGGGGGGTGGCGACCAGACGACCACCCTTGTCGAACCCCCACCGGAGGACCGAGCCAGCGGCTCCGAGGCGGTGCATGGCAAGCGGGATAGGGACCGCAAGGTGGGCGAGCACCGGGCACGGCACGAGCCCCCCCAGCATCCGGGTCCGCGCGTCAGGCTGTAGCGGGAGCAGCAGTCGCCTTATTGCTTCCGGAACTGCTCCTGACCCTCGAAGCAAGTGCTGGCCTGAAGCACGGATGGCGAAGCAAATGGTCCAAGCGAATTCGAGAAGGCCTATGCGAGCGACGAAAGTTGAAAGCGTTTGCTTTGGGAGCAAGAGGTCCCCAGTTCGAGTCTGGGCGCCCCGACCAAACGGTCAGCCAACGGTCGGTTTTGAATTCGGCTGGAGCACTTGCTTTGGTGTTGGCCGGGCCGGGCCGGGGACCCGGGATGCAGAAGCAAGTGCTGCTTCGGACCACCACTTCAGAAGCAAGTTCTCTATCGCTGGCGAGGTCCTGGTCCCCGGCACCACGAGGGCGATGCGGGTGCCGAGGAAGGAGTGAGGGCCAGCTCGGATGGGGTTTGAACGGCCACTTTTGTAGGGCCGAACCGCCCGTCGATCCCCCCCAGGTTCGGTGGACTGCCCGTGTCCGGGACAGAGATCTACGGGGAGGGGAGACGAACGCACCGATCGCAGTCGCACAGCCCTGGACGACATCAATCGGGCCGCCTCGGTGGGTTCTGATCGGGCGCCTCAACCCGAGTTTGGACTTCGGCCGCAGGCCGGCTCTGGAAGACGCGAAAGCCCCGGCGCAGTGCTGCACAATCGTGTGCGACGGCTACAGGAGCGGACAGGAGGCGCGGGGATGAGCGAGGCGGATGGTCAGGTTCTCGAGTATGACGTCGTTGTCATTGGTGCAGGACCTGCTGGTGAGAACGTCGCAGGTCGGTGCGCCGACCACGGGATGAGCACTGCCATCGTCGAGCGTGAACTGGTGGGGGGTGAGTGCTCATACTGGGGATGCATCCCCAGCAAGACGCTGCTGCGTCCAGGCGATGTGCTGGCGGCGACCCGTCGCGTGCCCGGCGCCCGCGAGGCGGTCAAGAGAGCCATCGACTTGGGGCAGGTGTTTGCGCGCCGCGACTACATGACGTCAGACTGGCACGACGACGGGCAGGTGCCGTGGCTGACCTCGAAACATATCGTTCTGTATCGCGGCAACGGGCGTCTCTCCGGCGAGCGGCGCGTGGATGTGTCGATGCCTGATGGCGCCATGCTGTCGCTGCGCGCGCGCACTGCGGTAGTGCTGGCGACGGGGACGCGCGCCGCCCTGCCGCCGGTGCCTGGGCTGGACGGAGTCCGCCCGTGGACCAACCGCGAGGCGACGGAGACACACGCCGTTCCGCGCCGTCTGCTGGTGCTGGGCGGCGGGGCCGTGGGCTGCGAGATGGCCCAGTGCTTTCGGCGCCTCGGCAGCGAGGAGGTGACCGTGCTGGAGGGCGCGCAGCGTCTGCTCGCCCGCGAGGAGCCGTTCGTGAGTGACGAGGTGCGCGTGGCGTTCGAGGCGGAGGGCATTCGCGTGTTGCTCGGTGCTCAGCTCACGTCGGTACGCCGCGATGATTCGGGCGCGGTGCTCGCGAGCCTGGGCGATGGGAGTGAACTGGCCGGCGACGAGATCCTGGTGGCCACGGGGCGCGAGCCGGCCACGGCATCGCTCGGCCTGGACAGCGTTGGCCTGAAGCCCGGACGCTACGTGCAGGTGGACGACACCCTGCGTGCCGCCGGTGTCGCCGGCGGCTGGCTGTACGCTGTGGGTGACTGCAACGGGCTCGCGCTGCTGACCCACATGGGCAAGTATCAGGCGCGGATCGCGGGCGACGTCATCGCCGGCAAGGATGCGCGCGATCGTGCCAGCCGCGACGTCGTAACCCGCGTCACCTTCACGGACCCGCAGGTGTGCGCCGTCGGTCCCACCGAGGCCCAGGCGCGCGAGCGCGGCATCGATGTGCGGGTGGCGCGCTTCCCCACCGGCGAGGTGTCAGGCGCGTACACGCAAGGCAAGGGCATCAGCGGAACATCCCAGATTCTGGTGGACGAGTCACGGCACGTGATCATTGGCGCCACGTTCACGGGTCCGGCGATGCAGGAATTGCTGCACTCCGCAACCGTTGCGATCACCGGGCGAGTGCCGGTCGAAACGCTCTGGCATGCGGTGCCGTCGTTCCCCACTGTCAGCGAAGTGTGGCTTCGCCTGCTCGAGGAGTACGGCTTGTAGCCGTGAGCCACCCGACTGGTAGACATGCTCGATGGTTATCGCCTCCGAAGTGAGCACCGAGGGGCCGGTAGGGCACGCCCGTGACCAGCAGGCCGAAGTCGCACCCGAGCGGTCGCAGTGGCCAGGGCTGCCGGGTAGTCATCCCCTGGCGCAGCGCGTTCGCGCCTATAAGCCACTACCTGTCGGCGCGGCGGATCGCGAGCCACGCTCTTGTGAAGGTGAACGAAACTGTCAAGATCGATGAGCACGAAAACGGATCGGAGCGAGCGACGCAAGCGTGGTCAGGGCTGAACGCGCCAGGGTCCCGGGCACCTCAGCCGAAGGTGAAGTCGTATGCCTCGACCCCGGGTGACGCGGTGAGGACGAGCAGGCCACGCTGCTCAGACTGGCCCGCCACTAGGGTGTACAGGCGGGGGATGCCGCTCACGTCGATGGTCGCCAGGGCCCTCCCGGCGAGCGTGAGGGAGAGGGTGCCGCTGCCGCCGAGCACGAGATAGACGTCCTTGGCCTCGAAGTCCAGCTCGAGGCGCGCATCCGCACCGGCCGTTGACTCCTCGGAGCCGATCGTCCACGTCCCCGAGAGGCCGTACTCGCCCGCCACGATGGAGCTGGGGAACGTGTACGTCGCCGGGGCGTCGTTCTGGATCGAGGTGACCCCGGCGAGGTACTGCAGCCGGCTGTAGCCGAGATAGGTCTCGGGGCTGATGAGCTCGGTCGGGGTGAGGTCCGGAACGGCGGTTGTGGGCGGCAGCTTCACGTGCGGGTTGGCGGCGACAAGGAGCTGGCGGATGGCGGTCTCGGTCTGACCGTACTGACCCTCGCCGAAGCTCTCGTACCGCACCTCGCCCGACGCGTCGATGAGGTAGTCAGCCGGCCAGTACTCGTTGTCGTACGCGTTCCAGGTGTCGTAGCTGTTGTCGATGGCGATGGGGTAGGTGATGCCGAACTGCTGCACCGCGGTCCGAACGTTGGAAACCACGTGCTCGAAGGCGAACTCCGGGGTGTGCACCCCGACCACGATCAGACCGTCGGCTCTGTAGCGCTGGTACCACGCCTCCACATGAGGCAGGCTCCTCTGGCAGTTGATGCAGGAGTAGGTCCAGAAGTCGACGAGGACCACCTTGCCGCGCAGCGACTTGATGGTGAGCGGCGCACCGCCCGGTGTGTTCAGCCAGGCGTCGATGCCCTGGAAGTCGGGGGCCGGAAAGCAGTCCTTCAGGGTGGCGGAAGTGGTGCAGCTCATCAGTGAGGCACTCCCACCCCCGGTGAGGCGGTGAAGCTGGCTCTGGACGGACGTGCCACCCTCCACGGTGCTCTGAAGCGCGCTGGTGTACCCGGGGACGTCCTCCTGTAACCCGTCGGTGAGGTTGAGTGCGGTGACGAGGGTCATGACGATGAGGACGGCGCCGCCGGCGATGCGCATCCCCCGCGCCCTCTCGCGCATCGCCCGGACGCGACCGATGACGGCGTCCCCGGCCAGCGCGACAGCGAGCAGCGGGACGCCGGCTCCGGCCGCGAAGGCGAGCGTGAGCAGCAGACCGGTGAAGCTCAGGTGGTTGGTGGCTCCGATCACCGAGATGGCGGCGAGCACGGGCCCGGCGCAGGGGACGAAGACCGCACCGAGGCCCAGGCCCAGGACGAATCCCCCCCGGGAGGTCGCCGGCTGGGGAGCGTGCAGGCGGAGGAAGGGGCGCTCGAGGATCTCCGCGATGGCCGGCACCAGCAGGCCGACGCCGAACAGGCCGAGGAGCACCAGCCCGGCGTCGCGGAGCAGGTCCTGGGGGAGCCCGAGGGCGCTGAGCACGGTGGTGCCGAGGAGGGTGATGACACTGAAGCTGATCACCAGGCCGATCACCATGGCGACGGAGCGCCACCGCCGTGAGGCCGGCGCCGTGCCCGTGGCTCCCGCCACCAGAACCATGGGCAGCACCGGCAGGATGCAGGGCGAGATGCCGGTGATGAGGCCCGCGACGAAGCCGACGAGGAGGAGGCTGATCATACCGTTCCGCGAGTCAGCTTACCCGCGGCTCCGGTGCAGTCGGCAGCGCGGATGCGCGGAAAGTGGCACGCGGACCCACCGCGGTGACGCGGATTCGCCCGAGATCCGTGAGTGTTGTCTGGCCGCCCCTACCGGTCATTGCCTCACCCCAGCGCGCGCAGTGCCGCGATAATATCTGCGGTCTCCATGCGCACGCGCCAATCCGCGTTGACAAACCGCGCTCTGATCACTCCGTCGCGATCGATGATGAAGGTCGCTGGCACTGGAAGGTTCATCGAGCCATCAGCGTTCTTGTCGCGAGGATCGTTGTGGAAGACGTTGAGGTGCAGGTCCCTGAGCTCGCCTGCCACTGCGAACTGCACACGGTATGCTCGAATGACCGACTGATCCACGTCGCTGAGCACGGCAAACTCGAGATCATGTTTCTCAGTGAGTGAGAGGCTGTGGTCGGAGGATTGCGGACTCACCGCTATCAGCGAAGCGTTCAAGGCTCGCACACCGGCCAACGCGTGCTGGAGACTGCGCAGCTGAAGATTGCAATAGGGGCACCACTCACCCCGGTAGAAGGTCAAGACAACGGCACCTCTCTCCAGCGCCGCCGCGAGGGCGATCGGCCGGCCCAGCGCATCAGGAAGTACGAAATCGGGCGCGATATCGCCAATCTGCAAACCGACGGCATCCCCTGCGCTCTGAATCTCGTTGATTGCCGTCTCGACACGTGGGCGAATCTGCTCAGGGGTTCTGCGGGTGATGGCCTCGAGTTGCTCCTGGAGTGAGAGTGCATCGGACACGGCCCCCGCGCGAGCCTCTGGGTGTTCAGACATCACGCCGTGATCTCCAGTCGCGAAAGGACGCCATCAGCCGTTGACTCATCGCGGGGTCGAGAGCTACACCGGCAACTCCGCCGATGGCCAGGACCGTCCCGCGCATCTGCTCCAGGTAGGCGCGACAACCGCCGCAACCGTCAAGATGCGCCTCGAACCGATGCCGATCCTCCAACGACAGGGCGCCCTCTAGGTAGTCGGTGACCAGCTCGACCAGCTCCTGGCAGGTGAGTCCCGAACTGTCCGGCGCAGCCCCGGCCACGTGGCCCCGCTGCCCGCGAGCGATTCGACCCAAGCGATCTTTCCAGGTCATCTGCTCTCACAGTCTGCAGTCATGGGGTCTCCGTTACATCCGAGAAGTAGGCCTCGAGGACGGACCGCACACGGGTTCGCGCCCGATGCAGGAGTACGCGCTGATTCCCCTCGCTGATGCCGAGCACGGAGGAGGTGTGCGCGGAACTGAGGTCCTCGATATCGCGCATGGTGATCGTGATGCGCTGGTTGGTCGGAAGGCCGGCGATGGCACGCTCGACCACAGCTCGGGTCTCCTTCGACAGCAGGCGCTCCTCGGGACGATCCCACTCCCGGGGAGGAATGGACCACTGGCCCCGATTGGGCCCCTGATCGTGGAACCGCTCCGGATCAACGGCCGGAGCCAGCTCGTCGTCGCCGAGGCCGGAGAAAGTGATGGTGCGCCCTTCGCGCTGGGCCGCCGTCTTCGCCTTGTTGACCAGGATCCGGCAGATCCAGGTCTTGAGCGATGACCTCTCCTCGAATCGATCGATGCCCTGAAGNNATACATCGAGGCCAGCCGGAGAAGAGTGGCGGTATGGCGGTCGACCACGGCGCGATAGGCGGCCTCGTCGCCCTCTCGGAGGGCCTCGACCAAGTCGGCGTCGTCGGTCCGCCCGCCTTCGGCGGGACGGGTGGGCTCCGGGCTGCTGCCCCGGTCAACGGGCACCATCGACGCGCTCTTGCCTCCTCTGGCGAATTGGGGAACCCGCGAGCCGGGATCTGGGCACATTCTGGGGTATCGGGAAGGGCGACCCGGCCCTGCGTAACAAATGGGGCGGATCCGGAGACTAGCCAGAACCAACCCCGCGCCTGAGCGCTTGGAGACCAATCATGAGCACGGACCCGACCCCTACCGCCGCCCCCCAGCGCTCCGAGGAGGAGTGGCGCGAGCAACTCACGCCTGAGCAGTTCCACGTGCTTCGTGAGAAGGGCACGGAGCGTGCGTTCACCGGCCACTACTGGAACGTGCACGACGACGGCTCCTATCACTGCGCGGGGTGCGGTGCGCTGCTCTTCGACTCCGATGCCAAATTCGATTCCGGCACAGGATGGCCGAGCTTCACCGCACCCGCGGTCGCGGACGCCGTGGCGCTCCACGAGGACAACAGCTTCTTCATGCACCGTACCGAAGTTGTATGCCGCACGTGCGGTGGTCACCTCGGGCACGTGTTTCCCGACGGTCCCGATGGCATGCCGCGGTACTGCATCAACTCCGCGTCTCTTGACCTGAAGCACCGCACCGATTCGCCCGCCACGACCTTTGGGCAGTAACCGCCATTCGCTAGTGGAGAGGACTCACATCATGGCCAAGGCAACCTTTGCAGCCGGCTGTTTCTGGGGCGTCGAAGACGCTTTCCGCAGACTCCCCGGTGTCACCAACACCTCCGTCGGATACACCGGCGGCCATACCGACGAACCGACCTACAAAGAGGTTTGCGGTCACCGGACCGGCCATGCCGAAGCTGTGGAGGTTGAGTTCGACCCTGAGCAGATCAGCTATCAACGTCTGGTGGAGAGTTTCTTCGCACTCCACGACCCGACCCAACTCAACCACCAGGGTCCAGACGTCGGAGATCAGTACCGTTCTGCGATCTTCTTTCACGACCCAGCCCAGCAAGCCGTCGCCGCCGAAGCAAAGGCACGTGTCGCGGCAGCATCACACCGGCCGGTGGTGACCGAGATCGCGCCAGCGACGACGTTCTGGCGAGCCGAGGAGTATCACCAGCAGTATGTCCAAAAGCGCGGTGCCGACGCCTGCCGGATCTGAGTTCGCCAGGTCCCGATGAACACGAAGATCAGGATTGGGCGCTCGCTGCCGGAGGCGTGATGGTGGTGCGTAGCAGTGCGACCGAGCAGGGACATGCATCAATTACCAGGCGAACTCGGAAAGCCGACCGAACGCGGCGGACTCTGCAAGACCTGTCAGCTCGCCGGGTCGCCCGGTGATCGGGTACAGTTGCCCTAACCTGAACGCTCGTCTGGCTGGCGGGTTCACGTGGTCGTGCCCGGCTGCTGGTGGTGGGGATGGCGGGGCGTGAGCATCATCACCTATATCGTTGACAACTGGGGCACCTTGGGCCCTCAGGTTGTGACCCACATCGAGATCGTGGCGATGTCGATGGCGGCCGCGGCCCTGATCGGGCTGATCTTGGGGGTGTTCGCGGCCCGGTCGGAGCGGTTCTCGACGCTGATCCTGGGTGTCACCAGCACTCTTCTCACGGTGCCGAGCTTCGCCTTATTCGGTCTCCTCTCGATCTGGGTGGGGCTGGGCAACCCGCCAGTAATCGTCGGGCTGGTCCTCTACGCACTGCTCCCCGTGGTTCGCAGCACTGCCACAGGGATTCGGGCGGTCGACCCGGCGGTGACCGAGGCCGCCCGTGGCATGGGGATGAACCCGATCCAAGTCCTGGCCCGCGTAGAAATGCCCTTGGCAGCACCGGCCATTCTCGGCGGGTTGCGCCAGGCGACGGTCATGGTCGTGGCGATCGCCACGGTCGGCGCCACCGTCGGCGCCGATGACCTCGGACAGCCCATCCTCGAAGCCCTGGGCCGCAGCAGCGGCACCCTGGTTCAGGTGCTCGCCGGGGTCATCCCCGTGGCCTTGATCGGGCTCACCGCCGACCTCATCCTGGCCGGCGTCCAGCGCGCCCTCTCTCGCGGGACCGCTCGAGGGGCGGTCGGGTGATCACCTTCGACCGGGTCAGCAGGCGATTCGGGCGGGTCACCGCCGTGGGCGAGCTCTCCCTGGAGATCGCCTCCGGCGAGATCGTCGTCCTCGCGGGCCCCTCGGGCTGCGGCAAGACCACCTCCCTGACCATGATCAACCGGCTGGTCGAGCCCAGCTCGGGGACCATCTCCATCGACGGGCGGGACACCGCCGGCATGGACGTCAACGCCCTGCGCCGCAGCATCGGCTACGTCATCCAGCAGGTGGGACTCTTCCCCCACCAGACCGTCGCCGAGAACATCGCCACCGTACCGCGCCTGGCCGGATGGAACCGGCGGCGCATCGCGGCGCGCGTCGAGGAGTTGCTGGAGATGGTCGGCCTGCCGCCGGTGGAATACGGCCGGCGTCTGCCCGCCGAACTCAGCGGGGGAGAGCGTCAGCGGGTCGGAGTGGCCCGGGCGCTGGGCGCCGACCCCGACATCCTGCTCATGGACGAGCCCTTCGGAGCCATCGACCCCGTGGTCCGCGTGCGCCT
>PLNE01000003.1 GCA_003141695.1 Candidatus Dormiibacterota bacterium
CTGCTGCACATTGCGTTTCGCCACGGCCGAGTAGGTGAGGTGCACCCGTTCGCCAGGCTGCGCTGGTACGAGGTCACTCGGGTGAGCTCCGGGAAAGTGGCGACCGTATACCCCTGGAGTGACCACGAGCACGGTCGATACGTCGAGTCGGTGACCGCTCCTGCCGGGACAGTGCTGCACGCCACGGCGGAACGGCTCACCGACCATCGGGGTCACAGGTCAGCGAAGTTTCGGCGCCGCCCGGGCTAGGGCTCAGACTTCTCCGGATCTGAGGTCGATCCACCTTCGCTTTCTGGCCGCTTGAGAAGGGTCCGGATCTCCTCGTCGCGACGATCCCTGTGCTCCACCAACCCCTCCGTGTAGGTTCGGACTCCGTCGCTCTCAGTCCATCTTCCTAGCACGTCGCGAATTGCCTCCAAGGCACGGACTTCGTCGTCCTGGGTCTTGGCTGCGACCCTCATAAGGCCGAAGAAGGCTCCGACGTCGAGGGCGTACTCATCTGAGTAGGTACGGCGCGACGGAGGATCGCCTGCGTACGTGATGGTGACGGAGTGGTGTTTGGGGGCTGTCGCATTCTCTGCCAGGACCGTGGTCGATTGCGCCCAAAGACACGAGAGCTGCTGACCTGGTGCGAGCGTGGGTATTCCAGAGTCGAAGGCCGCCCAGTGAGATCCCGGGAAGGATGCCGCGGGGCCGCTGGCATCGGAGAGCGGGGGGGTCACGCTCAGCCGGATGCTGCGTGCGACCGTCTTGCCAACGTTCGCGATCACCAGGTCAAGGATTGTGTGCGCGATCGGATTTGGATGGATGTAGGCAACTACATAAGGCCTCGTCTGAGCAAGTCGCAGCTCGCGTGTCTCCGCGAGCTGGCTCCAGGCGAAAAGCGCGGCCACAGCGAGGATTCCCGCCTCGAGGACGGTGGCCCACGCCACCGTGTGATCTGGCCACACGAACGCCGTCGAGGTGAGTAGGACGAGTAACAGGCCCAAGAAGACGGCGAGCGCTACCCGCATTTTCGACGACATTCGTGCAGCCTCCGGATCTCGAACCTCAGAGATGAGCGCCCCCAATCCTAGCGATCCAGCCGGACCAATCTGGGTCCTAAGTGCGACGACCCGCCCGGAATCCCGCCTCATCTCCTGAAGGATCGACCACGCGGAGGAGACCGCTGCTGGCCCCCCTGGCGGCGCCTCGGTAGACGTTCCAAACGACCCAGTTGGGCCAATCCGAAAGGTGAAGGCGAAAATCTGCGGAAATGCCCGACTTACCTCCTGTGGGCCGATCTCGAGGAGACCGCCTGATGAGGACAGCCAAGCAGCGCATCTCCGACGTCGCCCCCGGCGATCATGGATCCGCTGCCGGCTCTGATCCTTGTGTCGGCCCTTCCGGCGGAGCAACTCAGCGTGGCCCGGCACGAGCACCAGCACGAGTGTTCCGGGCATATGGCGTTGTTGCTGGCCAGCCTGGTGCAGCTATCGATGATCGTGTCCATCAAGTCGCCCGCGTTCGTGCTCAGGAAGTCGATGATGTCGTGCGCAGGCTCCGTCCTCAGCTCATCACACATCCCACACGGTCTTCAAGTTGGGTGTTCCTGTTGCTATGAGCCACAACCCTCCGCGCAACACCACCAATATGATGTTCAGAGCGCCGATGAGCTCGATAAGATGCCCCATGTTAAACGAGACAATGATTCTCGGGACCAATGGATTGAGATGGATGCCGCGGAAGATATCCGGCATTGCAACGATCATGATGGTGGAGTCGATGCTCGCCAGTAGGCCGCCGAGGGTGGTGTTGGAGAGGGCCACCCACTTGTAGNNCGCGCCCCTGCCATCCGTCTGGCTGAACGCACTCGCCCATCGCCGTCCACGACCGCCCAAGACGCCCCCGTCGGTGCTCCACACCTGGCCTGCCGCCCAGTACTCCCCGCGCACACCCCGCCGTTGTGGACCACCCATGTCAGGGCTGTAAGTATCACGTCGTTACACTTTCTCTGGCGTACCTGAAGATCCGCCGCGACCGGTGAGGGGGCCTCTTCTACCAGGTTCCTTTGTGCTCCGGAACCCGAAAGACGAGTGGGACCATCACGATCAAGAGGATCCCAGCGACGACCCAAAGAATGAACTCCTGGGTCACACCGGGGCTGGCGCTGTGGTTGAGGATCGCGGTGACGATCGACACGGAGAAGATCATCCCTATGTATGTGAACATCTGGCGCAGCCCCGTAATTGCGGCCACCTCGTCGGGGGCGAGTTGCAGACTGGCGTTTCTCGAAGCCGGATTTGCCATCCCGTTCCCGAGACCGGTGATACCCGCGCTGACGCTGAGCCATAGGTATGGGCTGATTGCCCATTTCGGCGCGAGCGACATCAGCAACGTGCCAACCGCCACAACCGAGTAGCCCGCAATCATGGGCAGTCGATAGCCGGTGCGCCGCAGCGCGAATGCTGCGATGGTGCCCATCGCGATCATCCCGACCGCCCTTGCGGACAGCAGAGTTCCTGCGCTGACGACCGGGAGGTGATAGCGCTGTTCCGCATACAGCGGTACGAGCGATGCCACGCCAAACCCGACGACCCCCCAGAGCAAGTTCTCGGTGTTGATCACTGCGAATCCCTTGCCGCGGAGGAGCCGCATCGGGATGAACGCCGCGGTCGCTCGGCGCATGTGGTGCACAAGCAGGCAGAGCAAGCCGATGGCGCACACTTCAGGGACTAGGAAGATCGGGTCGTCGATCGCCGCATGGCTGTTGCCGAGGCTCGTGATTCCGAAGTTCGCGGCAAGAAGGAGCAATGCCATCAAGACGAGTCCGCGACCGTCAATCTTCCCGCTGACCAAGAGGCGTGACTCCGGGATGAACCTGCTAGCCAGGCAGAGCAGTGTGACTCCGATCGGAACATTGACGAAGAAGATCCAGCGCCAAGACAAGTAACCAACAAGCAGGCCGCCGATAACTGGCCCGGCCACTTGCCCGCCCGCGATGATGGTCCCGAACATCCCAATTGCCCGGTCCCGGTCGCGGCCGAAGTGATCTGCGATGATTCCGGCCGCAGACGGCTGGAGGGCCGCTCCGCCTATGGCCTGAAGTGCCCTGAAGGCGATAAGCATGTAGATACCGCTCGCGAACCCACATAGGAGCGACGCCGTCGTGAAGAGGGCCACGCCGCACAAATAGACGCGGCGCCGACCAAATTGATCACTCATTCTCCCGGCGATCGGCAACGCGATGACCATGCCGAGGCTGTAGATCGTGATGGTCCAACCAGCCCAGTTGATCGAGGCCCGCAAGGCCTGGTGGATGGCGGGAAGCGCGGTGGCAACGATCGTGGAGTCGACCGAACTCATGACCAGCGCGATCACAACGATCCCGAAGACAAGCCGACGTGAAGGCTTGCCACGGGCTGTCGGCGGATCCGAGCTGCCGGCGACTGTCTCGAGATCGGCGGTCGCATCCAACCCGGCGCTCGTCCGTCGACCTCGCCACTGGAGGCCCACCCCCCGAAGCAGCGCCAGCGTCAAACAGTGTGCTCCTTTACTCATTTCTTGTGCTGCTCTGGATTCCCAACGTTCTTGAGGGGAACCATCGTTGACGAGACAGGCACACTACCGTGACTGGGCGGGTCGGCGAGACCGCCTCGACCGCCAG
>PLNE01000042.1 GCA_003141695.1 Candidatus Dormiibacterota bacterium
ACTGCTCGCGCGCCACGGCGTAGCCGCGGCGGGAGAAGGCTTCCTTGACCGTGCTGACCAGCTCGATGTGCGGCACGGGCCGGTGGTGCGGGCCCATCCGACCACCGGCGGGAATGGCGGCAAGATCGTCCAGGGTGACGAGGTGCGAGGCCGAGTGGCTGAGCACGGCCTCGGGACGCGGGCGCTGGGCTGTAAGCGGTGCCATGGCGGTTCCTCCTGTGGCGGGTTTCGTGGTGGCCGTGTCGGCCGCGCCACGGGGAAAGCCCGGGGTTCCGCGGCCCCGGAGGGAGGCCGCAGGCCAGCGAAGCGGTGCCCGGAGAGGCCGCGGGTTCGCGGGCATCGTGGCCTCAGCGGCCGGCAGCCACCAAACTCCGCTCAGGAGCCCGCTCGATCACTCCGCCAGGCGAGACCATTGGCCATGTCCACGAACGCGGTGGGGCGCGGGGACGATCCAGGGCAGGTGGCACGGATGCAGCCATCGCTCTACGATGGAGTCCCCCCTCTCGGCGCTGGGGCGGCCGCCGTGGTCGTCCCAGCGCCACTCGCTACGTCGCACGCCGTCGACTCTGGCCACGGGGTCGCTAGCTGCCGACCAGAGCCCGTTGCCACGCACGGGGTGAGGGAGAGGCGGCGTGCCGCCTCCCCCTCCCGCGATCACTGCTCGGAGGGCTCACCCTTCTTGCGGTCGTCATTGCCCAAATCCGGGTCTGCCGCTTCCACGTCCTCGACCTCCTGCTCGAGCCCGTCCTCCCCCGCATCCTCGGCGGCGTGCCGCATCTCCCACGGCAGCCGGCTGCGCGCCGCGGCGACCTCCACCTCCGCGAGATCATGGATGCCGGTGGTCCGGAGCAACCGGATGTGGGCCGCCACCGCCTCGGAGCTGTAGTCGAAGCGCTCCGTGGTCAGCCCGTGCTCGCCCGCGGCAAGCGCGATCGCCAGGGCCACATCCACCAGGCAGTCCTCGCCTCCCGCAGCGTGCGAGGTCAGCGCCTCCTCGGCTGCCCGGATGCCTCCTTCCTTGGCGACCACCAGGCCGAGAAGTTCGGCGGCCACCTCGCAGACGGCGGGCTTGGCCTCGCTCATCCAGAGCGTGAGCACGTGAGCGACGGCCTCGTCGTGCGTGAAGGCGTGGTTGCGGAGCGCCTCGCCGACGGCACGGAAGCGTGTGGCGTGAGCCTCGCGGAGAAGCTTCTTCTCCACCCGCTTGGTCGCGCGCTCCGCCTTCAGGTCGGGCACACCACTGCCCTCCACGCCGGCGTGACGCGAGCGGTCGGTGCACACGTAGTTCGCCTTCCCGTCCTTGTCCACGAACGCGGCGTGGCAGGGCTGCTTGATGTGCTCGCGCTTGGCGATATGGACGTCGCCGTGTCCCTGGCCCAGACGCTGCACCTTGGAGTTGTGGGCGAAGTAGCCATAGTTGGGCGAGTCGACGATAGCGCAGCCCTCCTTGGCCAGCCGGCTCCGCGTCTTCTCCTCCTCGAGGCGTCGCTTGCGCTCGCGGACCACGGTCTCGACCGCGGACTTCACGTTCCATCCCTCCCCGATCCTGCGCAGGCACTCGTCGAGCTCCTCCCCGCTCTCACTGACTGCGGTGAGCTCGTGCGCGTCGCGGGCGGTCATGGTCCCCGCCTCGATCAGCTCACGTACCAGGGTCGGCAGGCCTGCGACCACCCGCCACGCCTCGATGTTGTCGGGCGTGGTATGGAGGGCTGCGGCGACCAGCTCGGTGTCGGCGCCCAGATCGAGGAGCTGCTGCATGGCATCAGCCGCCTCGAGATCCGTGAGTTGCTCCCTGTCGATGTTCTCGACTGCCCGCTTGAGAAGCCGCTCGACATCTCCACCGGGGGGCACGATGACCGCCGGGACCTCATCGAGGCCGGCGAGGCGTGCGGCGGCGAGACGGCGAGAGCCGGCCGCGAGCGTGTAGCCACCTTCGGGGTGGGGCTCCACGGTGACCGCGGTGAGCATCCCGTGACGGCGGATCGACTCCGCCAGATCCTCGATGCCGCGCAGTTCCTGGCGGACGTTCCCGACATCGCGAATCTCCGCGAGCGGGATGATGGCGACGTTGAGCAGGGTTGCCGTGGTCATGGCTGACCTCCCGTATGGGGACTGGCCCCTGGGTTCTTCCAGGAGCGGCGGTGCGAAGGCACCGCCTGCCAGCGGCAGAGCCCGAGCCCAAGAGGCCGTCAAGGGCGCGAAGCGCCCGACCCCTTGCGGGTTGACGGCGCCGCGGGGCTCGGGCCACCACCCGCGGGTTGGCCGATCTCGAACCAGCCCTTCTTGAGGAGACGGGGCAGAGACGGGAAGGCGCGGGCGGTCTTGCCGCCCGCGCCCCCACAGGGGGAACCGCTTACGCGGCCCCCTCCACGGCGGGCTCTTCGCCCGTGTCCGCCGAGGCCGTCAGCGGCCGACCGAGGAGTTGGAAGTTCTCGACCACGAGGTCCACCTGCTTGATGCGGTGGCCTTCCACCTCGCGCACGCGGGATCCGAGGCGCCCGTCGACGTAGAGCTCCCGGCCCTTGCCCGCGTACTGGGCCAGGGTCTCGGCCGCGCGCTCCCAACAAACGACCGTGTGGAAGGCGGCGACCCCCGCGGCGGTGGTCGCCAGGGTCAGGTCCAGGACCGCCTTGCCGCCGGCGGTGTACCTGAGTGCCGGCTCCGCGGCAACGCGTCCCAGGATCGCGAAGCGGCAGGTTCCGAAGCTCCGGCTCTTGACGGTCGCGCTCTCGGCGATGATCTCGCCGACGGGCTGCTCTGGGTTCTGCTTCCGGGCCATGATGTGTCCTCCTTGAGGGGTGATTGCGTGGCTTCCGTGAAGCGGCGCGCACAAGGCCGAGCGGAAACCCCTCGCCGCCAGGCGACTTGGCTTGGGGGTTGCAGCGAGGCCGCGCGCTGCTTGGATGCCACCTGCAGCGATCACCTTCCTC
>PLNE01000063.1 GCA_003141695.1 Candidatus Dormiibacterota bacterium
AGGTAGTACTCGCCCTGGGCGTTGTCGGTGGAGAGGCGCTCGAGGGCGGGCCAGAGTTGCCTGCCCGAGAAGACATAGACGCCGGCGTTGCACTCGTCCGGCACGGGGACACCATCGCCCTGAAGGTCGCGCTCCTCGACGATGCGCTGGACCCGGCCATCGCTGCCGCGAACCACCCGGCCGAGCCCGTGGACATCCCCGGGGAGGACGGAGAGCAGCACGCAGGCGGCCCCGGTCGCCTCCTGTGTCCGGAGCAGGCCGACGATCGTCTCGACGCGGACCAGGGGGAGGTCGCCGTAGAGCACCACAACGGGGCCATCGTCCCGCAGCTCAGGGGGAAGGCTGCGCAGGGCGTCCCCGGTCCCGCGCGGCGCGGGCTGGATGACCACCCGGGCGACCCCCTGGACCGCCTCGTGGACGGCCGGCTGGTCGGGGCCGAGCACCACCACCGGGGGCGTGCCGGTGGCGGCTCGCGCCGCCTCGACGATGTGGAGGAGCATCGGCCTGCCGACGAGGGGATGGAGGACCTTGGGCCGGGCGCTCCTCATCCTGGTGCCCTGCCCTGCAGCGAGGATCACCGCGTGCGGTGCATCTGCCATCTGCGCCGGAGTATACGGGGTGCCCGCTCGGGCCTCGGGGGCGCCGGGCTCCAGGGGCCGGGCGGGCGTCCCCGCTCTCAGCGCCGGCGGGGAGACCGCGGCCCCTGTATGATCCGGCCCGTGGCCGATCAGAGCGCCTCGGAGCGAGGCCCCGACCGCCGGCCCCGGGCGAGCCGGCTGGCGCGCCTGGACCGGCTCACCGCGATCCGCCGGAGCTGCGGCTGCCGCCGTCCAGCGGCGGGCCGGCCCGGCTGCATGCGGCTGCGAATCCCCCGGGTCCACATCCAGGTCTGAGCCCGGGAGCGCGCCCAGAGCCGCGGGAACTCCCGGGATCGGGTGCGGGGCCGGGTGCCCGCAAACGTGTCCAGAGCCCCGAACGAGCCTGCCAGAGGCAAATCCCCCACCGCCGCCGGGGGCTGGCTACGATCGCTGGTACCACTGGGGAGTAGCCAAGTGGTAAGGCAGCGGACTTTGGATCCGCCATTCGAAGGTTCGAGTCCTTCCTCCCCAGCCACTCCACCCTCAAATCCAGCTCGGGCGCGTTGGGGAATCTTCGACTCCCCTCGACCCGGGATGGCTCCGGGACAACCCCCCCGGTCCGTCGTGCCATGGGTGCGCCGTTTCTCGTTGGTGCGCCTTTTCTCGGCATCTGCACTCAGCTGGCGACGGCCTCGATCTCCCGGCACGCCCCAGCCACCTGCCGGACGAGCGCGGCGTCCGAGCCGAGACCGGGCTCCAGGGCATCGAGCACGGCTCGCGCCGCGGGGCGCAGAGCGCCCCGAGCCAGGGGGACCAGTTCCGCCGCCCGCGGGTCGCTGATCTCCGCACCGGAGCCGCGAAGGTGGGCAAGCCAGGCGCCGACGATCCGCCCGGCCCCCGGGGGAGCCGGCGCTCCCGCCTCCCGGTATCGGTGGACGACAGGGATCACCCGCTGGACCAGCTTCTGCGATCCGTCCCGGGCGATGAGGCTCAGGGTGTGGGCGATCCGCCGGTTGCTGAATCGCGCCAGCAACTCGGTTCGGTAGCTGGTCACCTCGTCGGCAGGGAGCCCGAGGATGGGGGTGACGTCGTCCCACCACCCCTCCAGCCATGCCCGGCAGCGGGGATCGAAGACGGCGGAGGCGACGGTCGCGTGGCCGAGGGCGGAGCCCGCGTAGGCGAGCAGGGAGTGGCCGCCGTTCAGGAGGCTCAGCTTCCGCTCCGCAAATGGCCTCAGGTCGCCCACGAAGCGGGCGCCGGCGCTCTCCCAGGCGGGCCGGCCGGCCGGGAAGTCACCGCAGAGCACCCACTCGCTGAAGGGCTCGGTCACCACGGCGCAGCGGTCCTCAAGGCCGGTGGCGCGCTCCGCGGAGACCCGGTCGTCAGCCGTCGTGGCCGGGGTGATGCGGTCCACCACCGTGGAGGCGAAGGAGACATTCACCGAGATCCAGCCGGCCAGCCCGTCATCGACCGCCTCGCACATCTCGAGGACTACGGTCCGGGTCGCGCCGCCGTTGCCCATCAGGTTGTCGCAGGGGACGATCGTCATCGGTCCGCCGTGAGCGCGACGGCGGGCCGCGAGGCCGGCCACGAGGCGCCCCGGCATCGTCCGGACGGGAGGCGCGGAGAGGGCGCGCGCCCCGTGTCCGGGTTTCGAGTCGGAGCCCGCGGTGCGTCCGGTATCCGAGCCGGCGCCTGCCCCGCGCAAGCTCTCGATGTCGGCCGCGATCTCGGGATGTCCGACGTCGAGATGCCCGGCGGCATCCAGGTGGTACCCGGCCTCGGTGACCGTCAGTGTCACCAGCGCCACCTGCGGCGACGCGAAGTACTCGGCCCACGCCCCGACATCGTCACCATCGTGGGCGGCGCTGATGCTGGCGACCACCTCGATGCGGTCGCGCTCGGGGCCGCGCTCCACCAGCGTGTAGAGACCGTCCTGGGCATCCAACAGGTTCGCGGCCCCGGGGCTGCGCCCGGTGAAAGCAGCGATCCCCCACGGCTCCGGGTCGGTGGAATGCTCCGTGTACCAGGCCTGGTGCGAGCGATGGAACGCGCCCAAGCCGAGGTGCACGGCGCGGACCGGCCGAGGCTGGCCGGCCGACGGCCAGCTCCGGCGGCTCAGCCGGGTCAAAAGCGGAAGACCTCGCGCGGGAGCCGGTGGGCGAGGTCCCTGGCCGTCTCCACCGCCTCCTCCTCGTCCAGCCGATGCTCGACCACCAGCCGGCTCAGGTAGGCGCAGTCGATGCGGCGTGCCGTGTCGTGGCGCACCGGGATGGAGCAGAAGGCCCGGGTGTCGTCGACGAATCCGCTCGTCTTGGCGAAGCCGGCGGTGTCGGTGACCGCCGCTCGGAAACGGAGCATCGCGTCCGGGGTGTCGAGGAACCACCAGGGAGCCCCGAGGTAGACCGACGGGTAGAAGCCGGCGAGCGGCGCCAGCTCCCGCGACCAGGTGGTCTCGTCGAGGGTGAAGAGGACGATCCGGAAGTTCGGGTGCGTCCCGTAGAGGTCGAGCAGGGGCTGCAGGCCACGGGTGAACTCGATCGCGACCGGAATGTCGGCCCCGATATCGGTGCCGAAGTCCCGCCAGGTCGGCGGGTGGTGGTTGCGGAGGACGCCCGGGTGCAGCTGCATGACCAGGCCGTCGTCGCAGGACATCCGGGCCATCTCGCAGAGCATGTGCTGCCGGAAGGCCCGCCGCTCCTCCGGAGTGGTCGTGCCCTTCAGTGCCCTCGCGAAGAGCCGCGCCGCCTCGGACGGCGCCAGGATGATGGTGCCGGCGTCGGGAGGGCCCTGGTCGGTCGCGGTGGCCCCGTGGGCCTTGAAGAAGGCCCGCCGCGCCTCCAGAGCCTCGACATAGCCGCTGTACATGGTGGTGTCGAGGCCGGCGACGCTGCCGAGCTCCTCGACGCGAGCGGTCCAGCCCGGCAGCGACGGATCGAGATAGGCGTCGGCGCGGAAGGTCGGCACCACCCTTCCCTTCCAGGAGGGGTCCTCCCGCAGGCTGCGGTGGGCAGAGAGGTCGCCGCAGGGATCGTCGGTGGTTGCCAGCACCTCCACTCCGAAGCGCTCGAAGAGCGCCCGTGGCCGGTACTCGGGGAGCGCGAAGCGCTCCATGAGGCGGTCGTAGATGAGGTCCGCGTCGGCGGCGGACGGGCGGATGGGGACGTCGAAGACCTGGGCCAGCTCGGCCTCGAGCCAGTAGCGGGACGGGGTGCCGCGGAAGGCGTCCCACCGCTCGCACAGCCGCCTCCAGGTCTGGCGGGGGTCGGCCACGCCGCCCTCCCCGTCGCGCCTCGGGATGCCCAGCTCGGAGAGGGGCACGCCGTGGGCGTGGAGCATCCGGGTCACGTAGTGATCCGGGGTGACGAACAGCGCCGCCGGATTGTCGAAGGGGCGGTCCATCTGAAGGAGCACCGGGTCCACGTGCCCGTGCGGCGAGACGATCGGCAGTCCGCGCACCTCCTCGTAGAGCCGCCGGGCAACCGCTCGCCGGGCCGGTTCCGCCGGGAGCAGCCGATCCGCGTGGAGATCGATGCTGGCCACAGAAGCTCCTCCCTGGATGGCGGGGGTTCCCGCCCCCTATCGCTGGATCCGCGCGGCGCCCCCCGCCGCGACGGCGCGCACCTGGGCGAGCGTCGCCATCGTGGTATCGCCCGGGTACCCGGTGACGAGCGCGCCGTGCGCCCAGCCGAGCCGCAGCGCCTGCTCGGGCGGCTCCCCCGTGAGCAGGCCGTAGACAAAGCCGGCCGCGAAGCCGTCGCCGCCGCCCACCCGGTCATAGACGTCCAGCTCGCGGCTGGGCGCGACGACGGTCTCGCCTCCGATCATGGCCACGGCGCTCCAGATGTGACGATTCGCGGAGCGGACATCACGCAGAGTGGTCGCCATGACCGCCAGGTTCGGGTAGCGCTCGCGGACCCGCTCCATCAAGCCCACGAAGCCCCCCGCCTCCAGGCTCCCCCCGACTCCGGGCTCGGGGCCGGAGATGCCGAGCGCCTGCTGGACGTCCTCCTCGTTGCCGAGCAGCACGTCCACGTTCTCCACGATCCGTCCGATCACCGACTGCGCCTCCGGCTGCCCTCCGCGGGTGGCCCAGAGCTTCTCCCGGTAGTTGAGATCGAAGGAGACCACGGCGCCAGCCGCCTTGGCGGCGCGCATCCCCTCGACGATCAGCGCGCTCGTCGACTCCGAGAGTGCGGCGAAGAGCCCGCCGGAGTGAAACCAGCGCACCCCCTGGCCGAAGATCTCGTCCCAGTCGAAGTCGCCGGGCCCGAGGCGGGCCGCGGCCTCCCCCGCCCGGTTGTAGAAGACGACGGGTGGGCGGATGCCGAAGCCGCGATCGCTGTATACGGTGGCGATGTTGGGACCGCGCACCCCGTCGTGGGGCGACCAGCGGTAGATGCCCCGGACGCCCATCGCGCGGACCCGTTCGGCGACGAGCTGGCCGATCGGATAGTCGACGCAGGCGGAGGCGACCGCGGTCCGCAGGCCGAAGCAGCTGGCCAGGTTGGCGGCCACGTTGTACTCCGCCCCGCTCACATGGATGCGGCACTCGGTCGCCTTCTGGAAGGGGACGTCACCGGGATCCAGGCGGATCACCAGCGCCCCGAGCGAGACGAAGTCCAGCGCTCCGGTTGGCGGAATCCTCAGCTCGGGCGTCACCAGCTGTGCACCGTCCCGTCGACCAGGCGGTTGGTCGGCAGGTAGGCGCGCTGGTACGGGTACCGCGCCGCCAGATCCTCATCGATGTCGACCCCGAGGCCGGGCTCCTCGCCGGGATGCAGGTAGCCGTCCGCGAAGCGGTAGGAGTGCGGGAAGACCTCGTCGGTCTCCGCGGAGTGCCGCATGTACTCCTGGATGCCGAAGTTGGGGATGGAGACGTCGAGGTGAAGGGCGGCGGAGAGGCAGACGGGGGAGAGATCGTTGGCCCCGTGGGAGCCGCTGCGGACGTGGTAGAGCTCGGCGAGCTGGAAGATGCGGCGGAGGTGGGTGATCCCGCCGGCGTGAACGACGTCGGCGCGGATGTAGTCGATGAGCTGCTCGGTGATGAGCTGCTGGCAATCCCAGATGGAGTTGAAGACCTCCCCCACCGCGAGCGGCGTCGTCGTGTGCTGCCGGATGATCCGGAACCCCTCCTGGAGCTCCGCCGGCACCAGGTCCTCGAGCCAGAAGAGCTGGTACTCCTCGACCCGTCGCGCGAGCCGGGCGGCCTCGATCGGGGTCAGCCGGTGGTGGGCATCGTGGAGGAGCGCGAAGTCGAACCCGAACCGCTCCCGTACCGCCTCGAAGAGGGCGGGGATCTGATGCAGGTAGCGAGCCGACGACCACTCGGACATCTCGGCGGTGGCGGCGGCAGCGGGCACGTAGCCGGACTCGTGATGGGCGGTGTCGGCGCTCACCCCATAGATGGAGCCGATCCCCTGGATGCCCACCTGCACGCGGACCGCGCGATAGCCGAGGTCCAGGAAGCGAGCGACCTCGTCGAGCACCTGGGGCACGGTCTCGCCGTTGGCATGCCCGTAGACGGTGACGCCATCGCGGCTCCGACCGCCCAGCAACTGGTACACCGGCAGGCCGGCGACCTTGCCCTTGATGTCCCAGAGCGCGGTGTCGACGGCCGCGATCGCAGTCATGGTGACCGGTCCCCGGCGCCAGTAGCCGCCCTTGTAGAGGAACTGCCAGGTGTCCTCGATGCGAGAGGAGTCCCGCCCGAGGAGCAGGGGGCAGACGTGATCGGTGAGGTAGCTGGCAACCGCGAGCTCACGGCCGTTGAGAGTGGCGTCGCCCACCCCCGTGACGCCCTCATCGGTGGTGAGCTTGAGGGTTACGAAGTTGCGCCCCGGACAGGTGATGATCACCTTGGCGTCGATGATCTTCAAGCTCTCACCTCCGATACGGCATGTCTCCAGGCCGACCCATCATAGGGATGGGCACCAGGGTCAGAGGGGCGGGCCTCCCGGGTAACCCGCCAAGGTTCCGGGAAACGCAGCCTCGGCCCGGGCTTCCAGGCGAGCGGCGTACCGGCGCAGCAGGAGGACACCGGCCAGCCCCGCCGCCACCGCCAGCGCGGCGAAGCCGACCGCGAGCCACCCGCTGAGGCTGAGAAGCGTGCTCCCGGCCGCGTACGCCGCGAGCCCGTAGCCGGTGGCCCAGACGGCGCTGCCGGCCGCGTTGAAGGCCAGGAAGGAGACGGGCGACATCCGGCCGGCGCCGGCCAGCAGCCCGGCGAAGCTGCGCAGGACGGGGACGAACCGGCCGAGGAAGACGACCCGGCCGCCGTCGCGCTGGAAGAGGTAGTGGGTCACCTTGACCTGGGGCTGGGCGAGGCCGACCCGCGCGCCGTAGCGCACCAGGAGGCGGTATCCGCCCCACCACCCGATCGCGTAGCCGAGGCTGCCCCCGACGATGGGACCGGCGGCGCCCGCCGCGATGACCCCGCCGATGGCCAGGTGGAGCTTGGAAGCGAGGGCAGCAGCCGTGAGCAGCGCCGTCTCGCCGGGAAGGAACGGCACGCAGAGGCTCTCGAGCCCGGCGAGCAGGAACACCGCCAGGTAGCCCCAATGCTGGACGAATCCCGACGCGAAACCGGTCAGCGAGGCCAACAGCACAGCCGGACAATGATGCGTGGGCCGGGGCCCCCGAAGTGCGGCGGTGTGGAAGGTCCTATCCGCTTCCCGAGGCGCTGGAGGCTCCCGTCAGCCCCCCGTCGCCCCCGCTCCTCAGCGCGCGGACGTGCCAGCGTCGCCGCCCGCGGCCGGAGGCTGGCTGAGCCGCAGCACGACCAGCGACCGTCCCTCGACCTGGAGACGGTCCGGGGTACGGACCACGCGGGTGCCAGGCTGCTCGCCCGGCTGGGCGGTGTCCAGGATCACCGCCCAGGTCCCAGGGGGCAGATCCCATTCGCAGGCATCCCCGGACGAGTGGAGGAGCACCGCCAGGGTGTCGTCGACCATCCGTTCCCCGGTGGCGGCGCGATCGGCGATCAGGTCCCCGTCGAGGACCATCGCGAGCGACTGCCGCTCGTGACTGCCCCAGTCCTCGTCGGTCATCTCCAGGCCGTTGCGTCGCAGCCAGCGCACGTCCTTGAGGCCTCCGCCGACGACCCGGCCAGTGAAGAAGTGCTGCCGGCGGAGCACCGGATGCGCGGCCCGCAGCTCGATCAGGCGGTGGGTGAAGCTGAGCAGCTCGGAGTCCTCGTGCGTCCAGTCGATCCAGGAGATCTCGCCGTCCTGGCAGTAAGCGTTGTTGTTGCCTTGCTGAGTGCGACCCAACTCGTCCCCGGCGAGGATCATCGGGCTGCCCTGGGAGATAAGGAGTGTGGCCAGGAAGTTGCGCTGCTGCCGGCGGCGCAACTCTTTCACGGCAGGGTCGTCCGTACCGCCCTCAACTCCGCAGTTCCAGGAGCGGTTGTCGTCGGTGCCGTCGCGATTGTCCTCGCCATTGGCCTGGTTGCGCTTGCTCGTGTAGGAGACCAGGTCGCGGAGGGTGAAGCCGTCGTGCGCGGTCACGAAATTCATGCTGGCACTCGGTCCACGCCCGTCATCCGCATAGAGGTCGCTGCTCCCGGTGAGGCGGTAGGCGAGGTCGGCGACCCCGATGGGTGCGCCCCGCCAGTAGTCGCGAACGGTGTCGCGATACTTGCCGTTCCACTCCGCCCATCCCACCGGGAAATTGCCCACCTGGTAGCCGCCCGGCCCGATGTCCCAGGGTTCGGCGATCAGCTTCACCTCGGCCAGCACAGGGTCCTGATGGATGATGTCGAAGAAGGCGGCGAGCTTGTTGACCTCGTAGAACTGGCGGGCGAGAACCGAGGCCAGGTCAAAGCGGAAGCCGTCGACGTGCATCTCCGTGACCCAGTAGCGGAGCGAGTCCATGATCAACCGCAGGGTCTGAGGTGCGCCCGCGTTGAGCGTGTTACCGGTCCCGGTCACGTCCCAGTAATGGCGGCGGTCGTTGGGGTCCAGGTAGTAGTAGGCCTCGTTGTCGATGCCCCGGAAGGAGAGGGTCGGGCCGAGGTGGTTGGCTTCGCCAGTGTGGTTGTAGACGACATCGAGGAAGACCTCGATCCCGGCAGCGTGGAGGGAACGCACCATCTTCTTGAACTCGACGACCTGGCTTCCGTGGTCACCGGCCGATGCGTACCTCCCCTCGGGGGCGAAGTAGCCGACGGTGTCGTAGCCCCAGTAGTTGCTCAAGCCCAGCTGGCGGAGACGGGCGGAGTCGATGAAGGCGTGCACCGGCATCAACTCGACGGCGGTCACCCCCAGCGCCTTGAGATGCCCGATGGCGGCGGGGTGGCCCAGACCCGCGTACGTACCGCGCAGCTGCGCCGGCACGTGGGGATTGCGCATGGTGAAGCCGCGGACGTGGGTCTCATAGACGACGGTGTCGGCCCACGAGATCCTCGGACGGGGGGTCCCGCGCCAGTCGAAACGGTTGTCGACCACCACCGAGAGCGGGACGTGGCCGGCCGAGTCGAGCTCGCTCCGGACGTCGTCGGTCATGCGTCTGTTCCACTCGTAGCCGTAGACGTCGGGCCCCCACGCGAGCTTGCCGGTGAGAGCGCGAGCGTAGGGATCCATGAGCAGCTTGCGGGGATTGAACCGGCGGCCGGCGGCCGGCTCGTAGGGACCGTCGATCCGATATCCGTAGAGGGTCCCGGGACCGGCCCCGGGCAGATAGCCGTGCCAGGTCAGGTCGGTCCGGTCGGTGAGCTCGTAGCTCTCCCGGGTGCCTCCATCGGGGTCGACCACTACCAGTTCGACCCTCCGTGCGTTGGCGCTGAAGAGTGCGAAGTTGGTGCCGTTGCCGTCCCAGTGCGCGCCGAGGGGAAAGTGCTGGCCGGGCCACGGGTGGCCGGAGGTTGCCGGCGGCGGAGGCGGAGGCGGGGGCGCGGCCGCAGCCTGCCCTGGCCGGGCCGACGGTGAGGACTGCCTGGGACGCGGTGCCACGTCGGAGACTCCAGGTGGGGATCGGCTCCCCTCGGGGCGGCGCCAGAGGGCGACCGCCTTCGCGGGCCAACCATACCGTCTCACCGGACCGATCCGCGGCGATGATACGGCCCATGAACGCGCCGACCCCGAGCGCCTGGGGCCTGATGCCCACCCACATAGGCACCGACGGCCGCCAGCGGACCGCTTCCGCAGAGACGATCGGCTACCTGCTTGCCGCCGTCGGCGCGGATCGCCGCCACCCCGAGCCGGACGGCGCATGGCCCCTGGTCATGGTCCAGGGAGAGTGCCCGCGGGTCGGCGGGGGAAGGGAGGGGACGACGGCCGAGCATTCGGAGGTGGAGCTGGAGGACGGTTCGGCCCGCCCCTGCGGAGATCGTCTCCCCGCCGACCTGCCGCTCGGGTACCACCGCCTCCACCGCGGCGGCCGGAGCCGCCCCCTGGTGGTCACCCCACCCCGCTGCCACCTCCCGGACGCGCGCGGCTTCGGCTTCGCCGTGCAGCTCTACTCGACCCGCTCGGCGGCGAGCTGGGGCATCGGGGACCTCGCCGACCTCGCCGGGCTAGGCGATTGGGCCCGGGAGCTCGGCGCCTCGATGCTTCTCGTTAACCCGCTCCACGCCGGGCTTCCGATCGCCCCCATCGAGCCCAGCCCCTACTTCCCCACCAGCCGCCTCTTCGTCGACCCCCTCGTCCTCCGTCCCGAGCGGGTGGCCGGGGGAACCGATGGCCGCGTCGCGGGGAACCCCGATGTCGCCGACCTGGCCGCCGCCGCCCGTCTGCTGAATCGTGAGCGCCAGATCGACCGGGACCGGGTCGCCCCTCTGAAGATGGCCGCGCTGGAGCGGACGTTCCGCGACTCCGCCACCCCGGGCGAGGTCGAGGCCGCGCTCGCGACCCGGCCCCGGCTCCGCGATTTCGGCATCTTCTGCGCGCTGGCGGAGCGGCATGGGAAGGACTGGCGCGATTGGCCGCGCCCGCTGGCGCGGCGCGACCCCGCGGCGGTGGGGACAGCGGCGGCGGAGCTGGCCGAGCGGGTCCGGTTCCACGCCTGGGTGCAGCTGCAATTGGACCGTCAGATGGAAGAGGCCGGCGCTGCCCTCCCGCTGATTCGCGATCTCGCCGTCGGCTTCCACCCGGGGGGCGCCGACGCCTGGCTGTGGCAGGAGATGATCGTCCCCGGGGTGACGGTGGGTGCCCCTCCCGACAGCTTCAACTCCCGCGGCCAGGACTGGGGAATCCCGGCCTTCGACCCCTGGAAGCTGCGCGCCAGCGGTTACGCCCCCTTCATCGAGACGCTCCGGGCAAACCTGCGCGAGGGCGCAGGCCTGCGCATCGACCACGTCATGGGGCTCCAGCGGCTCTGGTGCATCCCAGCGGGGGGAGGCCCGGCGGAGGGCTGCTACGTCGGATACCCTGCCGGCGACCTGCTCGGCATCGTCGCCCTCGAGTCGGTCCGGCACCGGGCGACGGTGGTCGGCGAGGACCTGGGGACGGTCCCGGCCGGATTCCGCGCGCGGCTGCGGCGAAGGGGAGTCCTGAGCTACGTGGTGCTCCTCTTCGAAGACCGGCCGCCGGCCCGCTGGCCGCGGCAGGCGCTGGCCGCGGTCACCACCCACGACCTGCCCACCGTCTCCGGCCTCTGGGACGGCACCGACCTCGAGGCCCGGCGCCGGATCGGTCTGCCCACCGACGCCGCCGCCACCGAGGAGATGGTGGAGCGTATCCGCCGGGGCGGTGGCCCCGCGCCGGGCGCGGAGAACGCGGCCGCGGTGGTGCATGCACACCGGCGTCTAGCCGCCTCCGGGTGCACCCTGCTCGCCGCCACGCTGGAGGACGTAGCCGGGGTCGGGGAGCGGCCCAACCAGCCGGGCAGCGGGGAGGGGAGCCCGAATTGGTCCTTGGCGCTGCCCATGCCCCGGGAGCGCCTGCAGGAGCTCCCCATGTCACGGGAGCTCGCGGGGATACTCTCGCGCGGGGCGCGGGGTGGGCGACGCGGGGCCGTGAAGCGTCGGAGCGAGGCGGGGGTACCCTGAATCGGTCCGGCCGACGTGATATAGTTGCGCCAGCAACTGGGCCGAGGATGCCCGAACGGAGAGCCCCACGTTGACCACAGCGGTGAAGCAGGCTTCGGTACGCATCGACATCGAGCTGTTCCAGAGCGCTAAGGCGGAAGCACGTCGCCTGCACCGGCCCGTGTACATCGCGGGCGGGGAGATCCACGCCGAGCGGCCTCCGCGGACGACGGCGATGGTCTGGCCGAACGGCAGCGTGACCTGGGGCAATCCCCAGGCCGCCAGCAAGCAGATCGACCGGCGCCACCTCCCCCCCGCCGCCTGAGGCGGCGGCCGCAAGGACGCCTCGGGACGGTAGAGGTGGCACGCCCTCCAAGGGTGCGGTGCCCGGCGCCGGAGCGGGTCGAGGTGGCGCGACCGGTGCGGCTGTGCGCCGTCAACGAGAAAGGGAGCCGCGGCACGGCCGCGGCTCCCTTTGCGCGTTCGGTGTGGTGGTCAGGTACCCCCCAGGGTACTGCTGACGTTTGAGAAGAAATTGTTCGCCGTGTGGCCGACCACGAGAAGCATGGCGGCCGCGACGACTCCGATGAGGACGATGATGAGTGCGTACTCCACCATTCCCTGCCCTTCCTCATCTCGACGCTTGTCACGCCGGGTGGGACTCGGGAGCGACTGGTTCATGAGGCATCACCTCCTTCTGACAGGCCCCGGGTTCACCTCCTGCTCACACCGAACGACGCGAAGGAGTCCACTCTGCGAGGTCAGGTCTGAGCATCCGTCGTACGCCGGTGTCACGAGTCGGTGATGAAACCCGGGGACCCGGAGCGGAGCCGGACCGGGCGCCCGGGCCCGGCCGGCCGGGCCGGGCGGCCCTCAGTCGCGACCGAAGCTGCGGACGACCCAGGCGACCGCCCCGACCAGGCCGGCGTCCTGTCCGAGCTCGGCCTGTCCCACCCGGCAGTGCTGGAGCGGTGCGACGAAGCCGATCTCCGCCATGCCTGCGCGAATCGGGGCCAAGAGCAGATCGGCACAGGTGCCGCCGACACCTCCGCCGAGAGCGATGGCGTCCGGCCCCAGGATGTTGACCAGGGCCCCGAAGGAGCGGCCGAGGACCCTGGCCGCGTCGGCAAAGACGCGCACCGCGAGAGGGTCACCGGCCCGGGCGGCGTCGGCGATCGCCGATGTGGTGAGCGGAGTGATCGCGCCCAGCGAGGACTCCTCCCCGGCGGCAAGCGCCGTCGCGGCGCATCGGGCGATTCCCGTGCCCGACGCGATGCCTTCGAGACATCCCGGATGCCCCTGTCCGCAGAGCGGGCCGTCCAGGTCCCATGGCACATGGCCCATCTCGGCGGCGGTGCCGGCGCTGCCGACCAGCAGGGTGCCGTCGATGATCACGGCTCCGCCGATGCCGGTGCCCATGGTCACCAGGATGAAGATGCGGGCGCCCCGGCCCATACCGGCCGCCCACTCCCCGTAGCCGGCGAGATTCGAGTCGTTGTGGATCGCGACGGGGCACCCGGCTGCCTCGGAGAGCATCTCCCGGGCGGGGAGGTTCTCGAAGCCGGGGAGGTGGGGGGCGGCGAAGACCAATCCGCGCTCCGGGTCGAGTGGCCCGGGAATGCCGATGGCGATGCCGTCTGGGGTCCCTCCAGCCACATCCCGCGCCGCCTCGGCGCAGGCGGAGATCACCGCCGCGGGGCCGGATGAGGCAGGGGTGGGCCGGCGCACCACGCGCTTCGCGTAGCTCGTGGGCCCGGTGGAGAGGGCGGCTCGGATGCTGGTGCCGCCCAGGTCGATCCCGACCAGTCGGGTCATCACAGGTCTCCTGAGTTCGTCATGTGCGCCGGCGGAAAGCGGAGCCGGGCTCCCCGGCGTGGCCATCATGCCAATGCCCGGGGCGGGCGATCCGGTCGGCGGCGGCCGGCCCCCAACTCCCAGCCGGGTACATCTTGACGGGTGAGGGGCGGTCCAGCACGGGTTGGACGACCTGCCAGCCCCGTTCCACCTCGTCCTCGCGGATGAAGAGGGTGTGGTCGCCGCTCAGCGCATCGTGGAGGAGGCGCTCATACGCCTCGGGGGTGCTCGCCTTGAACGATCCCTTGTAGCTGAAGTCCATCTCCACCGGCTGGGTGGTCACCTCGGGCCCGGGACGCTTGGCGACGAAGGTGATCGAGATCCCCTCATCGGGCTGGACCCGGATGACCAGCCGGTTGCCGTCCAGGGCGTGGAGGCCGACCGCCCGGAAGAGGTGCAGCGGGGCCTCCCGGAAGCTGAGGACGACGCGGGTGTCGCGCACGGCCAGGCGCTTGCCGGTGCGAAGCAGGAACGGGACCCCGGCCCAGCGCCAGGAGTCGATGTGGAGGCGCATCGCCGCAAAGGTCTCGACCTCGGAGTCGGGGGCGACTCCCCCTTCCTCGCGGTAACCGGGCACGGCCTCCCCGTCGACGCTGCCCGAGGCGTACTGGCCGCGGACGACATCGCCGGGGTCCACGGGATGGAGTGCGTCCAGGACCTTGACCTTCTCGTTGCGGATCGCCTCCGCCGCGAAGGAGATGGGCGGCTCCATCGCGGTCACCGCCAGTAGCTGGAACATGTGGTTCTGGACGATGTCCCGGATCGCCCCGGTCTCCTCGTAGAAGGCACCGCGGTGCTCCACGCCCAGGGACTCGGCGACGGTGATCTCGACACGGGCGATGGCATCGCGGTTCCACACCCTCTCGAAGACGGAGTTGCCGAAGCGGAAGACGAGGAGGTTCTGGACGGTCTCCTTGCCCAGGTAGTGGTCGATCCGGTAGATCCGCTCCTCGGGGAGCACCTCGTGGAGCACGGCGTTGAGCCGGGTCGCCGAGTCGACGTCGTGGCCGAACGGCTTCTCGATGACGAGCTTGGTTCCCGCCGCCAGCCCCGCGGCCCCGAGGCTCTGCGCCAAGGTGGTGAATGCGGAGGAGGGCACGGCGAGGTAGAGGAGCCGTTCCGGCCGTCCAGCCGCGGCCCGGAGGGGACGGAGGTCGCCGTCGGCCCCCACCGGCACGAAGCGGAGGCGGGCAGCGAAGCGAGCGAACTGGCGGGCGTCGAAGTGGGTCCGGGAGAAGCTCCGGATCGCCTCCTTGGCGTGACCCCGGAAGCGCTCGTCGCTCCAGTCCATCGGGGCGACCCCGATGACATCGCCGTGCTCGGGGAGCAGCCCCTCGACCTCGAGGTTGTAGAGAGCGGGCAGGAGCTTCCGGGCCGCGAGGTCGCCGGTCGCCCCGACCACCACGATGTCCTGGTCGGAGGGACGGCTGAGGGTCATGGGCAGGTCACGCCCGTGCCCACCGGCGTCCTTCCCACCACGGCAGCGCCGGGCGGCGACAGCGACGCCGGGCCGACGGGAGGAGCAGTGTCAGCCGGAGGCACGAGGTCGGATTGTAGTGGAGGCATGGCGCCGCCCAGGGGAGGACTGCCCTCGGGAAGCGAAGCCCACTCCCCGGCCCCGTCAGCGCACACTGTGGCGGCCTGCCGCTCGACCTGTGAAGGTGCGGCGCAACCCGTCGCCCGAGTCACATGAGGAGCGCCTGCCGTGGATCACGACCGGACCGAACCGGAGCTGGCCGTCGCGCGCCGCCGGAGAGCATCCTGGGATCTCGGGGAGGTCCTCGGGTGGGGCCTCATCGTGGCGATCGCCCTCCTCGCTGCAGCGTATGTCGCCGCCGGGATCATGGAGGCGGGAGCCTCGCCGGGGCCAAACCAACTGGAGGCCACCCTTCTCTACGCGACGGAATGGGTCTCCCCGTACATCGTCCTCTTCCCACTCGCAGCACTCGGTGTCACCTGGTGGGCGGTGCGCCGCCATTCTTCCTATGCCGGCGCGGCGGATGAGGACGGCGCGGCCGAGCTCGGCCTGGCTCGCCTCTTCCGCGCCCGCATCCTGATCATCCTCGCGGGAGCGGCCCTCGTCGTGATCCTCTGCGCTGGGATCGGAGCGGTGGTCAGCAGCCTCCTGCTGATGACCCAGAGCGAGCTGGGGGGCAACCCGGTCTGGGCCACGGAGGCCGAGACCCTCGGCGTGGTGGCCTCGGCACTGCTGCTCGCCGGCATCGGGCTCGCCGGGACCGTTCGCCTCTGGGGGCAGACGTCGGAGCTGCTCGCCGGCGACGAGAAGGAGTGGGAGTCGGAGCCCGAGCCGGAGCCCGCGGCGGCCCCCGTTCCCGAGTAGATCCTCTCGGCGCGTCCGTCCCTCAGACCTGGATCGGTGGGTAGCCACTCGCATCTCGTCCTGCCAGGCGGTCTGCTTCGCGCTACTCACCGATTCGGGTCAGACGGCAACGGTCCGGCACGCCCGGGCGGTGAACCCCAGGGCGCGAGCGCGGGCGGCGACCGCCTCGGCCTCGCTGGGTCCGGCGGCGAGCGCAAAGACGGCACCTCCGCTGCCGGTCAGGTGCCAGGTGGTCCCCGGCAGGGCACCCCGAAGCCGGAGGAGACCGGCGGCAAGCTCGGGATGGGCCCGGCAGGCGGCCGCCTCCAGGTCTGAGCCGCACAGCTCCGGCGCGACCGGCCACCCCTGGACGAGCAGCCCCGCGAGCGCCTCCGGGCGCTCGGGGCCCCGCCATTCGTCCGGTGTCAGGGCCGCAAAAGTGGCGGTGGTGCTGCTGCGCCCGGCGACGACGACGGCGAGGTCGAGGGGAGGGTGGAGGATCGTCTCCAGGCGCTCGCCAGCCCCCCCGACCAGGAGGCTGCCACCGGCCAGGCACGCGGGCACGTCGCTTCCCAGCGCGTCGGCGAGCCGGAGCATCCCGGGGCCCGACCCGGAACTGCCGGCCCCGCGGAGCAGGCGGAGCACGGCCGCCGCATCGGCGGAGCCACCTCCGAGACCGGCGGCAACGGGCAACCGCTTCTCCAGGCAGAGCCGGACGGCACCGATGGGACGGCCGGCGAGGACGGCCCGGGCGGCCCGGAGCACGAGGTTGCTCTCAACGGGGACCTCGCCTGCGGCCGGGCCCGAGACGTTCACCGCGATCTCCGGGGTCTCCCCCGCCGCCATCGCCTCCGGGCCAGTCGCCGCACCACTCCCGGCACCCGCCTCAGCACCGACCTCGGCACCGGTGGCGGAGCTGACCTCGACCCCCACGAGATCGTGCCAATCGAGGCGTACGACCACCGAGCGGAGCTCGTGCCGGCCGTCGGGGAGCTTGCCGACCACGCTCAGGGCGAGGTTGAGCTTGGCGTAGGCGGGTGTGAAAATCATGGGAAGAGAGATTCTGGGCGCCCGACCCGGCCGTGCCGGAGGGCGATTGCTATACTCCAGGCTCCCGGGCGTTGGTCGGGGGGACGCGCCCAGTTTCCGACATTAATCAACAGGTGTCATCTTGGCCAACTCTCGCTCCGCCCGGAAGCGCATCCGCTCCAATGAGCGCAAGCGCGTCCGCAACCGCATCGTCCGCTCGGCAGTCCGGACTCGGATCGGCCGGGTGCGCCGCTCGCTCGTGAGCGGCCAGGTCGCCGGCATCGAGGAAGAGCTCCGCGCGGCGGTCAAAGCTCTGGACAAGGCTGCCGAGAAGGGCATCCTTCACCGCAACAACGCGGCGCGGCGCAAGTCCCGGATCATGGCGATGGCGGCGAGGCTCACCCTCATGGGCGGGAGCGAGGCAGAGAAGGCGGTCACGCGGGCCGCCGCCGCCGGTGGAGCCAAGGGCAGGTCAGCCAAGGTCGCGCCGGGTGCGGCCGCCAAGGCCACCGCCGCAGCCAAGGGCGCCGGCGCGAAGAAGGTGTCCACGACCAAGGCAGCGGCCAGCCCAGCCAAGGCTCCGGCGGCCAAGCCTGGCACCGCGCCCAAGCCCGGAACCGCAGCGAAGCCGGCCGGCGCGGCCAAACGGGCCGGGTCGACCCGCCGCACGAGCGGCGACCAGTAGGCACACCCCGGGGCGGGCTCCCTCAGCGAGCGTGAGCTCGTGCCACGGCGCGGGCGGCCCCCAGGGCAAAGCGTCCCATCGCCTGCCGATCGTCGGTCTCCCCCGACTTGATCGCGGCGTCGATCCCATGGAGCTGGTGCAACCAATCCTCCACGAGCTCGGGCGCGACCGCGCGGGCTTGCCGGGCCAGCCGATCCGCGCGCCACTCGGGGATGCGAAGCTCGGTCGCCAAGCGACCGGCTGACCCGCCCGCCCCGAGCAGCGATTGGACGCGGCGCAGCTCGGAGAGCTGGCCGGCGAGGGTGGCGATGAGGTGCTGGGTGGAATGGCCCTCCTCCACCAGTTCCGTGGCGGCGGCGGCGCCCCGGCCGGGCTGTGCCCCGAGGAGCCTCTCCAGGACGTTCCAGACCTCGACCGCCTCGGCGCCTCCGACCAGACGTCGCACCGTGTCCACCTCGACGGGCTCGCCGCCGGAGAAGGCGCTCAGCTTGTCCAGCTCAGCGGCGATGACGCCCAAGTCCGAGCCGGCCACCCGGACCAGGTGGTCAAGGGCGCCGGCGCGCAGCCGCAGCCCGCGGTCCGCCACGCCCCGCTCCGCCCACTCGCGCACATCGCGACCGCGCAGAAGGTTGAATGCGCGGATCTCGCCGCCGAGCCGCCCCACCGCGGCCACCACCGGATGGCTCGCAGGCACCGGTTGGTGGCTCACCAGGCAGACGGATGTGCTCGGCGCCCGCAGGTCGAGCGCCTCGGCCAGGGCTCGGCCGGCCTCCCCGGAACGCCGGCCCCCGGTGAGCTGGGGCGGGTCGCGGACGAGCAGGTAGCGGCGCTCGTCGATCAAGGGGATCTCGGCGAGTGAGGAACGGACCCGGTCGAGGGGTGCCGGTGCCTCGATCACTTCGACGCCCAGCTCGGCGGCTGCGGCCCGCCGGCGCCATTGCCGGACCGCCTCATCGACCCGGTGGCGGTCGTCGCCGTGGACGAGCAGCAGGTCCGCGGGAGGGGAGCCCGGCCGCGGACGCCCACCGCCGATCCGTGGGGCGCCGGCCGTCACGGGCACAGGTTCGGGATCAGCCGGCGTGGAGGCGGTAGCGGCGCTGGCCGTCGTCGCCCCGGAAGGTCTCAGCACCGGCGCGCTCGGCGAGGAAACGAACGGCGCGGCCGGAGACCTTGACCCCAGCCCGGGTGATCTCGGAGGCGATCTCGGCGGCCGTCCCCTGGCCGAGCTTGGCGATGACCGCTCGTACCACCTCGGTGGTGACCTCAGGTGGCGTGGCCCGCCCTTTGACCGCGCGTCCGCGGGCACGCCGCCGCCGCGCCGGCGGGGCCGCGCCAACCGCACCTTCGACCGCCCGCCGACGGCGCCGCGGCCGCGAGTCGCCGACCGCCGACGAAGCGCGGTCAAACATCGTGACGGCGTCGCGGATCTGTTGACGGAGCTCCTCGTTGTCCGCGCGCAGGCGGGCGATCTCCTCGACCAGCGCCTCGATGCGGTGGACCAGGCGCTCCCCGGCGCGCACCACCGGCGATTCACCCTCGACGTGGGGCGCGGACCCTCCCCGGCGCCCTCCCAGGACCGGCTCCCGACGGTCGCCAGCCATCGACTGGCTCTCGTCCTCCTCAGAGGAAGTCGCCATTGCACATACCTCATCCCATCTGACGCCCACGGCCGTGTCGTCTGGCCTCGCCATGCGGCCCGGCCGTTGCGCTCGCGTCGATCATAGCCGCCCCGCGCATTCCGGTGGGACTGCAATCCGGCCAAGCCTGGGGCGGATGCCGAGGGGTCTCTGCGCAGGCGATGTGCGGGGGCCAACCGATCGCGACAGCGCGGTACCATGTGGCTCCCCAGGGGACGTAGCTCAGCTGGGAGAGCGCTTGCATGGCATGCAAGAGGTCGGGAGTTCGAGCCTCCCCGTCTCCACCAGGTGCCTCCCTGAGCCACGTCCACCTCGGCGAGCCCGCCGCGACGCGGGTGCGGTGCCCCCCCGCTCGGAGCGCCGCCAGGACGGGACCGTCCCCACCGCTCGGAGCGCCGCTCCGGGCCGGATCATCCCCCACCCCTCAGGGCGTCGCCGGGATCAGGCGGCCGTCTGGCTGAAGAGGAGTCCGAAGGTGCAGCTGGTGCCGGCGTCGGCGGAGTGGGTGGCGAAGCCGGCGCCCGGAGCCGCGGTCACGGTGAAGGTGTTGGCGGTCACCCCCGTCCAGGTGCCGGCGGCCCCGCCCCCGGTCCAGCTGAGGCTCGGCGTCCCGGCGTTGCTGTACAGGCTGGTGGCGGTGAACGTTCCGGTCAGGGCGGTGGGGGCCCAGACGGTGCCGAGGTCCGGCGCGACGATGTTGAGGTCGGTGACACCCAGCGTCACGTCGGCGCAGAGGCTGCCCGTCGGGGCCTGAAGCGCCGTCCCCATGCTGAGGGTGAAGGTGCTCTTCAGGGAGCCGGTGTTGGCGATCTTGATCGTGTTGATCGTGCTCGCCCAGTTCGCCGGGTCGACCCCGGCGATGGTGATCGTGGCGGTGCAGAAGCCGGTACCGCTGGTGGGCACCACTCCCAGGCTCGACACGCAGGTCATACCGTTGGCGTGGGAGAGCGTGCCGGCGGCCGCGCTGTTGCCCGCGTTCTCGGTGTAAGCACTCCAGGCCGCCAACCCGCCCCAGCCGACCACCGCGGTGCCCGCCAGCATGGCTCCCATCACCAGGGCGACTCGAAGGGATCGCCGGCTCTTCCTGCCAGTGCCCATGACCTGAGTTCCTCCGCCGCCTGGTGGTCTCGCCTACAAGTAGTTCAAATGCACTAGACGGCTCTATGTAGGCTAGGGGGGCCGGTGGCACGGGGAGGCGGAGCTTCCGGCCACAGGCTCGTAACGGGGTTCGGGTGAGACCGTGAATACGAACGCTCTGTCTGATCTCTTCGAGCCGTTCCTGCGGCGGCGTCACCGGCGCGTGAGAGGGGAGCCGGCTCGCATCGGCCGCCACACCACCCGTCTCCCGGGTGCCATCGGGTAACGTCCGCGGGATGCGGCAGCTCTGGGCGCCCTGGCGGATGGCCTACGTGACGGGCACCGACCCGGCACCGGAGGGCTGCTTCATCTGCGCCGCCGCCGGATCAGGGGCGGACGGCGGCATGGTGGTGGAAAGGGCGGAGCGGACGCTCACTCTGATGAACCGCTTCCCGTACAGCAGCGGGCACGTGATGGTCGCGCCGCGACGGCATGCCTCGGATCTGCGCGACCTGACCGCGGAGGAGTGCCTGGCGCTCATGGAGGCGACCCAGCGGGCCCTCGATGCGATCTCCAGCGTCATGCAGCCCGGCGGGTTCAACGTCGGACTCAACCTCGGGGCGGCGGCCGGCGCCAGCGTGGATCACCTGCACCTCCACGTGGTCCCCCGCTGGGGGAGCGACACCAACTTCATGCCGGTGCTGGCCGACGTCAAGGTCCTGCCCGAGCACCTGGAGGTCACCGCCAGCCACCTGCGGGAGGCGCTCGCCTCCAGGAACGGCGCGGGAGGCCCTCCGGCCTGAGCCGGAGCCGGGGCGAGTGGCCCTGCGTGGGAAGCCGACAAGCGGGCGATCCCGAGGAGCGCGTATAGTCGGCCCCCGCTGACATAGGATCAATCATTGCCGGATGGGCAGCGGAACTGCCGCCCGCATGGAGAGGCTCTCGTGGGCTCGGTCATCAAGAAACGGCGCAAGGCGATGCGCAAGCACAAGCACAAGAAGATGCTCAAGAAGACCCGCTGGCAGCGGCGGGCCACCTAGGCGCGGTCGTCGCGCCGACGCAGAGGGCGCCCCTCGGGGCGCCCTCGTCGCGTTAACGGCCATGGCGGAGACGGAACCGGGCGAGGGGAGGCGGGGCGGGCGGACGGGCACAGAGGGACCGCCCTTACACGGCCGGGGCGCCATCGCCCACCTGCCACGCGGTAGGATCGTGGGTCTGTGCATGCTGCCCCGGGTGGTCGACCTCTTCCCTTGACGGCCATAGGTTCAGGAGCGACTGACCGCCAAGATCGCCGAGGCCCTGGCCGGTGATCAGAGTTTCGGTCGGCAAGGCGACTTTGCATCCCCGTCCGGCCGCGGTGGAAGGCGGCCTCGTCGAGATCGGAGGCGAGCCCTTCTATCGCATCGTCAACTACGACGCGATGCCGCCCTTCCTGATGAGCCTGGTCAGCGATTCGGATCACTGGATGTTCCTCTCGAGCACGGGAGCTCTCACCGCCGGCCGCCGCGATCCGGACCACGCTCTCTTCCCCTACTACACTGATGACCGCATCCACGACAGCCAGGACCAGACCGGCGGCAAGACCCTCCTCCTGGTCACTCGCGGTGGGAAGGTCGCGCTGTGGGAGCCCTTTTCGCCACGGTATGAGGGCCTGTATCGGATCTCCCGCGGGCTGTCCAAGAGCGTCTACAGCAACAAGTGCGTCTTCGAGGAGATCAACCACGACCTGGGGCTGTCCTTCTCCTGCACCTGGATGTCGAGCGACCGATTCGGTTTCGTCCGTCGCGCCGCCTTGCTCAACCAGACCCCGGAGGCGGTACACGTGGAGGTCCTGGACGGCATCCAGAACCTGGTGCCCGACGGCCTCACACGCCGGTTCCAGCTGGAGTTCAGCACGCTCGCGGACGGATACAAGGTCAATGAGCTCGAGCCTGCCACCGGGCTGGGCCTGTTCCGGCTCAGCTCGATCCCGACCGACGGGTCCGAGCCTAACGAGGCCCTGGGAGCGACCACGGTGTGGTCGGAGGGGCTCGACGCCCCGCGGCGACTCCTCTGCTCAGAGCAGCTTGACCGCTTCCGGCGGGGCCTCGGGGTCGACGAGGAGACGCTCATCCGGGGCCGGCGCGGCGCATATTTCATCAGCACGCAACTCGCCCTCGCCGGGGAAGAGCGCAGAGAGTGGAGCCTGGTGGCGGAAGTCGATCAGGATGCGGCTGACGTCGCGCTCGCGCTCCAGTTCCTGACGTCCGGCGCGAACCTGCGCATCGAACTCGACGAGGACGTCGAGCGCGGCACGCGGAACCTGGTCCGGGTCGTGGCCGGCGCCGACGGCCTCCAGCGCACTGCCGACGACCTCAGCACCTGGCGGCACTTCTCGGATGCGATGTTCAACGTCATGCGAGGTGGAACACCGAGCAACGGATACCAGATCTCGCGGTCGGACCTGACGACGTTCATCGCCAAGGCAAGCCGGGCTGTGTCGGCGCGGCAGGCCGGCTTTCTGGCAGCGCTACCGGAAGAGCTCCAGCATGGACGCCTCCTGGAGCTGGTGCGCGACCAGGATGACCCGGATCTCGAGCGCCTGACACGCGAGTACCTCCCTCTGACCTTCAGCCGTCGTCACGGCGATCCCACTCGCCCTTGGAACAGCTTCGCCATCGAGGTCAAGGGAGAGCATGGCGAGAGGATCCTCAACTACCAGGGCAACTGGCGTGACATCTTTCAGAATTGGGAGGCGCTGGCACTCTCGTTTCCCGGCTACGTCGAGAGCATGATCTTCAAGTTCGTCGATGCATCGACGGCTGACGGGCACAACCCCTACCGCATCATGCGTGACGGTTTCGACTGGGAGGTGCTCGATCCCAACGACGCCTGGTCCAACATCGGCTACTGGGGCGACCACCAGATCGTCTACCTCCTGAGGCTGCTCGAGCTCTCGGCACGCTACCATCCGGGCACCCTGACGGGACTGCTCGCACGGCGCGTCTTCACGTATGCCGATATCCCCTATCGGATCAAGCCCTATCACGCGCTCCTCGCCGATCCGCGGCACACCATTGAGTTCGATGCTGCCCTGAATCGCGAGATCCGGCGGCGTGCCGGCGCGATGGGGGGTGACGGGAAGAGCCTTCCGGGCGCGGATGGGACACCCTACCGCGTGAACTTGACCGAGAAGCTGCTGGTTCTGGTGCTGGCCCGGCTCTTCAACTACATCCCTGAGGCCGGCCTGTGGATGAACACGCAGAGGCCGGAGTGGAACGACGGCAACAACGCGCTGGTCGGATACGGCGTCTCGATGGTGACGCTCTGCTACCTGCGCCGCCTCGTGGAGCTCTGCCGGGCTCTCTTCGTCACCGCCGGCGCGCCGGGGATCGAGGTCTCCTCGGAGGTCGCCGACGCCTTTCACCGGGTGGCGCACACGCTGGTGGAGAATGCGAATCTGCTCGGCGGTCCCATCTCGAATGGCGATCGCAAGGAAGTCCTGGATGCGCTGGGGGCGGCCGGCGGCGACTACCGGGCCGCGCTCTACGCGACGGGTTTCTCGGGACGGAGAACGTCGCTGACCCTCACCCAGCTGGATGCGTTCTGCGACGTGGCCCTTCGCCATATCGACCATTCCATCCACGCCAACCGCCGGGCAGACGGGCTCTTTCACGCCTATAACCTGATGAAGGTGGCCGGCGACGAGATCGTGATCCGGCATCTGTACGAGATGCTCGAAGGCCAGGTGGCGGTGCTCAGCTCGGGCGTGCTCTCCGCCGACGAATCGGCCGCCCTGCTCGACGCGCTCCGGAGCAGCGAGCTTTATCGCGCCGACCAGGACAGTTATCTGCTGTATCCGGATCGGAAGCTTCCGGGCTTCTTGGAGAAGAACAACATTCCCCTTGCGGACCTGGCCAGTTCGAGAACGCTGGCCGAGATGGTGGAACGGGGCGACCGGCGCATCGTGGCGAGGGATGTCACCGGCAAGGTGCACTTCAACCCGGCTTTTCACAACGGCCAGGTGCTCAGAGAGGCACTCGCGCCACTCGAGCTGTCGGACGAGGAACGCGCGCAGATCCTCGTGCTGTACGAGGAGGTATTCGATCACCAGTCCTTCACCGGCCGATCCGGGACGTTCTTCAAGTACGAGGGACTGGGGTGCATCTACTGGCACATGGTGTCGAAGCTCCTGGTCGCAGTTCAGGAGGTGATGGACCGCGCCGCCCGAGCCGGTGAGGACGTCGCGGTTGTCGAGCGCCTCCGACGCCACTACCTGGCGATCCGAGACGGCATCGGCGTCCACAAGCCGCCGGAGGTCTACGGCGCCATGCCCACCGATCCCTATTCCCACACGCCCAGTTTCGCGGGAGCTCAGCAGCCCGGGATGACCGGTCAGGTGAAAGAGGATCTGATCGCGCGACTTGGCGAGATGGGGGTTGCCCTCGAGGGCGGACGGCTGGCCTTCCACGCCCACCTCGTGCTGCGCGACGAGTTCCTGGAGGAGGCGAGGACGTTCCGCCTCTTCGATGTCGACGGCGACGAGTGCACCCTCGATCTCGATCCTGGCACGCTGGCCTTCACGATCTGCCAGGCGCCCGTCGTGGCGCACCGATCGGGGCCACCGCACATCGAGATCACCTCTGCCGACGGCCTCCGCCGCACTGCGGACGGCCTCACGCTCGACGCAGAGACCAGCGCCGCCATCTTCGAGCGACGGGGGACGGTGCGGCGGCTCGACGTGTATGGGATCTCTCCCCGCGACATCTAGGCCTCGGGCGCGCCGTCGACGAACACGTCGATCGCCTACCTGTTTCCTGTGCGGAGTGCACCGCCGATGGGGCCCCGATGGGAGGACGGTAGGAAAGAGTTATACTATGCCGATGAAGACGGCGGTTTCCATTCCCGATCCCCTCTTCCGGGCTGCCGAGCGCCTGGCGCGACGGCGCGGGCTCCGCCGCAGCCAGCTGTACGCAGAAGCCTTGGAGCGCCTGGTTGGTGCCGAAAGGTCCGATGAGGACATCAGCGCGCAGGTCAACCTGGTGGTCGCAGGGGTCGGAACCGCACCTGACGGCTTCACCCGGGAGGCGGCTCACCGCTCTCTGGCACGCGTTGAATGGTGATCCGGCGCGGTGAGATCTGGTGGGCCGATCTCGGACCTCCACGCGGTTCCGCCCCCGCACTGCGAAGACCTGTGGTCGTGGTCTCCGCTGACCATCTGAACGCATCTGACATCCGGACCGTAGCGGTGGTGGCCCTGACATCGAACCTGAGATGGGCAGGGATCCCGGGCAACGTGCAAATGCGCAAGGGCACAGCTGGACTCGACCGCGACTCCGTGGTGAACCTCACCCAACTACTGACCCTTGACAAGGACGACCTCGACACCCGCGTGGGTCGGCTGTCACTCCCGCTCGTTCGCGAGGTCGACGAGGGACTGCGCCAAGTGCTCGAGCTCTGATCTGACTCTGCCACCAGGCTGACCCGCAACCGCGGGCCGCCGCTCTTTAGGAGGCGCGGGCCACCCGGCCCGGCGCGGGGGCGGACGACCCGCGAACCTCGAGGCGAGAGTTGAGGATGACCTTGCGAGGAGGCTGTGCGGGTGCACTGATCAGCCCGAAGAGCAGGCGGGCCATCTCGCGACCCTGGTCCTCGATCGGCTGCCGCACGCTGGTGAGCGGCGGATGGAGGGTCACTGCGAATGGGTGGTCGTCGAAACCGGTCACGGCGACGTCCTCGGGGACTTTGCGTCCCTCCTGTGCCAGTATCTCCAGCGCGCCCAGCGCCATCAGGTCGGAGGCCACGAAGACCGCGTCGAGCTGCGGCCGCCGCCGCAGGAGGCACTGCATCGCGTGTGCCCCTCCATCGCGGGTGAAGCTGCCCGACTCGATCAGCTCCGAGTCGGCGGGAAGGCCAGCGGCCTCGAGGCCCTGCAGGTAGCCGCGAACACGGTCCTCCGCGGCCAAGAGGTCGCGGCGCCCCGAGATCGTCGCAATGACGCGCCGTCCCCCCTCCACCAGGTGGGCGACCGCGTGGGCGGACGCGCCCACCTGGTCGATGTCCACGTAGGTGAACCTACCTGGGTCCGCCGGACGCCCGGCGAAAACCAGTGGGATCCCGGTTGAAGCGAGCTGCTCAGCCAGCGGGTGCGATCCCGGCACCGCGCACAGGGCAACACCGTCGAGTTTGCCTCGAGCCGCAAGCTGGACGATCCGCTTGGCATCGCCCGGGCCCTGCGCCATCAGCATGGCGAACCCCGTGTCGCGGAGGGCGAGGGCATCCGCGAACCCATTGACCAGGCGGGAGTAGTAGGGGTCGCCGAACAGCGACTCGATGCGCTCGAAGATGACGAGGGCGACCAGGTCGGCTCGCCGGCTCGGCATCGGATCGCGACCCGCCCCGACCTCCGGCCGTGGGGACGATCGGATGCCGGACGGTAGATCGGAGGGGGAGGCGGGTCCGCGCCACGCGATGGCCATGCCCCATGGTCGCAGCGAGAGACTCCGACAGCCCCACGCGTCGGCGAAAGGACTCAAGAGTGTCACCATCCGTTGCCCCGGCCCAGGGTCAGCCGCCGCGTCCCCGCCGGCCACGGTCCGGCCCGGCCAGCCAGGTCGGCGAGCGACCGGACCCCGCTCCGGATCCTGATCACGTGCTGGTGCGGACGCACGCTGCCATCGTGGGCGTCAGAACCTGCACGCTCCCGATATGCCGGCTCCCATCAGCGGTTTCGGCGCCTCCCACGGGAGGGCGCCATGTTCCTATGTCGAGTGGCACCCGGATGGGGCCACGGCGCAGGCGGGTGGTGTCGCGTTGGACTCGGCTGGACTCGGAGCGCGCGCCGCGCGCCCGGCGCCGAGTGGCGCGGAGCTGGGGGTGAGCCCCGTGTGGCTCCGCCATCCGGGGCGAGGGGGTCGCAGTGCCCCCTATGAAGACGGGGGTCCCCACGCGGCCTGCCGCATGGGGCCCTGGACCGGCGGGGACTCGAACCCCGGACCTCTGCCGTGCGAGGGCAGCGCTCTCCCAACTGAGCTACCGGCCCCAGAGGGACCACAGTCTACCTGGGGGCCACATGAGCCCCGCCGCCCCGTGCCCCGCGGCGAAGGTCAGTCGTCGACCGCGTCGCCGACGAAGTAGGTCTCGCAGGCCTCGTCGAGCAGCTTGGTGGTGAGCTCGGGCTCCCGCCCAAGGTAGCGGCAGAGGTGGATGACGTGCTCCAGCAGGTCGCGCGGGTGCGAGCCGTGGAAGTTGCGGCCCTTCTCGATGTAGTGGCGCCGGATGAGGTCGGCGATGACCGCCTCCCGGTAGGGGATCTCCTGGGACGCGCAGATCCGCCGCCAGATCTCGACGAACTCCTCCGCGTTGGGATCGGGAACGTGCACCTTGTAGCGGACCCGGCGCAGGAATGCCTCGTCCATCAGGTTGTGAGGTTCGAGGTTTGTGCTGAGCATCAGCAGGCATGTGAAGGGCACCGCGACGCTGGTGCCGGCGCGGGCGATGTTGACGTAGTCGACCCCGTTCTCCAGGGGGACGATGAGCCGGTTGAGGAGGTCGCGCGGCGACATCTTCTGCTGGCGGCCGAAGTCGTCGACGAGAAGCAGGCCGCCGTTCGCCTTGAGTTGGAGGGAGGCCTCGTAGAAGCCGAGGGCGGCGTCGAAGCCCAGCTCCAGCATGCGCGGGGTCAGCTCACCGCCCGCCTTGACCGCCGGCCTCTCGGCGAGCTGCCAGCGCGTGTCGTGGGGGGGCAGCGGGCGGTCGATCGGGGTGTGGTAGATGGGGTCGTAGAAGCGGATCACCTCGCCGTGCACGTAGAGCGCGCGGGGGATGAAGACGGGCGGCCCCATCACCCGTGCGCTGGCGTCGGCGATGCTCGTCTTGCCGTTGCCCGAGGGGCCGTAGAGGAAGCAGGCGTGGCGGGCCGAGAGGGCCGGACCGAGGTGGTCGAGCACGCGCTGGTTGAGCACCAGGTGGGAGAAGACCTCTTGGAGGCGCGCCCGGTTGACGGCGATGCCCACGTCGGCCTGGCGGGCGGCCATGGCGTTGTAGTCGGCGATCGGCACCGGCGCCGGGCCGGCGTACTGGTTGATCTCGAGGAGCTCCCGGGCGCGCTGGCGACCGGTGGTCGTGATCGTGAACTGCATGCCGGCATTGATCGATTCGTCGTCGGCAAGCACGGCGGCCCTGACCCCTGCCGACGCGCAGTACCCCTCGTCAGCGAGGAACTTGAGGGTGGTCTCGACGAAGGGGAACGGCATGCAGACGTGCCGGGCGACGTCACCTCCCAGCATGCTGCCGTTGAAGTACAGAACCTTCAGGACCAGATCGCACACAAAGCTGAAGGGGAGGCCCGTCTCCTCCGCGCTGCGGGGCATCGGAGGGAGTGCGATCGGTGCCGGGGCGACGGGGAGCGCTTGGACAGCCATGTCTCGGGCGATTGTGTCATCGCCAGATTCGCGAGCCCCCTCCGGGCCGGGGACTTGTCATAAACCTGCCACACTCCTGCGTCCGAGATCTCGCGTTCCGCGACCTGGGGCGCCGCCGGGGGGAGCTGGGAGGCGCAGGAAGTGACGGCTCCGTGACGGGACCGTCGTGATAGGGTGCGAGCATGTCCACCATCCCCTTGGACGAGGGCGCCCGAGACGGGCGGCGTGCCGGCCCTTTCTGGATCGAGGAGGGCAACGGCCCTCTCTGGATCGGCGTCGCGATCGTCGCCGCGGTCCTCGGGCTCTACAGCGTCGCCGTCATCCTCAACGGGGCGTAACCTTTCGGGCCTCGGGTCCGTTCCCCCTGGGCGCGCCCTCAGCCCCGCCCCGCGCCACCTGATCGGAGCTTCATCAGCACCGTGCCCACCACTCCCCCCGACAACCCCCGCCCCCGCAGGGTGCGGGCCGGCACCGTCCGGTCCCACAACGGCTCGAACGGCGCGGGGGCCGGCGGTGGCGCCGCTCGGAACGGGGCCGAGGCGGTCCCACCGGCCGCGCGGCGCCGCAACCGGCGCGACCTCCTGGTGGGTAGGAAGCGGAAGGCACCGCGGCGCCGCCGGCCGCTCCTGCGCACCTCCCTGCTCTTCCTGGCCCTCTTCTCCAGCATCGCGGCGGGCGCCGCGATCACCGTCGACGCCGGATACAACATCTACCTGGGGCAGATCCCCGACGCCGCCACGGTGGCCTCGATGGAGCCGGCAGTCGACACCAACGTGTACGCGGCCGACGGCACCCTCATCGACATCCTCCACCCCTCGGGTTCCTTCCACCTCCACGCCAACCTCGACCAGATCTCCACGTATGCACAGGAGGCCACGGTAGACATCGAGGACCGGCACTTCTGGACGGAGAGCTCACTGGACGTGGGCCGGATCGCGGAGGCCGGCGCGGGCTACCTGCGTCACACCAACGCGGGCGGCGCCTCCACCATCCCCGAGCAGCTCGCCAAGATCAGCTTCCTGCAGGACAACGGCAGCCTCGCGTACAAGATCAAAGAGATCATCCTCGGGGCCCAGCTGGTCACCGACTTCTCCAAGAGCCAGATCCTGGAGATGTACCTGAATCGCATCCCCTACGGGAACCAGGCGATCGGGATCCAGACCGCGGCGGAGCTGTACTTCCACGAACCGGCGAGCGCCCTGAACCTCGCCCAGTCGGCGATGCTCGCCGGCCTGCCCCAGGCCCCGTCGGAGTACGACCCGAACCTCAACCCGGGGGGCGCCAAGCAGCGCCAGGAGACAGTGCTGCAGGCGATGGTGACGACGGGGAGCATCACCCAGGCCCAGGCCAGCGCGGCGTCGGCCGAGCCGCTCAAGTACTACACGTGGGAGGAGTACCTCCCCCCGACCACCATCGACGGGGCGAACACCTCCAGCTTCCTCAACTACCTCACCGGCTACTACCTCCCCAGCCTCTTCAATGGAGACGGGTTCGAGGACCCCGGCGGCTACGACATCTACACGACGCTCAACCTCCAGGACCAGGCGCTGGGCGATGCGACGGTGCACAACGTGATCACCTCCAACCCGGAGTGGTTCGTGCAGGGGGCGGCCGGCGGTGACGGCGCTCTGGTGAGCCTCGACCCGCAGACAGGGGGGGTGCTGGCGATGACCGGCAGCGCCAACTACAGCAGCACGGTCTACGGCCAGGACAACCTGGCGATCATGGGACGTCAGCCGGGCTCCACCATGAAGCTCTTCACGTACACGGACGCGATCGCCTCACGGCAGTACACCATGACGACGCAGATCTCGGACGAGACGATGACCATCAACGGGTGGACGCCCAAGGACTATGAGGGCGTATCCGCCGGCTTGGGCTTCTGCGAGATGGAGTACTGCTTGGGCAACTCGCTGAACCTGCCGGCGGTCAGGACCGAATACGCGCTGGGCGTGCTCCCCGTCGCCAACCTGGCCGTCGACGCGGGGGTCAGCCTGATCTCGGGCGCCAACTTCCCAGCGTCCACCGAGTACTCCTTCACCCTGGGGACCTTCCCGGTCAGCCCTCTCGACCTCGCCGACGGCGCCGCCACCATCGCCGACCTCGGCGTCCACCACGCCCCGGCTCCGGTCGTGAAGATCACCGATGCGGCGAGCGGCGCCCCGATCTGGACCTACGACGCCGCGGCCAACGCCCAGCGAGTGGTCCCGGAGAACGTCGCCTACGTCATGGACGAGACACTGAGCGTCGCCGCCTACCGCCAGCCGGAGTTCGGCAGCTACCAGAAGCTCAGCCTGCCGGGTCGCCCAGCCAGCGCCAAGACCGGCACCAGCGGGTCCTCGTACGACAACGTCGACAACTGGACCGTGGGCTGGACGCCGAACGTCCTCACCGCGGTGTGGGTGGGCGACCCCCAGGGCGAGACCGACAAGTACGGGCTCTCCAATGTCAGCAGTGGTGTGACCGGGGCAGCGCCGATCTGGCAGACCTACATGGAGGGCGCGACCGCGGGCACTCCGGTGGTCTGGTACCAGCAGCCCTCCGACGTGTACCAGGCCGGCGGCGCCTGGTATCTCCCCGGCACCGGTCCGGACAGCTCGATGGGCGTCGGCGGCCCGATCTGCAACCCGAACTGCATCGGGCCCCCGGCGACCACGGGCGTCAGCTTCACGCAGCCGTTCGTGCCCACCCCGACACCCGCGCCCACCCCGACGCCCGGGCCCACCCCGACCCCCACGCCAAGCCCGGGGACCTAGCCGACCTCCGGCCCGTCCCCATCCCCGGGTGCATCGGGGGCGCCGTGGCGGAGGATCGCCCACACCCCATCGAGGTCGGCGACGTCCGGCAAGGCCTGATCGAGGCGGACGGCACCGGCCTCCACGGCCCCGAGGGTGGCGACCCGGATCGAGACGCCGCAGCGGATCTTGAGGGGAATGTCGCCAGCCTCGGAGACGGTGTCGCTCAGCGACCACCAATACTGGAGCGAGACGTCGTCTGCGGCCTGCATGCTCACCGAGAAGGCGTTGAGCGCGGGCGCGTCGGGATCATCGTCGACGTCCGCCGAGAAGATCCGCAGAAGGCGAAGGAAGGCTTCGCGGTCCATGCTGACGTCGAGCGCATCGACGAACCGCTCCGGCGCCGGCCCGTATCCGGCGCCCGGCACCGCCCACGATCCTGCCGGTCCCTGCAGATCGCGGCTGCCGTCGAGCACGTCGTAGGTCGCGTCCTCGACGACGATCTGCCCCAGCTCGGCCTCGAACTCCTCCAGATCGAAGATCCGGGGATGGGCGGCCAGGCGCCCCCAGCGCTCCCCCCCGTCGAGGCTGTAGGCGTAGGCGGAGCCGTGGCGCGCGACCAGGAAGCGCTTCGGCGGGTCGGGCCCGTTCAGGGCAACCTGAGCGCGGTCGAGCACCCGATCCTCGTACTCGACAAACGTCTCCAGGCTGACCGGCTCGCCGGCACCCTGCTCGCCGGCCGGCGCCGCGACCGTCCGCTCCTGAAACTCCACGGTCACCCGCACCCGCCCGGCGTCACCCAGACCGGCGCGCATCTCGCGGTAGAGGGCACCGAGGCTGAGATGCTGGTCCGAGCTCACGGCAGGATCGGCGGCAACGAGGGGCGGCGGCTCATCGCCGGTGGACAATAGCGCGAACGGCCCCCGGGCCTGTGGGGCGGTCCGCTCACCTCCGCCGGTCGGCCTCCTCCCTCCACGCCGATAGACTGGCCCGGTGACGGAGAACACCTGGTCCGACGAGGGAGGGCTGCCCCCCCAGCCCCCGGCGCTGGCACGGGTCGTCGCCCTGGGGCTGGTGACCAGGTACCGCCTCCGCCTCGCCGATCCCCGGGACAGCCGGCTCGGTGAGCTGGGCTCCGATTACGCGCTGGTGACCGTGGCGTGGACCGGTACTCGCTCAGCGCTGGTCGGTTTCTTCCAGCCACCGGACGACCCGGCCGCGCAGGTTGAGGACCTCCACCGCCGGATCGGCGCCGCGCTGCGGTGGGGCGACGCCCGCCTGAGGACGCAGCCGGCGGCACGCTGCGACATCCTGCTGGTCGCCCTCTCCCCCCTCACCGCCCAGCTCCCAGCGCCGGCCCACCCGGCGGTCCATCTCGGGGTGGTGTGGGCCGACCCCGGGACCGGCGATGCCGGCGCCCTGCTCCCACCGCCAACCGGGATGCCGGGGGTGGGCGAGATCCGGGCGGCGGCGCGGGCGCTCCGGGGGGGGGCCGAGCCACCCACGCTCGCGGCCGTCGACCTCGCCGAGCGCGAGACGGTCCACAGCGGCTACGTGGCCCCGACCCGGCGGGCACTGGTCTCCACCCCGCGGCTCACCTACGCCCTGGTGGCGACCTTCATCGTGATCTTCCTCGTGGAGAACACCGTCTGGCTTCGCTACGGGGGGCCCGGTTTCCCCGGTTACCTCGGCGCCGGGGGCATAGCCGTTGGCGTCCCCGACTACCCGGGCGGCGACTGGTGGCGCTATCTCAGCACCGCCTTCCTCCACGTCCCCGGCTTCTTTAGCTCCGGCGCCGGCATCGGCTCCTACCTCTCCCTTCATCTCCTCATCAACTGCTACTCGACGGTGATCCTGGGTCGCGTCGTCGAGCCGGTCTATGGACGGCTCACCCTGCTGGCGACCTTCGTCGCCTGCGCCTTCGCCGCCAGCGCCGCCAGCGTGCTGGCCAGCACCCTGGGCCTGCCTCTCTCGGACCCGATCTTCGTGGGAGCCTCGGGAGGGCTGATGGGGCTGCTGGGCCTCCTTTTCACCATGGGTCGCGTCCAGAGCCACGAGCTCCCGGCGGGTCTGACCCACGCGCTGCGCCGCGGGGTGCTGATCTCGCTCTTCATGACCATCGTCATCGGATTCACCTTCTCCGGCTACATCGACAACTACGCCCACCTGGGGGGTTTCGCAGCCGGGGCCGTGATCGGTCTCGTCATCCCCCCGGTGCGCGCCGTGGGCGGCCGCGACCTGGCGCCATGGCAGAAGGGCGCGCTCATCGCCGTCCTCGCGGTCGGAGCCGTGGCCATGCTCCTGGCGGTGATCAACCTCGGCCAGTTCCTGGCCTCAAACCCGCTGCCGCTGCCGACCAACACGCCGATCCCCTGAGCCCAGTCGGGATCCGGATGCCGCTCAGGCCGACCAGATCAAGGAGCGGCGGCCCCACGGGCCGGCGTCTTCGCAGCATGGACCTGACGCCGAGCTGGGCGGAAATGAGCGGCAGCCGCCTCAGCCGACCTCGGCCCGGGGCGCCTGCCAGAGACCCTCCAGGTCATAGAAGACCCGTTCGCCCGGGAGGAAGACGTGAGCAATCACCGAGTCGAAGTCGAGGCACGCCCAGGAGGCATCGCGCATCCCGGCGATGTGCAGCGGCCGCGCCCCGAGCGCCCGGCAGGTCTCCTCAATATTGTCAACAATGGCTCTAACCTGCCGGTCCGTGTCGCCCTCGCAGACCACGAAGAAGTCCGCGATGGTGGTCTTGCCCCGGAGGTCGATGCTCACGACCTCGCGCGCCTTCTTGTCGGCGGCGGCGGAGCTGATCGCCTCCACCAACTCTTCGGACGTCATCCGAGAACGATTATGACATCGGCGCGGGCGCGGACCGGCCGGCCTGGGGCCGGGCCGGCGCTGCCGGAGGGCGTCACCACCTGGCAGGCTCAGCGATAAAGGCCGCGCTCCCCGATGATGGCGGCGACGGCGGGGCTGACCAGGCCGTCCAGCGGCTCACCGGCCGCGACGCGGCGACGGATCTCGGTGCCGGAGATGTCCGGAGAGTCGATGCCCACCACCCGGGTGAGCTCGGGCAGGAAGCCGAGTGCGATCGCCTCCGCGTGGCGGATCGGTGCCTCACCGGCGCGGTTGACCAGGACGAAGTGGTAGTTGCCCAGCAGCTCGGCGGCCCCGTGCCAGCCCGACGTCTGCCGGGCGGCATCGGCACCCAGGACCACCCAGAGCTGCGTACCCGGATGCCCGGATCCCAGGTCGCGCATGGTGTCGAGGGTGTAGGACGGGCCGGGGCGCCGCAGCTCCAGCTCGAGGGCGGCGATGCGGGGGCGCCCCTCGATGGCAGCCCTGCACATCGCAAGGCGGTCGGCGGCGCCGGCCGTCACCGGGCCGCGGTGGGGCGGAACGCCGGCCGGCACCACCCAGACGAGGTCGGCGAGGACGCCCTCTCTCGCCTGCTCGGCGACCGCGAGGTGGCCGAGGTGGAAGGGGTCGAAGGTGCCGCCGAAGACCGCGACCCGGGCGGGACTCATCCGCGTGACCGGCGGGGAGGTCGGGGGAGGGAGCCGATGGCGTCCGCCGCGTACGTGAACTCCGAGGAGCCGATGCGGACGGTGTCGCCGTCATGGCAGCCGGCCGCCGCCAGGGCGGAATCGACACCCGCCGCCGCCAGCCTCCGATGCAGGACGTCCACGGCCTCCTCCTCGTCGAGATCGGTGCGTTCCACGATCCGCAGGACGGCGGCGTCAGTGACCCGATAGGCCCCGTCCGGCTCCCGATCCACTCGGGGCGGGCCGGACGCGCGTGAGACGTGCCGGTAGACACGATGGCCGCCCTCAGCGGCATCGCCCTCCCCGGCAGCCGGAACGCCCCCCGGCCGGTCCAGTGAGAAAGTGGTGGGGCCGGTGGCGGAGTTGCGGGCCAAAGCGACCAGCTCGGCGGCCGCCTCGAGGAGCTCACGGGTGCCGACGCCGCCTGCCGCACTGATCCGGTGACAGCCGGGGAACTCCGGCTCCAGCTCGCTGGCCGCGGTCCCCGCATCGGGCAGGTCGACCTTGTTGAGGGCGACCAGCGTGGGCCGCTCGGCGAGCTGGGGGCTGAAGGCGCCCAGCTCCGCCACCACCTGCTCGATCGCCAGTCTCGCCTCGGCGGCACCGGCGGCGCAGTCGACGACGTGGATGAGCACACGGGTTCGCTCCAGGTGACGGAGGAACTCGATGCCCAGCCCGGCCCCCTCATGCGCCCCCTCGATGAGCCCGGGAACGTCGGCGAGGACAAGGGTGTGCCCACCACTCATCTCGGCCACACCCAGGTTGGGGTGAAGAGTGGTGAAGGGGTAGGCGGCGACCTTTGGCCGGGCACCCGTCAGGGCCGCAAGCAAGGTGGACTTGCCGGCGTTGGGGAGCCCGACCAAGCCGATGTCGGCGATCAGCTTGAGCTCCAGGTGGATGCGGCGCTGCGCCCCGGGGTCCCCCAGATCGGCGATCCGGGGGGCCTGGCGGACAGCGCCGGCGAAGTGGGCGTTCCCCCGGCCCCCGCGCCCCCCCTCGGCGACCACCAGGCGCTGGCCCGGGCTGGCGAGGTCGCCGATCAGCTCGCCGCTCTCCGCATCCGTCACGACCGTCCCGGGCGGCACGGGGATGACCAGGTCCGGCCCGTCGCGGCCACTGCGCAGTGCTCCGCCGCCCGGACGTCCGTCCGGGGCATGGAACCGGCGCCGCTCCCGGTAACGGCTCAGGCTGCTGTCGCCCGCCTCGACCACCAGGACGACGCTCCCGCCCCACCCCCCGTCACCGCCATCGGGGCCGCCCCGCGGGACGTACTTCTCGCGCCGGAAGCCGACCGCGCCGCGCCCACCGGAGCCGGCGGCGACATCGAGGCTGACCTCGTCGATGAACACGGGTGAGGGCTCAGCTCAGACCCGGCACGCGCCGCGGGCGCAGTGCCGCGAAGTCAGCCGGCCGCCTCGGCGGCCTCGGTGACCTGCGGAGCGTCGTCGCCGGCGGACAGGATCGTGTCGTCCTCATCGCGGGACGTTCTCCCCTCCATGGCCAGATCCAGCATGGGAAGCGCGAGCACGTTGGCCCGGGTCCGATCGCCTCTATGCTGGTCGAAGGCCACCAGGCCGCTGGCCAGGGCGAAGAGGGTGTGGTCCCGGCCAACCCCGACGTTGCCACCGGGCAGGATCTTGGTGCCGCGCTGCCGCACCAATATGGTCCCGGCGAGCACCAGCGAGCCGTCGCCGCGCTTGACGCCGAGCCGCTTGGAGTTGGAATCGCGTCCGTTGCGGGAGCTGCCCCCGCCTTTCTTGTGGGCCATCTCTACTCACCAGCCTCCGGTGGAGGGGTCTTGCGGGCGGCGCGGCGACGCGGCGGCGCGGCCGTCCCGGACGGCGTGGATGCCTCGGCCTCGGCGACTGGCTCTGCGACGGCGGGCTCCACGGCCTTCCGGGCGCGTCGCGCGGGGCGCGAGGGACCGGCCGTTTCGGGTGCCGAGTCGGTGGCGGACTCCGCTGACTCGGCCTCAACCGGAGCCTCGGCGCCGGTCTGCGCTGCTGCGGCCCGGGTGCTGCGCCGCCTGGTCCTCGCCGGCTCGGGGATCTCGGGCGCGGGCGCGGGCTCCTCGACGGCGACCGCCTCGTCCTCGATCTCGGGAGCCTCGAACTCCTCGACCACCACCGGCTCGGGAAGCTGCTCGCCCTTGGCGAGCACCCGATCCACCACCAGCTCGGTCTGCTCGGCCCGGAAGCCGAGGGTGCGGCGATGCCGCTTCTTCGGCTTGAAGGTGAAGACCCGGATCTTGCGCCCGCGACGGTGCCCGGCCACGGTGGCGGCGACACGGATCCCCTCGAGACTTACCGCGTCGACCTGGACTCCGTTCCCGTCGGAGAGGAGGAGCACCGGCTCCAGCCCGATCACATCGCCGACGGCGAAGGCGAGGCGGTCGACGACGAGACGGTCACCGGGGGTGACGCGATACTGGTGACCGCCATGCCGGACGACGGCGAAGGTGGCCGAGGTCGTGGCCTCAGAGCGGGGGGCGTCGGATGACTGTGGTGGCTTCATCGCTCGGTGACAACAGCTGACAGGGTTGCTGATCCTCCGCGCCCTCGACGCGGAAGAGGCCCATCGGCGGACAGGCCAATAAGCACGGCGGCCCGTGCGCTGGGGCAGGATACCAGACCCGCCCGAAGCCTTGGACGCCGCTTCGAGATCAGCGCATAATCCGCGCACCCGGGGTGCCGCCCCGGCTCCATGTCGCTCCCGGGAGAGAGCATGTCCGGACTTGACCTGCCCCCAAGCCCCGACCCGACCGCAGGCGGTTACGCGCCTACACCTTCCGACCCCGGTTACAGCGATCCGCTGAGCGCGCCCCCGGCCGGCCCTTACCCGCCCGGCGTCGGCGCATACCCGCCTGGGGCCGGCTCGTACCCCATGCCGCCGGGCGTATACCCGCCGCCCCCACCCTACGAGGCGCCGTATCCCTACGCGCAGGCGCCGACGGGCAACGGGTATGCGGTCACCGCGCTGGTGCTGGGCCTCATCAGCCTCATCCTGTCGTGGTTCCCGGGAGTCGACTGGGTGCTCGCGGCGCTGGCGATCATCTTCGGCGCCGTCGGCATCTCCACCGCCGGGCGGAGGGGTGGTGCCGGCAGGGGGATGGCGATCGCAGGCCTGGTGCTTGGAGTGGTCACCGCCGTGCTCGGGATCATCTTCTGGGCGGTGATCTACGCCGGCTTTGCCGGCGCCCAGTGCGCCTACGGCTGCTAGGAGGCCCGCTCATGCCCTCGACCGACCCCGCCACCCCGGAGCCGGCCGGACCCGTTCCGGACCTGTCCGGCACCCCGCCGCAGCAGGTGAACCCGGCGCCGCCAGCGCCCGGCTCGCAGCCCGCCCCGCAATACCCCGGCGCCGCAACCTACCCGGCGCCCTACCCCTACCCCCAGCCGTACTGGGGAGTACCCAGCCCCTCCGCCCCCTCCAACACGATGGCGACCGCGTCCGGGGTGCTCGGCATCGTCGGCCTGGCGATGTCGCTGATCCCAACCGTCTACTGGTTCTTCTACAAGCTCACCGTGATCGACTCCCAGACGTATTCCGGCGTCTCCGGGGTCAACACGCTGATGGGCGCGGATTTCGTGGTCGCCACCCTGGCGATCGTCTTCGGCGCCGTGAGCCTGGCGCGGACCGGCAGCACCAGCGGGAGCAGGCGGGGCCTCGCGAAGATCGGTGTGATCCTGGGCGTGGTCGGGCTGGTGCTGGCGGTCATCTTCCTTCCCCTGGCGGTCTCCGCGGCCAACACCGCCAGCTGCAGCGCTTACAACAACTGCTGACCGGGAGGAGGCGAGCGCCTCTCCCCTCAGACCACCAGGTTCACGATCCGCCCTGGCACAGCCACCACCTTGCGCGGTGGCCGGCCGGCGAGCAGCTCGACCACCCGCTGCTGAGCCAGGGCGAGGCGCTCCAACTCCACGGCGGTGGTACCCGCCTCGCACTCGAAGGTGGCCCGCAGCTTGCCGTTGACCTGCACCGCGATGGTCACCCGCGGCTCCTCCGCGAGGGCCGGGTCGTGCTCCGGCCACGCTGCCCGGTGCACCGAGCCGCTCTCCCCGAGCCGCTCCCAGAGCTCCTCGGCGATATGGGGCGCAAAGGGCGCCAGCAGCTGGACCAGGGTACGGGCGTCGATCCGCCGTGCCCTCCCCTCGCGCGCCTCCTCGTCGATCCCGTGGGCCAGCTCGTGGAGGGCCGCGATGGCGGTGTTGTAGTGGAGGGACAGGATGGCGGTCTCCACCGCCGCTATGGTCCGGTGGCGTCGCCGCTCGCGCTCGGGATCGGCGGCGGTGTCGGGGCCGGCCAGCTGGGCGCAGCGCCAGACCCGCTCCAGGAAGCGGCTCTGGCCCAACATTCCCCGCTCGTTCCACTCCCCGCCCTCGAGGAACGGCCCCAGGAACATGACGTGCAGGCGCAGGGCGTCGGCGCCATGACGGGCCATGTAGTCGTCGGGGTTGACGACGTTGCCCTTGCTCTTGGACATCTTGCCCTTGCCGCCAAAGGTGAGCATGCCGTTGGCCCGGAAGCGGGTGAACGGCTCCGGCGTGGGCACGTACCCCATCCCGTGGAGCGCGCGCATCAGGAAGCGCGCGTACATGAGGTGGAGGACGGCATGCTCGTTGCCGCCGATGTACATGTCGACGGGCAGCCAGTGCCGCGTCCGCTCGGGGTCGAGCGCCCGATCGCCGAAGTCCGTCGACGGATAGCGCATGTAGTACCAGCCGGAGTCCAGGAAGTTGTCGTTGACGTCGGTCTCGCGCTTGGACGGCTCGCCGCAGACGGGACACGGCACGTTGACCCACTCCTCGACCTGGGCGAGGGGGGAGACGCCGGTGCCCAGCGGGCGAAAGTCCTTGACCTCCGGGAGCAGCACGGGAAGCTCGGCCTCGGGGACGCCGACGGGGCCGTGCACCGGGCAGTGGATGATGGGCAGCGGCGGTCCCCAGTAGCGCTGGCGCGAGATGATCCAGTCGCGCAGCCGGAACTGCACGTGGGCACGGCCGGCAGCGCGGGCCTCGAGCAGCTCCACCACCCGCCGCTTGCCCTCCGGCGACGGAGCACCGTCGAGCTGGCCGGAGTTGACCATCGGCCCGTCCCCGGTCCACGCCTCCACCGTGACGTCACCGCCACCGATCACCTCGACGATGCGCAGGTCGTGAGCGCGGGCAAACTGCCAGTCCCGCTGGTCGTGCCCAGGCACCGCCATGATCGCCCCGGTGCCGTAGCCGCCGAGCACGTAGGGGGCGGCCCAGACCGGGACCTCCCCGCCGGTGAGCGGGTGCACGGCGACCGTGCCGAGGTCGATGCCCACGGAGAAGTCCGGCTCGGCGCCGGCCGGGGGCAGCGACACGCGCCACTCCTCCACGGCGGCACGGCGGTCCTCGCGGACGAAGTCGGTGAGCTGCGGATGATCCGCGCCGATCACCAGGAAGGTGGCGCCGAAGAGGGTGTCGGGGCGGGTGGTGAACACCGTCACCTGGGGACGGGCGCAGCCATTCAGCCTGAAGTCGATGAGAGCGCCCTCGCTGCGCCCGATCCAATTGCGCTGCGCGATCTTTGTCCGCTCGCTCCAGTCGAGGTCGTCGAGAGCGTCGAGCATCTCCTGCGCATAGCGCGTGGTCTTGATGAACCACTGCTTGAGGAAGCGGGTCTCGACCACGGTGCCGCAGCGCTCGCAGGCGCCGCTCAAGACCTGCTCGTCGGCGAGGACGGTGAGGCACGACGGGCACCAGTTGACCGGGCCCTCGCGGTGCTCGGCGAGCCCCGCCTTGAAGAGCTGGAGAAACACCCACTGGGTCCAGCGGTAGTAGTCGGGGCTGGTGGTGTCGATCTCGTGGGACCAGTCGACGCCCAGGCCGATCCGTTTGAGCTGGCCTCGGAAGTGCTCGACATTGCGAGCGGTCAGGGTGGCGGGATGCTCGCCGACCTTGAGCGCGTAGTTCTCCGAGTGGATGCCAAAGGCGTCGAAGCCCAGCGGCTCGAAGACGTCGTCCCCCTTCTGGCGACGGTAGCGGCCGTAGATGTCCGCCCCGGTGAATGCGTAGGCGTTGCCGATGTGCAGCTTCTCGGCCGATGGGTAGGGGAACATCATCAGGCAGTAGAAGGGTCGTGGCCCGCGCATGTCGGTGCGGTAGGTCCCGCGCTCCGCCCAGCTCTGCTGCCACTTGGCGTCGAGGGCAGGGAGGTCGAGCCGGTCGAGACGGTCGCCGGAGGGGACGTGAACTTCGCTCTCCATGGGGGCCACAGGTTACCGCGTCACGGCAGGGGCAACGGCCGAGCGCGGGAGTGCCCGCCGGCGGTCCTCGGGCACGACCGGGCAGCCCTGTCCGGCGTCCTGCTAGCGTAAGTTCGTGATCCGTCAGACCTGGATCGGTGAGTAGCGCGAAGTGGACCGCCTGCCAGGCGAGATCAGCCCAAGGCGCCGACGAGCACCGCAGGGAGTGCACACCTTGGGGGTGGCGCGCTTTCCCGCGCGCCGAAGGGGGGCGAAGCCCCCCTACCGAAGGAGCGCATGAGGCAACGCCGGGATGAGCCGGCTGGTGGGATGAGACGCGAGCGGCTACTCACCGATCCAGGTCCTAGCCGCCGGGCCCGGCGGATTGGCTCCGTGGTGGCCATTGCGCTGGTCCTCGCCGGCTGCAGCGCTGCGCCGGCCGGGACGGCGTCGACCCGCCGGGCGGCACCGATCCCCTCGACGGGCACCGCCCAGCCCAGCGCCACGCGGGCGGCCGCCTCGGCCACCCAGATCGTCACCGCCCTGGCTCAACAGTTCGCCGACCAGACCGCGAGCGGCGCCTGGGACGCGCAGTGGGCGGAGCTGGCTCCGGCGGCCCAGGCGCTGTGGCCGAGCCAGAGCGACCGCACCGCCATGCTGCAGGCCAAGTTCTCGGACGCAACAATCAGCTCGATCACCCTGGGACTGCCCACCGCCGGGGTCACCTGGTACGACCCGGAGAGCCCCGCGGTCTCGATGCCCGACACCTGGCGGTTCCCGGTCAGGGTGAGTTTCGCGAACCCGGCTTCGCTCTCTCCACCGGGAGTCGCCGCCCTCTTCTCGATGACCCAGATATCGGTCGAATACGACGCCGCCACAGGGGCGGCGTCGGTCGTGGGCGAGGGCCCGGCCTCGATGGACGCGCCGGTGATCGTGCCGGCGAGCGTCACCCCCCGCCAGCTGGACGTCCCCATCTTCATGTACCACCTGGTGGAGAACCAGGAGCCCGAGAAGAGCGCCTACGGCGGCAACACCAACGGCTGGGCGATCGACGTGGGGCTGACCACCCTGACCAGCCAGTTCCAGGCCCAGATGGCCTACGCCTCCTCCATCGGAGCCACCAGCATCTCGCTGCAGCACCTGGCCGACGCGCTTCTCTACGGTCTGCCGCTGCCGCCCCACTCCTTCGTGATCACCTTCGATGACGGCCGGCTGAGCCAGTGGACCAACGCGGCGCCGATCCTTCACCAGTACGGCTTCACCGCCGTCTTCTTCCCGTGCACGGCCCTGGTCGGCGGCGTCTACGGGCCCCAGCAGTACGTGACCGCGGCCGACCTGCGGGATCTGGCGAGCTCCGGCTTCTCCTTCGGTGACCACACCCTCAAGGACAACGTCGCGCTCTGGGCGGGAGACGCCACCACCCAGCAGCTGGAGGTCGTCACCGACCAGAGCAAGACCACCCTGGAGAGTCTCATCGGCGGCCAGCCCATCCAGTTCATCGCCTACAGCGGGGTGTGGCCGGGGCCGACCCAGTTCTCCGACAGCAGCCGGGAGCAGCCTCTCTTCACGACCCTAGAGGGGTACGGCTATGTCGGCGGCGTGCAGGACTTGGTCAACGACTCCGCCGACGACGACAGCACCGCCCTGTGGCAGCTCCCCCGGGTGCGGGTGGGGCTCGGCACCTCCACCTCCAGCTGGGGGACATGGGTGGAAGATGCCGCCTAGCGGGCCCCTGGACTGGGCCGGGGAGACCCTGCTCGCCGACGAACGGGCGGGGCTGCTCCGCCGCCTGCGCCGGCGCGAGGGGGGCAGCGAGCCACGCTGCGAGGTCGACGGCAGGAAGGTCGTCGTCTTTAGCTCCAATGACTACCTCGGCCTCTCCGTCCACCCCGCGGTGCGTGAGGCGGCATCGCGGGCCGCCCTGGAGCTGGGGGTGGGGTCCACCGGCTCCCGCCACCTCTCCGGCGGCCACCGGGCCATCGCCGACCTGGAGGAGGCGCTCGCCGACTTCCTCGGCACCGCCACGGCCACGGTGGCTCCGAGCGGCTACGCGGCCAACGTCGCGATCCTGGAGGCGCTCGGCGGCCCCGATGCGACCATCCTGAGCGACGCGGGCAACCACGCCTCGCTGATCGACGGCTGCCGGGCGTCGCGCTCGCGCGTGGCCGTCTACGGACACCTCGACAGCGCCGACCTGGCGGCCCGGCTGGACGGCGCCGAGGGGCGTCCGATCATCGTCACAGACTCCGTCTTCTCGATGGACGGGGCCGCCGCTGACCTGATCGCCCTCGACCGGCTGGCCCGGCGCCACAGTGCCTGGCTGGTGGTCGACGAGGCCCACGCACTGGGGACGACCGGGCCGGGAGGGCGCGGGCTCGCCGCCGAGCTGGGGGTGGCCGGCGACCATGTGGTCCGCGTGGTCACCTTCTCGAAGGCCCTGGGCGCGGCCGGCGCGGCGGTCTGCGGGGCGGAGCCGGTCCGCCATCTGCTCCTCCAGCGCGGCCGGGCACTCATCTTCTCGACCGCGCCCACCCACCCCACCATCGCCGCCGCGCGAGCGGCGCTCGGAGTGCTGATCGCGGAGCCCGAGCTGGTCCTCCGGCTCCATCAGCGCGCCCGGCTGCTCCGGCGTCGGCTCGGCGAGAGGGCGCTGCCGGGAGCCCACCCCTCCTCCCCCATCGTCGCCGTCCTGGTCGGCGACCCGGCCCGGACGATGGAGCTCGACCTGGCGCTCTGGGAGCGCGGCTACTTGGTCCAGGGGCTCCGCCCACCGACCGTGGAGCCGGGGACGAGCCGGCTCCGGCTGGTCGTCAGCGCCGTCCACACCGAGGCGGAGATCGAGGGCGTCGCCGCCGCCGTCCTCTCTGTCGTGGCGGATGGGGCGCAGCCTTGAGCGACCGCTCCCGTCCCCTGCGGCGGTCGGGTTCGCGTGACCCACGGGGCCGGCTCTGATGGGGCGGATCGTGGCCGTGACCGGCACCGGGACCGGCGTGGGCAAGACGGTGCTCACCGCCGCCCTCTGCGCCGCCCTGCGGCGGGCGGGCATGGACTGCCGGGCGGTCAAGGCCGTGGCGACGGGGGTCTCGCCCGGGACCGACGCCGAGGACGCGGTCCTGCTCGGAGCGGCGATGGGAGCCCCGCCGTCCGAGGCGGTGCTCGCCACCTTCGCGCTGCCCCGCTCCCCCCTCGCCGCGGCCGCCGCGGAGGGACGGGAGCTGGACGTCGAGGGCCTCGCCCAGGCGATCGAGGCGATGGCCGCCGGCTGTGACCTCCTCCTGGTCGAGGGGGTCGGTGGCCTGCTGGTGCCCCTCTCCTCCCGGAAGACGGTGCGCGACCTGTTTCGCCGCCTCGACGCTGGCCTGGTGGTGGCGGCGCTCGCCGGGCTCGGGACGATCAATCACACCGCCCTCACGGTGGAGGCCGCACTCGCTGCCGGGCTCCGTGTGATCGGGGTCGTGCTGGTCGATGCGGCGAGGGACGAGGACCCGGCCTTCATCGCCGAGAACGCGGCCCAGATCGCGGACCAGTGCGGGGTGCCCGTGCTCGGGGTGCTGCCCCACCTCGGCGACGCCGCCGGCATCGGCACGCTGGCCGAGGCCGCCGGGGCGCTCGACCTCTCGGCCCTCACCGCGCCCCTGGCCGACGCGACCGAGGCGGTGGTCGCCGCCGACCGCCGCCATGTCTGGCATCCCTTCACCCAGACGAGCGACTGGCGGAACGAGGCACCACTGGTCATCCGCTCGGGGGACGGCTGCTGGCTCCGCGACGAGGCCGGCCGCCGCTACCTCGACGGGATCAGCAGCCTCTGGTGCACCGTCCACGGCCACGCGCACCCCGCCCTGGACCGCGCCGCACGCGAGCAGCTGGGGCGGATCGCGCACAGCACCTTCCTGGGCCAGACCCACGCCCCGGGCGCCCTGCTCGCCGAGGAGCTCGCCGGGGTCGCGCCTCCCGGGCTCACCCGCGTCTTCTACTGCGAGGCGGGTGCGGCAGCGGTCGAGGCGGCGCTGCGCATCGCGCTGCTGGCCCAGCGCCACGCCGGCCACCCGGAGCGCTCCCACTTCGTGGCCCTCGGCGACGCGTACCACGGCGACACCGCGGGGGCGGTGAGCGTGGGCCGGAGCGAGCCGTTCCACACCGGGCTCGACCCCATCCTCTTCCCGGCCCGCACCGTGCCCAGCCCCCACGCCGACGAGGCGGCGTCACTCCGGGCGCTCGCCGACCTCCTCGACCGCGAGGGCGACCAGGTGGCCGCCCTGATCGTCGAGCCTCGCGTGCAGGCCGCGGCAGGGATGCTCACCCACTCGGACAGCTGGCTGGTGCAGGCGGCCGCCCTGGCCGGACGGCACGGAGCCCTGCTCATCGCCGACGAGGTCGCGACCGGGTTCGGAAGGACGGGCGACCTCTTCGCCTCCGCCGGCGCCGGGGTGGCGCCAGACATCCTCTGCCTGGGCAAGGGACTGACCGGCGGGTACCTCCCGCTCTCCGCGGTGCTCACCACCGAGGAGCTCTTTGACCGCTTCACGGCCCCCTACGCCGAGCACCGCACCCTCTATTACGGCCACACCTACACCGGCAACCCAGTGGCCTGCGCCGTCGCCCGCGCCTCGCTGCGTCTCTTCGAGGAGGAGGACACCCTGGGAGCGTCGCGGCGGCTGGCGGCCTCACTCGGCGGCCTGCTCACCGACCGCGTGGCGCCACTGCCGGGCGTGTTCGAGATCCGGAGCAGGGGGGTGATGACAGGTATCGAGCTCCGGGACGGCGAGAAGCCCCTCGACCCGGGGCTCCGGACGGGCCGCCGGGTGACCCTGGCGGCGCGCCGGCGCGGGGTGGTCGTCCGGCCCCTCGGCGACACGGTGGTCCTCAACCCGCCCCTCACCATGACCGACGCCGAAGCGGAGATCCTCGTCGCGGCCGTGGCCGGGGCGATCGCGGAGGTGACCGGCGGCCCCGGTGACCGGGGGACGGGCGGAGTGACGAGCCAGGCCGAGTGACCCGGGTGGCGTAGGGTCCTTCGGCCGTAACAGCGATGGCGGAGTCGCGGGGGGGCGACCCTCGGCGGCTTCACGAAGAATTCACCCTGACGTCATCTCTCGTGCCCGTCACGTCCATACGATCCGTGGGAGGACTGGTCACGGACGGGTGGAGAGCGGCTGGGCTCGAGCCTGAGTGGCCGGAGGTATGACATTGTCGGGACGGGTCGCGGCCGCGGAGCGGCACCTGCCCACGCGCCTGCTGACCACCGCCCTGAGCCGGGCCCGAGCGTGGGGTCGATCCCGCGCGCGGCTGGGTGACGAGGCGCGGTTCGGGGAGTCACTGGCCGGGGCGATCGGCGACCTCGGGCAGGGCTTGGTGGTCTTGGAGGGGGGCCGCCCGGTGAAGGTCAACGCCGCATGGGCCGCCACCACGGGGTACGAGCCGCACGAATTGCTCGCCATGGATTCGCTCGCCCCCCTGCTCCCGCGCGAGGAGCGGGAGGCGGGAGTGGCGCGCCTGACCGCCGTCATCGGTACCACCGGCGGGCGGAGCTTCCCCCTGCGCATGGTCGCCAAGGACGGCCGCCCGCTCTCTCTCGAGATCGCGACCCGGACCGTGCGCGTACGGGGGAGGCCGCGCGTGGTGCTCCTCGTGCGCGACATCACCGCCAGGCGGCTCTCCGACGAGCTGCGGGCCATGCAGGTCGCGATCGCCCGCACCCTCAACTCCGCGCCGAGCTTCGAGGCGGGTGCCCCGCGCATCCTCGAGACCATGGCGCGGTCCCTGGGGATGTGGGGCGGAGAGGCGTGGCTGCTGGACCGCGATCGCGGCGTGCTCGTCCGGCGTGCCGCCTGGTGGGCCCCGGCGACGGAGCTGGATGACTTCCACCGGGAGCGCGGGGACCTCGAGCTGGGGCTCGGCAGCGACCTGCCCGGGCGGGTCTGGTCGGCCGCGGCGCCGGTGATCATCGGCGACCTCTCGGCTGACCCCGGCTTTCGCGAGGCTTCGGCGGCCCGGGGCCTGACCGCCGGTGCCGGCTTCCCCATCCTGGTCGACGACTCCGTGGTCGGGGTCATCGACCTCTTCGGGTCCGGCGTGGCGGGGCTCAGGCCCGCGGCCATCGAGGTCATGGTCGACTTTGGCCGCCAGCTCGGGCACGTGCTGGAGCGGAGGCGGACCGAGGCGGCGCTCCGCGAGAGCATGGCCCGGCTGGCCGAGGTCGCCGCCACCGATCCCCTCACCGGGCTGCGCAACCGGCGCGAGTTCGACCGGCTGCTGGCGACCATCCCCCGGCAGCGCTTCGCCATCTGCGCCGTAGACGTCGACGGCCTCAAGAACGTCAACGACGAATTCGGCCACGAGGCGGGAGACGCGATGCTCCGGGCCGTTGGGCAGACGCTCAGCTCCAGCCTTCGCGGCTGGGACGTGGTGGCACGCGTCGGGGGGGACGAGTTTGCGGCGCTCATGGTCGGCACCGGCCCCGACGAGACCGCGGCGGCGGCGGAACGGATGCGCAACGCCGTGCATGCCATCTCGGTCCCCCACGGACAGGCGCGGGTCAGCGTCGGCTGGGCGGCCGGCGAACCCGGCGCCGACCCGCGAGGAGTGGCGCGTCTCGCCGACTCCCACCTCTACCGGGCCAAGGAGGCGGGGCGGGACCGTGTCTCCGGCGGCACCATCGACCTCGTCCCTGGGCCCTCACGCCGCTCGGAGTGGGCGGCCCGGGTCGACCGCGCCATCCGCCATGGCGACCTGCGGATCGTCTACCAGTCGATCTGCCGCCTGGACGACGGGAGTGTCATCGGGCACGAGGCGCTGGCCCGTCCCCCCGAGATGCGGGCCGGAGAGAGCGTCGAGGACCTCTTCGCGGAGGCGCAGCGGAGCGGGCGGATACGCGACCTGGATTGGCTCTGCAGGAGGCTCGCCATCGCCGGTGCCCCGTGGGGCCTGCTCCCGCACTGGGCGCTCTTCCTCAACGTCAGCGCCCTGACCCTGCTCGACCCGGTTCACGGTGCCGATCAGCTGCTCCTCGTCCTGGAGGCGGCGGGGGGTCGGCCCGATCAGCTGGTGTTGGAGATCACCGAGCGGGAGATCATCAGCGATCTCGTCCGGGTGCGTCAGGTCCTCGCCGCCTACCGCAACCACGGGGTGCGCTTTGCCCTCGACGACGTGGGCGACGGGCACTCGACCCTGGAGCTGCTCACCGCCGCGAACCCTGAGTTCATCAAGATCGCACGGAGCCTGACCATGACCGCATCCCACGCGGGGTCGCGGGCGGCGATCAAGGCGGTGGTCTCCTTCGCACGCGCGAGCGGGGCATCCGTCATCGCCGAGGGCATCGAGAACGAGCTGGCGGCCCGCCAGACTCGGGACCTGGGCGCAGAGCTGGGTCAGGGATGGTGGCTCGCCCGGCCCACGGAGGCGGGCGTGCTGGACTTGACCGGCACCCGGTCGATGGGACGGCGCAGCCCGGGGCTCAAGACGAGCTGAGGGTTCGCGGCCGGCCCCGGCGACTCCGCCCGCCTCCGGCCGACGATCAGCCCTCCCCACCCCTCCAGGAAGGGACCACAGCCCGGTCGTAGTGCATTTGCGTCGGCCGCCGTAGTGCAGACGCATCCCTCCTGTGTGACCGCAGTCGGTGCACTGACGGATGGCAGCAAATTCGGGTGCATTCGCTCGCCCAATTGGGGACTTCGGCGTCTATGCCGTTTCGCGCTCCGGAATGACCATGGGTGGCGCAGACCGCAGAGGCCGCACACGCAAACGGCAGGCTCACGACAGGGGGCCCGACCGTCGCGTGTCCAGTAGAGCGAGAGGTATGCGACGTGTTCAACGGCTGGAGCTGATCCACAGAAATTCCTCATCCCCTTCGGGCGGGCGCCGCAGGGCGACCTACATCCGGCGTCCGCCCACCTTCCCCTTGCCGGCGCCGGGGAGCCCGGGCCTCGACCGATAGGGTCGGGCCCGGAAAGGGCTGCCGGTAACGAACGGACCGAGATACAGATGTCGACTGTTCCCGCCGGGCGGCCGGAGCGTCCGGCCGGTAGGCCTCAGATGCGGCCCGGGGCGGCCACCCGTTTCGTGGCCGGCCGCACCATCTCCAACTGCGGCGATTGGCTCACCACGGTGGCGGTCGCAGTCGCCCTCTACACCCTCACCCGCAGCCTCGCCGCTCCCGCCATGGCGATCCTCTTCCGGGTGGCACCGCGGCCGGTGGGGACGCTGGCCGGCGGGCATCTGGCAGACCGCTTCGGCCCCGTGCCGACGCTGGTCGCCCTCAACGTCTTCAGGGCATGCATCACCGGCGCGCTGGCGGTGGCACTCCGCGCCGACGCGATCCCGCTGGTGCTGGTGCTCCTGGCTCTCACCCAGGCCGCCGGCGGGGCCGCTCAACCCGCCGGCCAGGCGGCGATCCCGCGGCTGGTGCCGGCGGCGGGCGTGGCCCGGCTCAACGCCGCGGTCGGCACCGTGGACTCAGTGGCCCTCGTCGTCGGTCCCGGGATCGCCGCCGGACTCCTCGGCCTCCTCGGGACGGGCTCGGCCGCCTGGCTGGTGACCGCCGACGCCCTCACCTTCCTGGCCCTGGCCGCCCTCCTCGCGGGCCTGCCCCGCCTCGGCCAAGCCACCACGACGGAGCAGGAGGACGGTGGGGCTGGTCCCTGGGCCGGGATCGGGCTGGTGCTGCAGCGACCTTTCCTCCGTCAGCTCGCGCTCGCCCAACTCGGCATCTTCGCCACCATCACCTGTCTCCAGGCGGTCCTCCCCGCGGCGGCGCAGGAGCGCTTCGGCAGTGCGGCGTCAGCCGGCTGGGTGTACGCGGCGATCGGGGCCGGCAACATGATCGGCGCCCTGGCGCTCCTCCGAACCCAGAAGCGGGGGCTGGGATCGCGGACCATGGCCCTCCTGACCCTCGGCGAGCTGATCCCGCTCGGAGCCTTCGCCCTGGTCGGGTCGGCGTGGGTCGACGTCGGACTGGCGGGGCTGAGCGGCCTGGCGTCGGCCCCCTACGAGATCCTGGCGATGACCGAGATGGCCCGCATCGTCTCGTCGCACCGGCTCGGCCAGGCGAGTGGCGCGGTGTGGCTCTTCGGCTACGCCGGGATGCTGGCGGGCGGTCTGCTCGCCGTCGCCGCCGCACCACGGCTCGGCTGGATGCCGACCCTGCTGCTGGCCTGCGCCGGCGGGACCGCTGTGCTGGTCGCCGGCTGGCTCCGGCCGCGGCAGCCCCGCCGGCCCATCCTGGCCGTCCTCGTCGGCCGTCCCCAGAGCGACAGCCGGCACCCGGAACCCAGGGCGTGCGCGCCGGCGCCGCGGCCCCGCAGCACGGCTGAGCGGTGCAACACCTGATCGGGCTGCGAGTCCGCACCGACGGCGAGGCATCGACTCGACGCACCATGTGGGCCGCGGCTCGCCTCTTCCGCCCCGATGAGGCATATCCTCTGCTTGCTGCGATGCCTGATTTCGATATGGCTCCCGAGCTCAAGCTCTCGTCCAGCCCGCTGATCCGGGTCCTGATCGTCGAGGACCACCAGATGTTTGCCGAGGCCCTGGCCCGGGCGCTCCGCGACGAGCCCGACATGCGGGTGGACGGCATCTCCCAGCGTCTCGACGACGCCCGCGAGTTCCTCCGGCGCAAACACGTCGACGTGGTTCTGATGGACTACCACCTGCCCGACGGCGACGGCATCATGGCGGCCCGCTACATCCGCGAGGAGCACCCTCGGACGCGGGTCATCGTGGTCAGTGCTGTCGAGGATCGGCAGGTCCTCGACGAGGCCCTGGTGGCCGGCTGCAGCGGATTCATCAGCAAGTCGGAGAGCCTCGACCACCTGCCGAGCGCCATCCGCGGAGCNNCCTCGCCCAGGGGTGGGACAACGCGTCCATCGAGCAGCAGCTCTTCATGAGCCACGCGACCCTGCGCAACAAGCTCTCCCGGATCAACTCCAAGCTGGCGACCCACTCCAAGCTGGAGGCGGTGACCAAGGCGCTGCGTCTGGGACTGGTCCAGGTCGAGCGTGAGGATGTCTCCGAGGAGCCCCGGGTCGTGGCGGTCCCCCGGCGGCCCGTCTGACACCGAACGGACCACGGCGCGGTCGATCGGTGATGCCGACAGCCGACGAGCACGACCAGGGCGGCGGGCGGATGCGCCGGCTGGCACGGCGCATCCCCCGGCTCCCGCCGGAGGCACGCGGCACCCCGGTCACCTACACCCCGGCGCTCACCGCCTACGTCGGGCTGCTGGCGGCCGTGGCCCTGGCGGCGGCGGTGATGACGGTGCGGATCCCGGCCGACCCGGCCCTGCTCGCGATGGGGGCGTGCGCCACCTTCCTGCTCGCCGCCACCGCGGTGCGGGTCCTCTCCGGAGCGGCCAATTACTGGTCGGCGTCGATCTTTGCCCACCTGGGGCTGACCCTCGCCGCCGGGCCGATCGGGGCGCTGGTCGCCGCCGCCAGCGAATGCGCGGGCACAACCGCGCGGTTGAGGACGAGCTGGTTCAAGAGCCTCTTCAATGCCTCCAACCAGTTCCTGAGCGCGCTCGCCGCCTGGGGGGTGTTCCACGCCGTCACCGGAGGCGGCATGGCGCTGGGGCCGGGCCTGGTCGCAGGGCTCGCGGCCGGCTTGCTCTCCTGGGTTGTCAACATCTGGCTGCTCGCAGGGGTCCAGTGGCTCACCCAGCCGGGGATGCGGGTGCTGGCCTACGTGGGGCAGAACGCGACCTCGGTCCTCCCCTACTTCCTGGGTGCCGGTCTCACCGCCTTCGGCGGCGTCGTACTGGTCGACCGGGAGGGGGCCGACGGCTTTCTCCTCCTCCTCGTCCCGGTGCTGCTGCTCCAGATGTCCCTGCTGGTGCTCTCCTCGCGCACCCGCGCCGCGCAGCTGCAGCGGGAGGCGCACGCCCGAGAGAAGGAGCTGCTGCTCCGCCGGGCCCTGGAGGCATCGGACGCGGAACGCCACCGGATCGCCCGCAACCTCCACGACGGCGTGGTCCAGGACCTGGCCNNCGCCGCCGACGCCACCGCCGAGGCGATCGACGAGCTGCGCACCCTGCTCCGCGAGATCGCTCCTCCCGACCTGCAGGAGATCGGACTCGCCGCCGCCATCAGTGACCTCGCCGACCCGCTGCGGGACGCTGGGATCGAGGTGACCATCGAGATCGCTGGGTCGGCCGACGAGGTCCGGGGCACGGCGCTCACCGCCACCTACCGGATCACCCAGGAGGCGCTGCACAACGTCGACCAGCACGCCCACGCCCACCACGTCGAGGTGGCGGTCACCAGGGATGACGGGAGGCTCGACCTCCGGATCGTCGACGACGGCGTCGGCTTCACCGCCGAGAGGCGCCACCGGCAGGTGGAGGCCGGGCACCTCGGTCTCAGCCTGATCCACGACCTGGCGCGTGAGGCGGGAGGCGACCTGGAAATCCACTCGGTCCCCGACGCTGGCACCACCCTCCACGCACGGCTCCCCGCGGACGAAGACGGTGCGTCCCCCAGCCCCGGGCACGCCGCGTCCCAGCCCTGACCACGCCCGTCCCCCGTTCCTACCGGAGCGCGGTGCCGGCCTCACGTCCGGCGGTGGCCGACGCGTACAGGTCAAGAAGGTCCGCGACGTACCGATCGAGGCCGTGATGGGCGACGGCCCGTTTCCGGGCCGCCTGGCCGAGCCTCCGCCGGGTGTCGGGGTCGGCGCGCAACCGTGCCATCGCCTCCCCCAGGGCCGGTTCCAGGGGGTAGACGGGGATGACCAGGCCGGCGTCTTCCAGCACCGCCGCATGCTCGCCGGCATCGGTGACGACGATCGCGCACCCCGCCGCCATCGCCTCCAGGAGTGCCAGTGACAGCCCCTCGGCGGTCGAGGGGAGGACGAAGAGATCGGTCGCCCGCAGCAGCTCGAGGCGGTCCTCCATCCGGGTGATCATCCCCAGGAAGCGCACCGGCCCCTCCGACCCCGCAATGGCCCGGAGCCGGCGATCCTGGCTCCCGCTGCCGGCGATGACGAGCAGGTGATCGGACGGCCATCGGCGGGCCAGGAAGGAGCGGATCAGCTCCTCGACCCGCTTCTCCGGGTCCAGCCGGCCGAGGAAGGAGACCATCAGGGTCGCCCCCAAGGCCTGTTTCAGGGCAGAGGGCCCGGGACAGATCCGCTCCGTGTCGACGGCGTTCGGCATCACCACGATGCGATCCGGCGCCACCCCTGCCCGCACCAGGAGGTCGCGCTGGTCGTGGGAGAGGGCGATGCAGCGGTCATACTCCTGCAGGCGGGCGGCGTGGTAGTGGTAGAGGCGGCGCATCACCCGACCCCGGGCGCTCTGGGCCGGAGCATAGGGGAGGTGGCAGGTCGCCACCGTCGCGGCGCCCAGGCCGCGCGCCAACCGGGCGACCGCCCCGTCGAGGAGGGAGACGCTCACCGAGCAGTGGACGACGTCGGGACGGAAATCGGCGAGGGACCGCTCGATCCGGGCGAGGGTGCGCGGGGCCGGCAGCGTGACCGTCTTGAAGCGCACCCCCTCGAGCGGCACGGCGTCCGCAACGGGAGTGATGTCGCCGTCCAGGTCATGGTGGAAGAAGCGGATCTCACAGCCGGCCGCGGCCAGGGCGGTCACCGTCTGGTCGCTGTAGGCGGTGAGCCCGTCGGCCCGGCGGCCTCCGGCATGCCCGAACCAGGCCACCCGCATCGCCACGCCCGAACCCTCCTCGTGCTGCGAGCCGGCCGGCCCGCCGAAGTCAGCCTTCGCCGGGTAGCCTACGCTGGGTAGCGATGGCTCGGCCCGCGCTCCCATCTATCATCCACTCGGCTGAGACTTCACGGGCGGAGATGCCATCGACACAGGATCGGGCGAGTCCGCCCGGGTGAGCGATCAAGACGGCGGAGGTCCCGCACGGCACCGGTTGAACGCCCCGGTCGCCCCCTCCGTGGCCGCCCCGATCCAGAGCACATCCCCGCCCTCGCCCCTGCTCCAGGGGCTCTGGGGGGGGGTTGCGAGGACCGCTCAGGCGCTCGGCTGGCGACGCTACGTCGCCGTCGACGCCATCGCCGCGGTCAGCTCCCTGGTCAGGCCCCGCCAGGTTCAGGCGTGCGCCGCCCGTCATCGCCGGGCGGATCCCAGCCTCACGCCACGAGGCGCCCGGGCCCGCGCGCGCGCTTCCTACCGCGAGTACTACCGGACCTGCCTCGACCTGATGTGGGCCGACGCCCTGACCATGGAGACGGTGCGCCGCCTCCACCCGCTCGACGGCATGGAGTACGTCGACCGGGCACGGGAGGAGCACGGTGGGGGCATCTTCTGCCTGGCTCACTTCGGCAACTGGGACATGGCGGCGACGATAGGGCTCTCCCAGGGACTGGCCCTCACCACGGTGATGCGCGACTTCCGCCCGGCGTTCCTCAATGGGGTGATCGTCTGGGCTCGCGAGCGCCGCGGCCTGGAGGTGTTCACCCCCGGGCGAGCCGCCCGGGGCCTGCTCCATGCCCTCCGTCACGGCCGCTTCCTGGCCCTCCTCGCCGACATCCCCGAGGGGGGACCCACGGTCGAGGTGCAGTTCCGCGGCGGCCCCGTCCGCTTCAGCACCGGCCCGGCGGCGATGGCCCTCCACAGCGGGTGTCCCCTGCTGCCGGCGATCTGTTACCGGGTCGACCGCCACTACCGGGTCCTGGTCGACCCGCCGGTCCCGACCGGCACCGTCGCCGAGATGACCCAGACCCTCGCCGACCGGCTCGACGCGCTCATGGCCGTCGCGCCGGAGCAGTGGTACCCCTTCAACCCCGTCTGGACCGACGAGGGGTAGGCGCTCGAGCGCCGGCGCGGCGTCTCAGAGTCCGGCGGCAGCCGGCCGGTGGCGGGTCCGGGACGACCTCAGGGATCGGTCCGGTGCCCGACCAGCGGCCGTCCGGGACGGCGGTCGTGGAGGACCCGGTCGAGGACGACGTGCTGGCCCTGCCCGAAGTGGTTGAGGTCGCCGACCACCCCATCCAGGCGGCGGGCGAGGATCAGCAGGAGGAGTACCGCCAGCCCCACGGGGAGCGCCCAGCCCGCCCGAAGCGGCGTGATGGCGAGGGCCACCCCCGCGAGCGGGAGCACGATGAACCCGGCGAGCACGCCCTCGGCGATCCGGCCCCGAAGCGCGCCGGCCGCGAAGCAGACGAGGAGCACGGCCAGGGCGATCAGGTTGAGGCCGGCGACCGCGCCCGTCGACACCGCCACCCCCCGTCCGCCGTCGAAGCGGAGGAAGAGTGACCAGCCGTTGCCGACAACGGCGACGATGCCGACCAGTACCAGGCCGGCGCCGGTGACGTCCCCGATGGAATGGGCGAGCAGGACCGGGAGCAGTCCCTGCACGAACTGAATCGGCCCGACCACCGCCGCCAGGCCAAACCCGGCGTGGCGGTAGATGTTGGCGGTCCCGACGTTGCCGGAGCCGTAGCCGCGGATGTCGAGGCCAAGCCGCCGCCAGCGGGTCACCCAATACCCCACCGGGAGGCTGCCGATCAGGTAGGCGGCCGCGCAGAACGTGACCAGGGTCCAGCGCGCGTCCATGATCCCTCCGCAGATCCCTCGGCCATCCACCCGGGGCGGTCCGCAGCCTCAGGCCATGGCTATCATCTTAGGCAGCGGCTTCCCGGTGGGGCATGGCCTCGGACCGAGGCGACTGCGACGGCCGGGGGACCCCTCACGACCAGCTCAGGGAGTGACGTGGATCATCTTGCGCGCGGCAAGTGCGACTAGCAGGCTCGCGGTAGCCGTGGAAGGCTCCCCGACCGTCCACGTGCGACCCGCCGGTGCCGCCTGGGGCGCTGTGACCCAAGCGTGCGGGCTGGTCACCGGAAGCGGTGCTCTGGTACCCCCCGAACTGTCCGGCACGGTCGGCGTGGTCGACCTCCCGGTGCGGATCGGCGATCAGCAGATCGACGTCCGCGACGACGAGGAGCTGCGCCAGTTCTATGCGAGGCTGCGCAACGGCGAGACCCCCGAGACCTCGACCTCGCCACCCGGTGAATTCCTGGAGACCTTCCGCCGCTGTCCGGCCGAGAGGATCCTCTGCCTCACCATCCCGGCGCGCTGGAGCGGCATGGACGACAGCGCACGGCTCGCCGCGCGGACGCTCGCCGAGGAGGAGGGCAGAGAACGGGTCACGGTCGTCGACACGGGGACTGCCGCCGCCGGCCTGGGGCTGATCACCCGAGTCGCCGCCCGTCTCTGCATGGACGGCGCCGAGCTTCCCGAGGTCCTGCACCGGACCGAGCGGGCGATCCGGGAGGTGAGGATGTTCGGCGCTCTGGAGGCCCTCGAGTTCGTAGCCCGGAGCGGCCGGATCAACGCCCTTCTGGCGGGGATCTCGGACAGCCTCCACGTGCGCCCGGTCTTCCGGCTGAGCAACGGCCAGACGGGCAGGGTGGCCCTGACCCGCACCCCATCCGGGGTCCTCTCGGCGCTGGAGAAGACGGCGCGCGACCTCCCCGGCCGGCTCCGCATCCTCGTCTTCCACGCCGACGCCGAGGCGCTCGCCACCCAGCTGGAGGCGCGCCTCCGCCAGGTCTGCGACGTCGCCCGCTGCGAGGTCATCGCGCTGGACCCCATCATCGGGACCCACACCGGTCCGGGGGCGGTCGGGTACGCCGCCCTCCCGCTGCTGGCGGACGAGATCGACGACGCCCGCGACAGCGGCGAGAGCGTAGAACCGGATCGGTGACGAACCACCCGCGGCCCATCCGCCGGTCAGCGTCCCAGCCCACGATTTTCCGATGAGCCGCGCCCACCGCGTCCGCCTGATCCTTCAGGCTGGGGTGACCATCGGCATCCTGGTCGCCCTGATCCTCATCCTCAATCCGGGTCAGCTCGGCCAGGACATCGCGCGTTTCCCGATCATCATGGTGCCCGCGGCGATCGGGCTCACCGCCTGCTTCTACCTCACCAAGGGGCTCCGCTACCACCAGCTGCTGCGCAGCGAGTCGGTGGCGGTGACACCACGGGACTCGGTGCTCTTCACGGTGGGCGGCGAGGCCTTCGGTCTGCTCCCGTTCGGTGAGCTGGCCCGGGCCGAATTGGCAAGTGAGGCGACCGGTGCCCCGATCGGCACCACCATGGCCGCGGTCACCGTCCAGGAGCTGCTCTACACCACGGTGATCGTGGCGGTGGCCATCCCCGGCGCTCTCGCCTATGCCGCCGGGATCTCCGGGATCGCCGTCTCCCTCGCCGGCATCCTCGCGATCATCGGCATTCTCACCATCGACCCGGTCTTCAACGCCGTGCTCGGCGTGGTCGGGCACATCCCATGGGCGCGGCGGGCCACCCGCCAGCTCGAGGTGCTCCACGAGCAGGTGGTCCGGCTGATGCGACGCCGCGAGACCTGGCTCTGGCTGACCCTCAGCGTGCTCGGTGCCCTCTTTGAGCTGACCCTCTTCTGGCTGATGGTGCGGGGAACGAGCGGCGTGGCGGTCCCGTGGGTGACCACCACCTTCATCTACGGCGCCGCCTACCTGGCCGGGGCCGCGACCAGCCCGGGAGGCGGGGTGGGAGGCTTCGAGACCACAGCGATCGCCCTGCTCCACACCCAGGGGGTGCTCGGCCCGGCGGCGGTGGCCGCTGCCCTCCTCCAGCGCGCCGCCGACAAGGGGGTGATCACCCTCGCCGGCTTCGCCGCCTGGTTCTGGGTGCAGCGGCACATCCGGGTCCGCCGCGGTCTCCTGCTCGGCGGCCGCGATGCCCGGCGGCCCGCGCTGCGGCCGGCCTCGACATCCCTGCCCGTGCCAGCGCTCATGATCGCGCGCCCACCCGAATCGGTGCACACACCACCTGCCCCGGGGCGCACGCCCGTGCCCGTCGCCGTGCCCATGGCGGCGATGGCGGCGCTCACGCGCCCGGTGGTGGCCGCACTCTCGGCGAGACCAGAGGCGCTCGTCGCACAGCAGGCAGGCCCCGGGGGTTCGCACTTGCCCTGAGGCCGGCCGCGCCTCGTGCCGCGGGCGTTGATACCGTCAAGCCCGGCGTGTGACGGCATACCGGAGGAAGAGGTGGTCGCCGGACCGGCGCAGCGAGCGCAGGCCGAGCCACGCTGCCTCATCCGGCGGGAAGGCGGTGCCGGCGACCACGCCGGGCCGCGGAGCCTGGTCGGAACGGCCGGCGAGCTGGGGGGCCACGGTCAGGAAGAGCTCGTCCACCCACCCGCCGGCGAGCAGCTGCCCGAAGAGCAGGGGACCGCCCTCGCAGAGGATGGTGACGGCGGCGAGGTGAGTGCGCACCGACTCGACGATGGCGCCGGCGGGGATCTCGCCCGCCTTCCCGGCGACCGCGACCCGTACGCGCGGATGCATCACGGGAAGCCGTGCCGCCCCCTCCTCGGTGGTGATGACCAGGACGTCGCCCTCGGGCTGGCGAAGCGCGGGGTGGGCGGCGGGCAGCGCGCCGCTCCCGCTCACCACGGCGAGCGGCGGGGGGCCGGCGGCGCCGGTGAGCCGCCGGCGATGGGCGGTCAGCTCCTCCGCCAAATCCGGCATCGGCGTGCTCGGAGTCCACTGATGGTGGGGATCGTCGCGGAGGGTGCCCGCCCCGATCAGGACGCAGTCGGCGGCGCAGCGGAGCAGGGCCATCAGGAAGCGGTCGGCGGGGCTGTGGAGGCTGACTGCCATGGCGCCCTCCCCTCTGCCCTCGCCGAAGGCCGTGACCCCATCGACGGTGGCGACGAAGTTCGCCACCAGGCGCGGGGTGCCGAGCCGAACCCTGAGAGGACCGCCGTACAGGCGGAGGAGCGGATCGTCCGGAGGTAGGCCCTCCTTGTCGAGGGCAACCTCGAACCCGTCGGCCTGGGCGAAGCGAGCCAGGGCCTCGGCGGTCATCCCGGAGGGGCGGCGAAGGGCCGGGGGCGTCGGGTCTTCACACAACTGGGATAATGGGCCACTAGGGCTGGTCCGCCGCGCGCCCATCTTCCCAAGCCGACGTAGCTCAGTGGTAGAGCAGCGGTTTCGTAAACCGCTGGCCGGGAGTTCGAATCTCCCCGTCGGCTCCAGGGGTGAGCTTCAGGGTTACCATCCCGCTGAGAGGCGGAAGCGGCGTCGCCGCCTCCGCCCAAGAGCTCAGAGTTGGGTGAAGACGATCTCGCCGTCGTGCCACTCGGGATCGCTCTCCAGGAGTGCCCGAAAGCGCCGGAAGTTCGCATCCGTCTCTGGCCTGTTGGCGTTGGCCCTGTATATCTCCTTGCTGTCCCAACGGCCCGCGATCCAGTACTCCTGCGGATCGGCGTCCGACCGATAGACGGTCACCCCCTGCGAACCAGGCGGGATGTCGTTCATCATCTCCGTGAAGAGTTGCTCGAGCTCCTGCTGCTGGCCGTCCTTGACCCGCCAGCGCGAAACGCTTCCATACATGTGACAGCTCTCCATGGCACGATTTGGGTCGCGCACGGCGCGCGCGAGTGTGGGCACCGATAATCATATCGGACCGCACCATTCCCCAGATGTGCCTGCCAGCCGTTCTCGAGACCGTGCCGGCTCCCCTCCGCGCAAGGCCCCGGGGCCCCGGGTGGGGTTCAACTAACGCATCCGGTACAGTCGTCTTCGACCAAGATGATGCCTACAGCGCGCGCATCCGGTTGTTGCGAGGATTGTGCTCGAGCTCAGCGATCCCGAGAGCCTCCAGCAAGGGCGGGAGGTAGACGCCGAAGCGGCCGCGCAGGCCCTTCTTGAGCCCGTACCAACCTCCCGCAGGATTGGACGGGGATCGCCCCCAGGCCTCGACCGTTCCCTCCGGAGCGGGCTTCTGCTCGTCCGCGCCGCCGAGAGGCATCCAGTCACCTTGGGCTTTCAGCATCGCGTGGAGGTCGTCGACCGCAGAGAGCAGGTACCGCAGCTGGGTGGCGCCGACCTGGCACACCAGTTCGGGGGGATCGACCGAGTTGTCCTGATACATCTGGTACTCGGACGTCCCTGGTGCTGTCGTGAGTCTCCAGGGATCGTCCCGTGTCCCCGAGCCGGCGGCTGTCGACATGGCATCTCCGTTCAGAATGGTCGTCTGCGGCCACTCGCTCGTCGCGTGGGCTCCGCGAGAGTGATGCCTCCACCATGGTATGGGGACGGGAGCCCGGAGGGAGCAGGTACATGAAGAAGCGGTTGGTGACTCGCTATGCGACGCAGTCGACCGAAGCGGCGGATGAGAACGAGCGGCGGGTTAAGGGCGTCTTCGCTGAGTTGGAGGCCTCCAAGCCCGACAACGTGAGCTACATCGTGCTGCGGCTTGCGGACGGCTCCTTCGTCCACGTGTCGTTTCACAACCACGGCGACGACGAGGTGAACCCGATCTCATCGACGAGCGCCTTTGCGCATTTCCAGCAGGATCACGGAGCTCGTCGAGCCGGTGCCGTCGATCAGCAGACCGCCACCCTGGTGGGGGCTTACATCACCACCATCGGCTGAAGTAGCGGGTGCACCCGGGCCACCCCCGGGGGCCCTAATGTCTACCAATGAGGTGCGGGTGCCGGCCCTGCGGTCACAATGTGCGGCATGCGCGTCTCTGTAAAGGCCGACTATGCCGTCCGGGCGGCGATCGAGCTGGCGGCCCACGGGCCGGGCACGGTCAGCGCGGAGCACATCGGTGAATTCCAGAACATCCCGCTCAAATTCCTCCAGAACATCCTGGCCGAGCTCAAGGAGGAGGGGCTGGTCATCAGCCACCGGGGGGTGGGGGGCGGGTTTGAGCTGGCACGGGATCCCGGCACCATCACCCTGGGCGAGATCATCCGAGTGATCGACGGGCCGCTGGCTCGGGTGGGCGACTACCGCCCGGACCAACTGGCCTATACCGGGCACACGGAGGCACTCCGCGACGTGTGGGTCGCGGTCAGGTCCTACATCCGGGATGTGCTCGACGAGGTCAGCCTCGCCCAGGTGGTCCGCGGCGACCTCCCTCCGGTCGTGACCAGCCAGACGGAGCTGCGCGACGCCTGGGTGCCGCGGATCAAGATCGACCCCCAACAGTCGCCTCACCTGGGAGTCCCGGGCCACGGCGGCCGTCATGGTGCGAGCGGAGCCGCGCATGCCGGGCCGGAGCTCTCCCGAGCCCCGCTGGCCGCCACCGCCGTGCCGTCCACCGCCTGCCAGCCGGGCGGCTCGAGGCCTGCCGCCGAGGGAGGCCCCGCTCCCCCGAGCTGACCCGCGGGGGCCGATCCCGGCCGTCCCCATCCGGCGCCGGATTCGTGACGAAACCCGCCGGCGGGCGGGCTTCTGCTACCGTCATGGCCAGTCGACCACGTCGACGGCATCTTGGCGAACCCTCTCCCCCGCTTCCGGCGGGGTCCTCAAGAACGCTTCCCACCCCCGAGAGGGGCCAGCGCGGTCCAGCCGCCACTACACGGCCAGGCTGGTG
>PLNE01000016.1 GCA_003141695.1 Candidatus Dormiibacterota bacterium
GAGCGGCGACCGACAGGAAGAGGTGCACGTGACCGAGGAAATGTTCGCCACCCTTGTGAGGAACCTCGAACCGCTCGACACGGCCGCCATCGCGGCGGCCGAGCAGCTGCAGGACCGGCTCACCAAGCCGCAGGGGTCACTCGGGCGCCTCGAGGCTCTCGGCATCCAGCTGTCGGGGATCGCCGGCAGCTGCCCACCTCCGGTACCCGAACCGGTCACCGTCGCCGTCTTCGCCGGCGACCACGGAGTGGTCCAAGCCGGTGTGACACCATGGCCGTCAGAGGTCACGGCCCAGATGGTGGCCAACTTCTGTGCCGGTGGGGCGGCGATCAACGTCCTCGCCCGGCACGTCGGCGCCACCGTCGTGGTTGTCGACGTCGGAGTCGCCAGCCCGATCCCGACCGAGTCGACGGCACTACTGCGCCGCAACGTCGCCCAGGGCACGGCGAACCTGGCCGTCGGCCCGGCGATGACCGAAGCACAGGCCCGCGCCGCGCTCGAGGTCGGGGCGGAGGTCGGGACCGAAGCGGTCAAGCGGGGGGCGCGGATGCTCGTCACGGGGGACATGGGGATCGGCAACACGACGCCTTCGGCGGCCCTCATCGCGGCACTGACCGGGACCAGCCCTCGCCAGGTCACGGGGCGGGGAACCGGGATCGATGATGCGATGTTGGACAACAAGACGAGGGTGATCGAGACGGCGCTCGGTCGCCTCTCGCCGGACGCCGCTCCCCTCGCCGTCACCGCCGAGGTCGGCGGTTTGGAGATTGCCGCGCTGGCCGGCTTCATCGTCGCCGGAGCAGCTGCCCGGGTACCGGTGATCATTGACGGCGTGATCGCCGTCGCTGCGGCCCTCGTGGCCTCGGCCTTCAATCCTGCGGCGGGGTACTACCTGATCGCGGGGCACCGCTCGAGTGAGCCGGGCGCCACCGTGGGCTTGGCGTATCTGGGTCTTTCCCCTGTGCTCGACTTGGAGCTGCGGCTCGGGGAAGGCAGTGGTGGCGTGCTGGCCGTGCCCATCGTGCAGGCGGCGGCCAAGATCCTCCGCGAGATGGCCACATTCGACTCGGCAGGGGTCACAGACAAAGCGAACCTGCCCCAATGAGGGCCCGAGGCCCGACCCGGTGACGGCAGCACGGCCGTAGCCTCCGAAGGCACGTTATGGGTCAGGCAGTAGATACTAGAAGCGAACTTGATTCGCGGATAGCAGTCTGCCGCCGGTCGTCGAAGGCTGTGTTCGAGTTTTCCGTGGGCAGACGCGCGACTGCGGCAGTCTCATCCCATCGGCCTATCGCCAACCGAACAGCAGCGAACGTCTCTTTCGCATGTATGTCCAAGTCGAGGCGTCACGCCTTCGCGAGCAGTACGGAGGTCAGGTTGATGATGTCACCGGCTTCTCGGTCTGGACCCAAGCCATTGCCCAGCACTACGGGGTTGGATCAGCCGGACGCGCCACCTGTCGGCGCAAGACGGCAACCTCGTGGCGGAGCATGACGACCTCGATGGCCAGGTCCTGTTGCCCACCAGTGAGAGACGGGCCAGCTGGAGGAGACGAACGAAGGCAATGTAGAGGAAGGAGAGCGCCACGCCCTTCTTCGTCATCAGGGTCACGCCAACGAAAGTCCAGGTCGATGGGTCCGGATGACGTTTTCGGCACGTACAAGGTGGCCGGCGGGTGGGTGGCTACAGAATCGCAAGCCCTCGATGCGGGCGCAGACTCATGGCGGCCAACATCTGGTGCACCCGGCGATCAGGCGTGAGCTCGGGATGGAAGGCCGACGCCAGCACCCGACCCTGACGCACCAGCACCGGCGAAGGACCAACGCATCCGGGGTGATCGATCGTGGCGAGGACCTCGACCTCCGGGCCGACGCGCACCACCATGGGTGCGCGGATGAAGACCGCCGGCATCACGGGCCCCTCCCCGAATCGCAACTCCGTCTCGAAGGACGCCACCTGCCGCCCGAAGCCGTTGCGCCGCACCACGACCGACAGCGCGCCAAACGACCGCTGATCCGGCCTCCCGTCCAGTACCTCTGAGGCCAACAGCACCAGGCCGGCGCAAGTCCCCAGCACGGGAAACCCTCCAGCCAACAACGCCGCGATGGGGTCGAACAGGCCAGTGGACTCAAGCAGCATGGACAAGGTCGTCGACTCGCCGCCCGGCAGGATCAACCCAGCCAACCCGTCCAGGTCGCACACTTGCTTGACCAGTCGCGACGCCACTCCGATGTCGCGCAGGGCGGCGACGTGCTCGCGCACATCACCCTGCAGGTCCAAGACGCCGATCACCTGCCTCACGGCGGCCGAGTCCCCCTCGCGGGGGAGCGCTACCATCCTCGATCAGCCAGGCGTTCCGTCACATCCGAGAGCTCAATGCCCCGCATCGCCTCACCCAGCCCACGCGACACCTTCGCCACGTGGTCGGCATCGGTGAAATGCGCCGTCGCCTCGACGATGGCCGATGCCATCCGGGCCGGGTCGGAGCTCTTGAAGATCCCCGAACCGACAAACACGGCCTCGGCACCCAACTGCATCACCAATGCGGCGTCCGACGGCGTGGCGATGCCCCCCGCACAGAACAGTGGTACCGGCAACCGCCCGGTCTCGGAGATCTCCTGCACGAGACCGATAGGTGCGCCCAACTCCTTGGCCCACGCATAGAGCTCAGCGCCGTCGCCACACGCAGCGATCGCCCGCAGCGAGCTTAGGATCGACCGCAAGTGCCGCACGGCCTCGACGATGTTGCCGGTCCCCGCCTCACCTTTCGAGCGGATCATGGCCGCCCCCTCCGAGATACGCCGGAGCGCCTCCCCCAGATTCGTCGCACCGCACACGAACGGGACCGTGAAGCCCCACTTGTCGATGTGGTGCGCCTCGTCGGCCGGGGTCAGCACCTCGGATTCGTCGACGAAGTCCACCCCCAACGACTGCAGCACCTGCGCCTCGGCGAAGTGCCCGATGCGCGCCTTGGCCATCACGGGGACGGTCACGGCCGCCTGGATGCCCTCGATCAACTCGGGGTCGCTCATCCGGGCCACGCCGCC
>PLNE01000241.1 GCA_003141695.1 Candidatus Dormiibacterota bacterium
CAGGAAGGAGCGGAGCCTCCCCATCACCTCGTTGACGTGCCCCCGGTCCGGGGCGTCCGGCGACGCGCGGGCGAGGTAGTCTCCGAGGTCCTGGAGCGCCCCCTGGGGCCGCCCCATCTGCCAGAGCAGGAGCCCCCGGTCCCGGCGCTCGCCGGGCTCGTCGGGGAGGAGGTCGACGCAGCGATCGGCGGCCTGGAGCGCCAGCGGCCAGTCCTCCAGGCTCGCGTAGCAGCCCCGGAGGTTGCGGGACATGCGGGCCAGGATGCGCCGCGGCGAGGCCGGCTCCAGCCACCGCGGCTCGACCCTCTCCGGCTCACGGCCGAGGTGGCGCGCCGCGGCCTGGCGGAGATCGCCGTCCTCGAGCGGCTCCCCGGAGCAGGCGTCGACCACCAGTCCCTCGACCCGCACCGCGAAGTGACCGGGGAGGGCGATGCCCTCGACCCGTATGCCGGCCCGCCGGCCGATCCCCATCCAGATCGCGCCGCAGGCGATCGGGGTGCCCGCCCCACGCTCCAGGACCGAGTTCAGGTAGTGGGTTCGGGGGTCGCCACCACCGGCCCCCCGCAGGTTGAGGCGGGACCGGAGGAGGGAGGCGACGGCGTCGGACGGCCGCACCGCCGCACAGCGGTCCAGGTGGTCGGCAAGGTCGTCGAGCAGACCCAGCCAGGGCAACGGGTCGACGGAGGGGGAGTCCTCGACGGCGATCCAGAGGGCCGCCTCGGCGATGTCGGAGCCGGGGTCCTCCGCGGCGGCGAGGACGAGGCTGCGGGCGTCTGCGGGCTTCATGGCCGGGTATGATGCCCGGCCGGGCACTCCGCACCGCCCGGAAGGCGGGATCAGAGCGAATACACTGGGGTAGGGATGCTGCTTGACGAGATCACCTGTCCCGACGACCTGCGCGGCCTCAGCCCCCAGGACCTGAACCGGCTATGCGCCGAGATCCGCGAATTCCTGGTGGCCGCCGTCGCCCGCACCGGGGGCCACCTGGGGCCCAACCTGGGGGTCGTGGAGCTGACCGTCGCCCTCCACCGCACCTTCCACTCGCCGCGCGATGCCCTGGTCTTCGACACCGGGCACCAGACCTACGTTCACAAGATGCTGACCGGGCGGCTGGCGTCCTTCGACCGGCTTCGCCAGCGAGGCGGTCTCTCCGGGTACCCCAACCGCGCCGAGTCCGAGCACGACATCGTCGAGAACTCCCACGCCTCGACGGGCCTCAGCTACGCCGTGGCCCTGGCCACGGCCCGCCAGCTGACCGGGGAACCCGGCAAGGTGGTCTGCGTGGTCGGTGACGGCGCGCTGACCGGCGGCATGGCCTACGAGGCGCTCAACAACATCGGCCACCTCCAGCCCGAGCTGATCATCATCCTGAACGACAACGGGCGCTCCTACGCCCCGACGATCGGCGGGATCGCCGCCAACCTGGGACAGCTCCGCCTCTCCCCCACCTATGAGGCGGCCAAGGACGCCACGAGCCGCACCCTCCGCCATCTCCCCCTGGTCGGCGACTCCGCCTATCAGGCGGCCAAGCGGGTCAAGGAGTCGCTCAAACAGCTGGTCGCCACCACCTCGCTCTTCGAGACCCTCGGGCTCAAGTACGGGGGCCCCATCGACGGGCACGACGTGCTCGCCCTGGAACGCGCCCTCCGTGACGCCGCCGCCTACCGGGGACCGGTCGTGATCCACGTCGTCACCAACAAGGGCAACGGTTATGCCCCTGCAGTTCAGGACGATATCGACAAATACCACGGGGTGTCCACATTCGACCCCAGGGACGGGAGCTTCGCCACCAAGGCCCCGTCCTGGACCGACCTCTTCGGCGAGGCCCTGCTGGAGGCGGCCGAGGAGGACTCACGGATCGTCGCCATCACGGCGGCGATGGCGTCATCCACCGGCCTGCTCGCCTTCGCCGAGCGTTTCCCCGACCGCTTCTTCGACGTCGGCATCGCCGAGCAGCACGCCGTCACCTTCGCCGCCGGCCTGGCGATGAAGGGGCTCCGGCCCGTGGTCTGCATCTATTCGTCATTCCTGCAGCGTGCCTTTGACCAGATCGCGTGCGACGCCTGCCTCCATCGCCTCCCGGTCACCTTCGTCATCGACCGCGCCGGGATCACCGGGGACGACGGCCCGTCCCACCACGGGATGCTCGACCTCGCCTTTCTGCGCTGCATCCCCAACCTGGTGGTGGCGGCGCCGAGCAGCCCGGACGAGATGCGCAGGATGCTCGCCACCGCACTGGCCCACGACGGGCCCTTCGCCTTCCGCTACCCGCGGGGGACGGCGCCGGCCGCCGGGACGGCTCCCCTCGAGCCGCTCATCATTGGGCGGGCGGCTGTGCGGCGCGAGGGGACAGACATCGCCATCATGGCCGTGGGAAAGATGGTCCGGGTGGCCCTCGAGGCGGCCGCCCAGCTCCATAAGGAGGGCGTCAGCGCCACTGTGGTCGACGCCCGTTTCATCAAGCCGATCGACCCCCACCTCGCCGACATCGCCGCCGCGCACCGCGCCGTCCTGACCGTCGAGGACGGAACGAGGGTGGGAGCGTTCGGGAGCGCCGTCGCCGAGCTGCTGGGGGACTCCGGGGTGACGGTGCCCCTGCACCGGCTGGGCATCCCCGACCGCTTCGTCGAGCACGGAGGCCAGGCGCTCCTGCTCGCCGAGCTGGGACTGGACGCAGACGGCGTCGCCAGGTCGGCGCGTGAGCTGCTGGCCACGGTGCGGCCCGCCCACGCCCTGACCTGAGCGGAACAGGGCCCCATGGGCGCCGTGCTCGCGACTGTCGCAGGTCCGAACTCGCGAATGGACCTCTCCCTCCCCACCGACGCCCCGGTCGGAGAGATCGTCCCGGCCCTGGTGGAGCGCTGCGCGCCCGGACCGAAGCCCTGGAGCCGCTGGGCGCTCGGGCCGGCGGGTGGCGCACCGTTCGCCCCCCAGCGGACGCTCGCCGAGCTGGGTGTGGTTGATGGGTCGGAGCTGCAGCTGTGCGACATGGTCGCCACCGGTGACGCCACGGGTGTGACGCCGGAGAGCGTGCCGGCCGGAGCAGGCGCGGAGGCGGAGCGGCGGCGGCGGAGCATCTGCGACCTGACCGAGCGCCTGATCGACGACATCGCCCGCATCCGTGCAGGGAAGAACCCGCTCCTCGAATACACGGCCCCCGAGGCGCGGCGCCGTCTCCGAGCCCTGGCTCCGGGGCCCTTCGACCGCGCGGCGGAGGGCGGCGCATCCGATCTCAGCCTGGCGGTGAGCTGGCGTCGCGACCCACGCGCACCGGTGGAGGCGCTCGCCGCCTTCACCGAGATCGCCGCGGACGCCGGCGGTCCCGGGGGGCCAGGCGGCTCACGACGCGGTCCCGCCTCCAGCGCAACCCCGGTCCGGCGGGTGAGCATTAGGATGACCGTCGACACTCACTGCCGCCACCTTCTCGACGTCAGCTTCGCGGCGGACCCGCCTTCGCGCTGAGGAGCGCCGTGCGCTCGGACGAGCCTCAGGTCACCTGGACCGGCGCGCTGTCCGGGATGGACACGCGCTCCAGGCCCTGGTCGCCGAGCACCTGGACACCGACCGGGTAGGTGCCGTTTGCCCCGGCAGAGGAGAGCACCTGGGCGTGGAAGCTGATGGTCAGCTTGCCGGGGCTGGATCCGCTCTCCGCGGGGACCTCGAAGCCGTCGAAGAAGGGGAGCGCGGAGCCCTCAGCCGGGTCGGTGCCGCCGCTCCGCCCGGAGTTCCCGGTGATCAACATCGAACCGTCGAAGATGAAGACGGGCGGCAGGCTGACCAGCACGCTGACGCCGCCAGCCGGGCCGGTGCCCTGGTTGATGACGCTCACCCTGTAGGTCACGTCCTGGCCGGGAACTGCCACGCTGGGGCTCACCGTGACCAGCGCCGAGAGCTCGGGTGCGGGGGTCAGCTTGAGGAGCACTCCGGGGCTCTGGGTGGTCGACGCCGTCGATGCGGAGGCGCTCGCTGTCATGGGGTACTGGCCCGAGTTCCCGAGGGCGAGAGCGTCGAACACGATCGTCACGTCGTCCGCGTTGCCGCTCAGCTCCCAGACCCCCCAGGTCGGCTGCTGGCTCTGCCCCTGTGGGTCCACCGGCGAGGTGCGCACCGCACTTCCGCCCAGTCCTTGGGTGTCCGTGTAGCGGAAGTCCGCCGGCAGGTTGGCGGTGACGGTGAGCCCGGCAGTGCCCGCGTTCCCGGTATCCGTGACCTTGATCACGAAAGTGATCGTCTGGTTGGCGGCGACAACCGAACTCTCGCCCGCCGGCAGTCCCAGGGTGACGCTCAGCGAGGTGTGGCCCGCTCCGCAGCCGGCCGAGACCATCGCGCCGAGGATGGCGGGCAGGACGAGCAGCCCGGAGAGCTTCCGCGGCCGCGAGGCACGCCCACCGCCGGCCGCGCCACGCCCCCGGCCGGCCGGTGCCGGATCCACCTCGGAGGTCACCCGGCCCTGCGAGATCCGCAGGTCCACACCGGGGCGGGTCACACCCTCTGGGCGGCGCGCATGGGCGCCAGCGGGCGGCGCTCGCGTCGCGGCGGCGTCAGGGGGACATCGGTGGCTCTGGGAAGGGGATCGGGATAGCCGGCCTCAGCGAGCAGGCGCAGGGTGAGGGCGACATCCAGCCCGACGACCGTGTCGACCCGTCCGCTCACCGCCTCGACGAGGTCTCCGCCGGCTCCCTGCACCGCGTACCCGCCAGCCTTGTCGAGGGGCTCGCCGCTCGCGACGTAGGTGATCAGATCCTGGTCGGAGAAGTCGCGCATCTTGACCAGCGACCGCGAGACCGCGAGCGCCTCCACGTCTGTTCCGGCGCGCAGGACGCACACCCCGGTGAGGACCGTGTGGCGCCGGCCTCGCAGCTCGGCGAGCATCCGCATCGCGGCCTCGGGCGTGCCCGGCTTGCCGAGTGGCCCGCGCGGCCCCACCACGACCGTGTCGGCCGCCACCACGAAACTGCCGGGCTCGACGCGCTCCACGATCTCCACCGCCTTCTGGCGGGCGATGAGCTGGCAGCCGAGGTCGGCGCACATCCCGGGGGGAAGTGGCGGATCCGGTGAGGGCTCGACGACGGCGAAGCGGATCCCGGCCCGGACCAGCAGCTCGCGCCGGCGGGGGCTGGAGGAGGCGAGGACGATGCGCACGGACGGTGCGCTCAGCACCCGGGACTCGCCGCGCCGGAACGGGGACGCCGCCCGAACGCCGGGAAGTTGCTCGTCTGAGTCGGTCATGCGCCCCTCAGCAACGTGCGTGATGTCTCGGTCCTCTCCCCCGCGTGCGACCCCACCTACGAACGATCCTACCATCGTCTGGGGGGTGAGCCGAGCCCGAGCGTATCGATTGCGCTGATTGAATCACTAATTCTGCCACTCTTCCCCCCCGACCTGCAGGCTCAGTGGAGCGCGACCACGAGGGAGACCGCAGCGGGCACGAGGGCGAGGAGTCCCACTGCCGGCCCGGCGACCACTAGCAGGCGGCGGCCAACGCCTATCAGACCGGCGTAGGCGAGCACAGCGAGGGCACCGAGAGCGGCCACCACGGGGGCGGAGAAACTCGCGAGGGGCGCGAAGCCGGCCAGGGAGAAGCAGGCCAGGCCGATCGCGGCAACCAGCGCGGCCCGGCCCACCCGGGCGGCGTGCGGGTCGAACGGACGGACCAGGGCGGGGACCGCCAGCAGGATGGCGGCGACGGCCCAGGGCCGGGCTGCGCCCACCGAGCCACCCGCGGCCGCGATAGTGCGCAGGTCCAGCGTCATCGCCACCGAGGCAAGTCCGAGGAGCGGAGCGACCGCGGCGACGCCGGCTGCCAGCCGCTGCCAGGGCCACCTTTCCGCGCTGCCCCAGGCAATGCCCGCGGCGAGGGCTGTGACAAAGACCACCAGGCTCACGCCGGTGGGCAGGCCGAAGAGGGGCGAGCCCGGGAACACGAGCAGGCCGCAGGCGGCGCTGAGTCCGACGGCCACCATCAACTCGTCGAGCTGGGCGGGGCGGAGCCCGGCGGGGATGCGGCCGGCGAGGGCAACCAGCGCCGCCACCAGGCCCGCGTAGGCCGCGCCGGGGAAGATGGCCACACCAACCACGGCACTGAGCACCGCCAGCGGGTTCATGCGCCAGGACCGAAAACGAGGTGAACGGCACCCATGGGAAGAATGCCGACGGCCAGCGCAACCGCGGCGATCACCCAGGCGGCGAGCACCCGGTGGTACGGCGCCGGTGCCCCCTCCCCCGGCTCTCCCTGAGCGACGGTCAGGACCGCCGTCACCGTCACCAGCCCCCCGGCAACCAGGCAGGGGGCGGCGGCCCCGGGGCTGAAGGCGACGCACGCCTGGAGGATCAGGAACCGTCCCCAGAACGCCGGGGAGGGTGGAAGCCCGCAGATGGCGAGCCAGACCACGCGGCGGGGGGCGCCCAGGCCCGGTCGCGGCCTCTGCAAGAGGATGGGGGCAACGACCAGGTGGGTGAGGATGAGCAGCAGGCCGCCGACCACGGCGGCCGCCTCCCCGGTCCCGACACCGGCGGCCACCAAGCCGAAGTCAGCGAGGGCGACCCGGCCGTAGCGGGTGGCCGGACCGGCACGGAGGCTCATCACCCCGGCCCAGACCGCACTGATCAGACCGCATGTGAGGATGGTGTGCTCGAAGGCGAGCCTCGCGAGAAGCGGGAGCGGGCCCGGGATGGCGAAGGCGCTGAGGAGGACGGCAGGCGCGAGCAGGACCAGCCAGGTGGCGATCTCGGGAACGGGCACGTCGGCGAGGGCACCGACCGCCCATCCACCGAGCGGCACCACCGCGGCCAGGGCGAGCACGCCGACCACCAGAAGGCCTCCCACCATGCCGGGCTGGCCGGCGGGGGAGACGGCTGGCAGGAGCAGGCTGACCGCGATCAACGCGGCTGCCCCGGTGCCGGCCACCCGGGCGGCGGCGAGGCTGGCTCGCCCCGGCGCCACCGAGATCCAGCGAAGGCTGAGGGCGGCGACGGCGAGCATGGCCGCGACCCCGAAGAGCAGCGGTGACCCCGTCGAGAGGAGGAGCACCACAGCCCCCCCGACAGTCCCGATCCCGATCAGCTCGCGGCCGTCCAGGCGGTCGGCCAGGAGCAGGCAGAGCCAGAGGGCGGCTGCGGACGCGGAGAGGAAGCCGGCCGCCTCGCGGGGCAGCGCCAGACCCCCCCCATCCAGCTCGTCCGGGCGCGCGCCGCCCTGCACCGTGGCGAGGCTGAGAGCGACGAGCAGGAGTGGCGCGATCAGGGCGACGGGACGGCGGAGGCGAGCCGGGCCGAGTCCGGCGATGACCCCGATACCGGCCCAGGCGGCGGCCAGCCAGGCGGCGTTCATGGACGCGCCTCGGAAGCCGGAGGATGGCGCCGAGCGGCCAGCCAGCCCTCCACCGCCCCCGCGACGGGGACGATGGCGATGACGCCGGCCGCATCCGGGAGCGGGCCGCTCCCTGCCCGGAGCAGCCAGCCCACGCTCACCGCCAGTCCGATGGCGACCACGCCGACGGAGAGGTCGGTGACGGTGCGGGCGAGGAAGATGCGGAGCACCCCGCAGGTGAAGATGAAGGCGACGGGGAAGAGTGCGCCCTGGACTGGAGCGACCGACCCCACGGGCACGTTGAAGCTGACCCACGAGGCCGCGATCAGGGCGATGACGCCGGCAGCGACGCGAGCGCTGCGGGGCCCGAAGAGCCCCTCGTGCGGCGCCCCGACCGGCCGGAGCGGGTCGAGCCCGGGTCGGGGGCGCATCCGCGCGGCGATGGACCCGGCCAGCGGGCCGGCGACGGCACCGGCCGCGCCGGCTCCGAGGACGACGACCGCCGCCCAGCCCCCGCCGTAGATCGCGGCCGCGGGAGCCAGACCGAGAGCGACCGCGATGCAGGTGACCAAGACAGCTCGCCGCCGGTCGACCACGACGGCGACAGACCCGGCGGCGAAGGCGATGAGGTCCAGGAGTGGCTGGTTCACAGGTAGTGGAAACCGATGAGTGCGGCGAGCGCCACGACCACTGTGAAGACGAGACCGGGCTGGGTCACCATCCAGGCGTCGAGGCGAGCCAGCCCGCGCCCGAGCCCGAGGGCGGGACGTCCGAGAGCCCGGCGGGCCCCAACAACGGCGATCCAGGCCGGCCGCGGCCGCGGCCCCCGCTCACCGTGCGCAGGGTGGGGGAAGGGCAGCCCGAGGGCCAGTCCGGCGCTCACAACCCCGAGCAGGACCACCAGGAGCGCGAGGCTGAGGTAGCCGCCGGGCCATGGGCCTCCGGGCCCGTGAAGGGTGGCGGCGTCGATGGCGACGGGGGCGGCGCTGCCCACCAGGGGACCCAGAAGCACCGCGCCCACGACCCCCGGAAGCAGCGCCGCGGCAGCCCCCACAGCAAGAGCCACCGCGGCATCGGGCCGTGGCAGCACCGCGCGCCGGAGCAGGCCGGGAGGCGCTGCCCCCTCTCCGCCGGGGGGACTCTCGCGGAGCGGTGACACCTCCCCGTCGCCGGATGGCGTGGGGGCCGCAGCGGCCTGCCGCGCCGGGAGGGCGGCGAGCCCGATGGCCTGCCGGGCCGCGACCACCCCCCCACCGGCGGCGACCACGGCGGCCATCCCCAAGGCGAGCAGGAGCGGCGCGTAGGGACGGCCAAGGGAGGCGACCGCGCCGAGCTCGAGAACGATGGCCGTGGTCCCGAATCCGATGGGCAGCCCACCCGCGGCAGCCAGCGCGATCGCAGCGAGGGCACGGCCGCGGCGGCTGGGCAGGGTCGGCCTGCTCCAGGCGGGCGCCGCCAGAAGGGCAAGCTCGAGGGCCACCACCCCGGCCGCAAACCCGCCGGAGCCGCCGGGAAGCCCGGCGATGGCGACCAGGGTGCCGGCGGAGGCGGTGAGGAGGGCCCTGCCCGCGCGGCGCGACTCGTGCTTCCACCTCCAGGCGGCGACGGCACCCCAGAGAGCCGCGGCGGTCCCGAGGGTGGCGAGGACAACTGTCAAGCCGGGGTCGGCAGCGCCCCCGGTGGCCGCTCCCAGCCGGAGCAGAACCGCCGCGCCACAGGGGACCGCGCCGATGGCGAGCCAGCTCCTGGTCGACCGCCCCCCGGCAGCCCCCGGCCACCACCCCGCGGCGAGCAGGCGTCCGGCACCGGCCAGGCCCCAGGGCAGCGCCACCGCGAGGCCGACCGCGCCCGAGGGAACCGCATAGGGATCGCTCGTCCCGGTGGTCACGATGAGCTGGACGGCAGCCACCAGCAGGCCGAGCGCAAAGACGTGCTGGATCGTGAAGGCGGCGGCCGCTCCCCGGCTCACCCGCTCTCGGCCAGCCGTCGCCAGCAGAAGTCCGCCGACGCTGGCGATCTCCGCGCCGGCGAAGAGCATCACCGCATTTCCGGCCAGGGCGGCGAGCGTCGCACCGGCGGCCGTGACCAGGAGGGCCGCCTCCTCGCCAGGCCGGCGGTCCGCAGCACCGAGGGCAAAGAAGGTGGCCACGAGGGCGATCAAGACCAGGGCCAGACCGGTCTGGTCAGCGCGGAGAGTCAGCGGGACCCCCGATACCGCCTGTCCGAACGTGGTGACAATCGGACCGTTCGTGGTGATCGCGGCGATGCTCAGGGCTGCCCACCCGGCTAGGACCAGGACCCCCCCGCTGACCAGCCGGCGCGTCCGCCGCCACGGAGCCGGCAGGAGGTAGGCGATGAGCGCCCCGGCAAGGAGTAGGGCGATGACCAGTGCGGACCGGTTCCCCACGGTCAGCAACGGCGCAGTCTCCCGTCAGGGTCCCGCAGGGCACGCACTAGTGCGGGTCAGGCGCCCTGTGGGCAGCCGTGGGCAGCGCGTGGGCGCCGACCTCGGTGGCGCAGTACGGGCAGACCGGCCAGCCCAGCCGCAGTCTCCGCTCGCAGACAGTGCACCTGCGAGCGAACTGGGTGCGGCAGTACGGGCAGATGACGAAGTCCTCCTCGATGTCACGCCCGCAGGTCGGGCAGGGGCGGGTCTCCGGCGCGCCCGAGGGGGGCTCCTCGAGGATCTGCTGCTCGAGAGCCAGGGAGCGCTCCTCGGCGAGCGTTCTCGGGGGACGGATCACCAGGTAGATGAGGGCCCCCAGGAAGGGAGGTACGAACGCGAGCAGGAAGGCGAAGATCGCGAAGGGGATCGAGGTGGAACGCCGCCGGGCGTCCCGCACCACGTTGTAGGCGAGCGCCACGAGGAGCAGTGCCACGTAGAGGATGAGCAGGAGGACACCGAGGAAGATGAGCGAGGCGCTGGTGTCGGCGAGAAGCTTCATTCGGAGATCCCTAAGCGACGGCGCAGGGTCTGCGCCTGCAGCTCCGCCTCGCGGAGCTGGTCGGTGGCCTTCTGTACGACGCTCTCAGGAGCACGCTCCCGGAACGCGGTGTTGGCGAGCTGCGCACTGTGCCGGGCAATCTGTCGCTCGACGTCGTCGAGCTGGCGGCGCAGCCTCTCCTCCCCTCCTCCCCCGAGGCGCAGCTCGGCCTCGAAGCTGCCGGCTATCACCAGCTGGGCCTCGCCCCCGTCGTCGCCGGCGACGACCCGAACGCGGACCAGGGCCTCGAGGATGCGACGGCGATCGCCGGCCGAGAGGGACGGGCTGCCGCCCCGGATGACGACCGGGTGGCGGGTCTTGTCGGCCGCGCTGATGCCCCCCTCCTGGAGCCGAGCGCGGAGCTGTCCCACCACCGCCAGCAGCTCGTCGACACCCTCACGGTCGCCGGCCCGGCCCGGGTCGCCCCACTCGGGCAGGACGGC
>PLNE01000021.1 GCA_003141695.1 Candidatus Dormiibacterota bacterium
ATCGTGCAGGGGCTGGCCGAGGCCGGGCTGGGGATCACCCTCCTGCCGATGCCCCTGCCCACCCCCTCCAGCCGGGTGGTGGTGATCCCGCTGCGCGACCCCCCCATCGCCCGCACGATGGCCATCGCATGGGACCGGCGCCGCACCCTGCCACCGGCAGCCCAGCTCTTCTGCCGCCGGATCGTCGAGGGGGTCACAGAACCCGCTAGCCGCACCGCCAGCGGGTAGGCGCCGGTCCGGCTTGGCTCGTCGACCAGGTGGGAGGACCATTCACACGTGCGCCGCTCCTGGTGGAGCCCTCGCGTTATCCCGGACGAGGCCCGTCCGTACTAGAGGCATGACGGGCCCTCCGCCCTCGATCACGGCGATGGCAATGAGTGAGCGAGTCTCCCCCAGCGACACGGCGGTGGCCCTCTCCCCCCAGGACCTCTGCGATCGCTATGCCGAGCTGGTCTTCCGATTCGCCACCATGGTCGCGGGGAGCTCCCTGGAGGCTGAGGACCTGGCCCAGACCGCCCTCGAGAAGGCGCTGGTAGCCCTTCCCCGCTACGACCCGCGGCAGGGCGAGCCGGCGCCCTGGCTGTGGCGGATCGTGGTCAACACCGCGCGCGACGCCGGCCGAGCGGCGCGGCGGCGCGAGCTGCTCGTGCGGCGGCTGGTCGCGATCGACCGTCCCCGGGCCACCCCCGACGACATCCCGGCCGGGATCTCCGACGAGCGCCTGCTCGCCGGGATTCGTGGTCTAACCCGCCTCCAGCGCTCGGTGATCGCGCTCCGCTACGGCGCCGACCTCGACTTCACGGAGGTGGCCCGGGCACTGGGGACCTCACGAGGGGCTGCGGTCATGGCCTGCCACCGCGCCCTCGCCACCCTCCGCAGCGCCCTCCAGGAGGCAGGACAGTGACCACCGACGATCTGCACGAGAGGCTCCGCCATCTGCACGCGCCACTGCCCGCGGGGCTGATCGCGCGCGCTCAACTGGCTGCCACCGCTCAGGTCCCGCCGCCCATCCCGCCCTCGCACCGGCGGCGGATCCTGGAGGGACTGCTGGCGGCGGCGTTGGCAGCGGCCATCGCACTGCCGCTGTACCTGACGCACTCGGGTGGAGGAACCGCGAGCACCTCGGGGGGGGAGCTTGTCTTCCTGACCTCCACTCTGCCCGGATCCATCACTTCGGCGACGCCCCCGTCCACCAAGTGCTCCTCGCGGTTCGAGACGACTTCGGTGGGCGGAAGCATGTCGCGCAGCTTTGCGATGGACTACGCGTGCGGCAGCACCCCGAAGCTGGTGGGTGACCTGATCGTCGCCCTAACGGCCGCGGACCCCAACGGTCCCGGGGCCGGGCTCGAGGTCCTCGACCTCGGCTCCGGCACCGAGCGGGAGCTCCCGCTCGAGGGCATCGATGGCGGGATCATCCCATCCCCTGACCGGACGCGGGTCGCGGTCCCGATCATCCTCGCGCCAACCGAGATCCCGGCTCTTGACATCGTCGACCTCGTCACGGGGTCCGTCGTCCGTCTCCAGCCGCGTGTCGGTGCCACCCCCCTGAATATTGGGGAGTCGGCGCCCGCGTGGCTGAGCGACGGCATCCACTCGGTGCAGCGATGCGTGAACTCACAGAGCACGTGCGACTACCTGGTCAGCCCCGCCACCGGCACGGTCCGTACCCTCCTCCAGGTCGGATCCGGGCCCGCCGGCTCCAGCTCGTACGTGCAAGTCTTCGACTCTGGAAGTCCAGACGGTACTCAGGAGGCCCGCTACTACTTTTCCGGCAATTCGGACTTCGTCCAGACAGTGAGCGCCGGCCCGACGGACGGCACGCTGCGCACCGTGTATGCGGCGCCAGCAGGCGATACTCCGGAGCCACTGGGCGTTGCCGATGACGGCAGCGTTTTGTTCCAGGTGATCTCAACCGAGCCGAATGGGCCGCCGGCCTACCTGACCTACGTGGCCAGCCGCGGCGGCGTGTACCCCGTCAACGTCCCTGCAGGTCTGGCGTTCTCGGCGCCCACAGCCTCCAGCCCAGCCCTCCCCGGTGGCGGGTTCGCCCTCGAGATGTCGCCGGATACAGCTGGCGGTGCCGGTGAGGAACAGGTGGTGCGCATCTCCGACACCGGCTCGGTGACCATGATCCAGCCGAGCGCGGGCATAGACCTCTTCGGCATCACCGACTGACGTCAGCGGGATGGCTCGCGCCGTCTCGGACAGGGTTCCGTCCCGCCCTCAGCGTCGAGAGCCCTGACGGGACCGAGGAGGCAATCACGGACGGCAGCGCGACGATGACGGCCGGGCCTGCCGGCGGTTCCCTCCTCCCCGCATACACGGCTCCCTCAGGTGACAACGCGATGGCCCTGGCGGTCGCCGACGACGGGAGCGTGCTCATCGACTCCGACACACTCGCCCCGTCATCCACCCTGGTGATCGCGAGCCTGGAGGGGGTGACGCCGGTCACGCAGCTGCCAGGCTGGTATTCGATTCCAGGGTCCGCGATCTCCCTGCCCAGCGGCGGTTTCGCCTCCGAGATGCTGCAGACCGCCGGGGCGGAGGACGGCCAGACGGTGGACGTCGTCCGGATCGCCGCGGGCGGCTCGACCCGCATCCTCTCCGGGCCCTGGGCTCCAAGGCCGGGGAAGTTCCAGCGGCTGGTCGGCGTGACCGCGTAGCGGTGGTCCACAGCACGGAGCCGCCCCAACCCCTCAGGGGGCGAGGCGGTTGAGGTCCCGGGGGAAGAGGGTCGTCTCGCGGACGTTGGATGCGTCCACGAGCTGGGCGACCCAGCGCTCCAACCCGATGGCGAAACCGCCGTGCGGAGGCATCCCGTGCTTGAAGGCCATCAGGTAGCCGGCGTAGTTCTCGGGGTCCTCGCCCCTGCCGACGAGCGCGTCGACGTAGTCCTGGTAGCGGTGAAGCCGCTGGCCGCCGGTGACCAGCTCCATCCCCCG
>PLNE01000148.1 GCA_003141695.1 Candidatus Dormiibacterota bacterium
GCGCCCCGTTGCGGTCGATCACGCTGACCGGGCGTCCGAGCAGCCGCTCGGCCAGCTCTCCGGGGTTGCCGATCGTCGCCGAGCAGCAGATGACCGTGGGAGTACTGCCGTAGAAGCGGCAGATCCGGAGCAGCCGGCGCAGCACGTTGGCGAGGTGGGAGCCGAAGAGGCCCCGGTAGGCGTGGAGCTCGTCGATGACGATGTAGCGGAGCGACCGGAGCAGCCCGGCCCAACCGGTGTGGTGGGGCAGGATGCCGCTGTGCAGCATGTCCGGGTTGGTCACCACGATGTGCCCGCCCTCCCGGATGGCGCGGCGCAGCCCGGTGGGGGTGTCCCCGTCGAAGGTGGCGGCGCGGAGCCGGTCGCGGCGCTCGGGAGCCAGCTCCAGGACCAGGTCACGCAGCCCGGCGAGCTGGTCCTGGGCGAGGGCCTTGGTTGGGAAGAGCCAGAGGGAGCGGCTGTCCGGGTCGCGCAGCCAGGAGTCGAGGACCGGTACGACGAAGCCGAGCGTCTTGCCGCTGGCGGTCGGCGTGACCAGGGTCACGTCCCGGCCGTCCAAGGCCGCCTCGATCGCCTCCGCCTGGTGGGAGTAGGCGCGGTCCATGCCGCGCGCCGCAAGCGCCGCGACCAGCTCAGGATGGACCCGCTCCGGCCAGGGCCGGAAGTCGGCCGGCTGGGCGGGCAAGATCACCTCGTGGGCCAGCCGCCTCTGCACCCAGGGCTGGCGACGGAGGTCGGCGATCCGCTCGCCGACGGAGGGAGCGAGGGCGATGGTCACGAAGCGGCAGCATAGCGAACAATCGTTCGGAAAACAACCGTTCGTGCCGCCCGCCTGGTCCCCCGGACCCTGCCTACGCCCCTTCGCCTCGGAGCAGCCGTGCCACCGCCCTGCGGAGCTCGGCGATGGACCCCTTGGTCACCACCTCCACCCCCCAGATCTGCCCGGCCTCGGACACCCGCGGGTCGGAGGAGACATAGGCGGTGAAGAGGATGACCGGGATGCGGCTCAGGGACGGCTCCGAGCGCAGGGCCCGGATCAGCTCGAGACCGTCCCTCCCGGGCATGCGCAGGTCGGTGACCACCAGCTCCGGGGGCCGGGCCACCGCCATCTCCCAGGCGGCACCGCCGTCCGGCGCGGTCTCGACCTCGTAGCCGGCGGCGGTCAGAGCGAGCCGCAGCAGCTCGCGGATGTCGGCCTCGTCCTCGGCGACGAGGATGCGGTGGGTCACCTGCTGGTCCTCCATCAGGTGGACGTCATGACGCCCACGCCGACCACCCTGCCCACGCCGAACGTCACCGCCGCGGCCCCTGCGGTGATGAGCAGCTGGCGGAGGGCGGCGCGCACGATCGAGCGCTCCGAGAAGTAGCCGACGGCCGCCCCGATGGCGACGGCGCCGACCGCGCCCAGCACGATGGAGACGAGCACAGCACCCCACCCGGTGGCGAAGAACCACGGGATGAGCGGGATCACGGCCCCGATCGCGAAGCTGACAAACGACGACGCCGCGGCGCCGATCGGCGACCCGGTGCGCGCGGGGTCGATGCCCAGCTCCTCGCGGCTGTGCACCTGTAGAGCCACCTCCGGGTCGCGCATCAGCGCCTGGACGAAGTCTTCGGCGATCGCCCGGGGCACGCCCCTCCCCATGTACACGGCCACCAGCTCCCGCCGCTCGAGGTCGGGGTTGCGGCGCAGCTCCTCCCGCTCGACCGCCACCTCGCGGTGGATCAGCTCGCTCTGGGCGGTCATCGAGATGTACTCGCCGGCGGCCATCGAGATGGCGCCCGCCACCAGGCCGGCCATGCCGGCGAGGCGGACGAGACCGGAGGTCGGACTGGCACCCGCGACCCCGAGGATGAGCGAGACGTTGGTCAGCAGACCGTCGCTGACCCCGAAGACGGCCGCCCGGGCCGTCCCCCCCTGGATGTCGCGGTGGTGCTCGGGTCGCAGCTCGGGCACGCCGGCTCGCTCGCCCATCGGCTCCCCTTCGGCGGTGCTGGCCATCCCTGGATCACGCCCTCCGACTCCTGCCACAAACACCGCGACTGTACACGCCACGGGCTTTCCCCGATGCGCCGGCGTCGTCCCTGTCCCAGACTCCGGCCCATGGATCAATCGGTCGGTCCCGGCCACGTCCTCGCCCTCGCCGTCACGGTGGCGGTAGTCGCCGGTCTGGTCCCGCTGGTCAGGCTGCGGCCGGGGCGCTGGGTCACGGTGGCCTCCTGGGTGCTCGCCTTCCTCCTCATCGCCAACGAGATCGCCTTCGAGGTCGTCCAGTGGCAGGGCGGGCTGGGCGAGGCCTACGTCGCCCACACCTGGACGGTCGGGTTCAGCCTCCCCCTCTACGTCTGCGACGTCGCGGCGTTCGCCGGCGGGGTGGCCCTGGTCACCCGGCGGCCCATCCTGGTCGAGATCACCTGGTTCTGGGGGCTGGCCGGCACCATCCAGGGGCTGCTCACCCCCGACCACCCCATCCTCTTCCCCTCCTACGACTGGCTCGAGTTCTACACCGACCACATCGGCGTGATCCTCGCCGCCAGCTGGCTGGTGATCGGCCTCGGCCTCCACCCCCGGCCCCGAGCCGCTTTCCGGGTGATCGCCATCACGGTCGTCTTCTTTGTCCTGGTGGGAGTGGTGGACCTCGCGACCGGGGGCGACTACGACTACCTGCACACCCAGCACCCACCTGGCCTGCTCGCCCTGCTCGGGCCGTGGCCGTGGTATCTGGTCGGCGCCACCGGGGTGGCGCTCGCCTCCATCCTCATCCTCGACCTGCCCTTCTGGCCGGAGCGCCGCCGGGCGAGGCGGGGAGGCGGCGCGGACCGCGGCGGGGCCCCGCCGGCCGGCCGGCAGCGGACCGCGCCCTCCCGCTGACGCCGATCCGGCACCGGAACGCTCCTCCCCGCAGACGTGCAACGATCGCGCCCTGATGGACACGACCCCGCGACCGCGCGGACCATCGGGCTCCGACCTCCTGGCCGGCACCCCCGAGGCCGAGGCGTACTGCCGCAGCCTGGCCCCGGCGGTCTTCCCTGACGGGGTGCCATCTCCTGAGCTGGCCGCCCGCGTCGCCGACGCCATCTGGCGCCACCTCCGCGCCCATCCCGGTCCCGAGCCGGTGGTCTGGGATCCGGACGACGCCTCCGCCCAGCTGATCAGCGCCGCCTTCCAGCGCGACGGCCTCGCCGCCGCCTTCACCGCGGCGGCGACCGGGGAACGGGCCGTCGCTGAGCCCCGGCTCCGGGTCACCTCCTACCGCGAGGAGCTGCTGCCCTGATTGCTGGGGTTCTAGCCGCCGTCACCCAGCGCGGCCAGCGCGAGGATCTCGGCAGTGCGGTGACCGGCTCTGATGGCGTGATCCGTCCTCGCCGGGCGGCAGCGGCAGAGCGCGGGATCGTACTCCGTCATGACGACCCCGGCGTGCTCGGTGTCGGTCTCCTCCAGGTGGACGGGCCACCCACGCTGCCCGAGGAGGACAGCCAGGTGGCGTGACTGCTCGACCGGCATGGTCGTATCCCGAATTCCGTGCACGAGCCATACGGGGATGGGAGAGACGGTCTCGCCCAGGGCGTCGTCAAGTGGAGGCCTGCCGGTCATGGCCGCCGCTTCGAGGAACGATCCGCTGATGCAGGCGACCGCGCACGGGCACCAGCCGGCGACCACCGGGGGGTTCAGGGCGATCGCGGCGGCCTCGGTGCCACCTCGCGACCAACCTGCGAGAGCGAGGCGGGCCGGATCTGCCCCGGCACCGACCGCGTGCTCGATGAAGAAGCCCAGAGAGGCGAGGAGATGCGCGCGTCCACGGTCCGTCGCGTCCGAGCGCCAGTCCGGCACGAACACCGTGACCCCGAGCGCGGCGGTGGCCCGGGCAAGCGGTTCGAGGACGTCACGCTCAGCGCACCCCGTGCCGTGCCACAGCAGCAGTCCGGGCGGCGCTGGGGCGGAGCGGTCCGGAGAGTAGATGTCCAGCTGCTGGTCACATCCGTACGAGACCGCCCGCTCGACGTGGACGCGGTGCTCGACCTCGCTGTCGGGCATGGCGGTGGCGCGCCCCTCTCCCCCTACGCCGAGGCCCGGGGCTGGTGCATCTCGGCGATGACCGCGTCGGCCACCTGGGACGTGCCCACCGCGGTGGGGTCGTCGCGCTGCGGCTTCATGTCATAGGTGACCGATTCTCCGCGGGCGATGACCGCGGCCAGGCCGCGCTCCAGCCGCTCGGCGGCCTCGGCCTCACCCAGGTGACGGAGCATCAGGACGCCGCTGAACATCATCGCCATGGGGTTGGCCACGTTCTTGCCGGCGTACTTGGGGGCCGATCCGTGGGTGGCCTCGAAGACGGCGATCTCGTCCCCCATGTTGGCCCCGGGGGCGAGCCCCAAGCCACCGACCAGGCCGGCGCAGAGGTCGCTCAGGATGTCGCCATACAGGTTGGGCATCACCATGACGTCGTACAGCTCCGGCTTCTGGACGAGCTGCATGCACATGTTGTCGACGATCCGATCCTCGAACTCCAGGTCGGGGAACTCCTGGGCGACCTCCTGGGCGACCCGGAGCCAGAGACCGTCCGTGTACTTCATGATGTTGGCCTTGTGCACGGCCGTGATCTTGTGCCGACCGTTGGCCCTGGCCCAGGTGAAGGCGAAGCGGAAGACGCGCCGGGTGCCAAAGACCGAGATCGGCTTGATGCTGATCCCGGAGTCGGGCCGGATGGTCCGGCCGCCCAGCTCGCCGATCGTCTCGATGAGCTTGAGGGTCTCCGGCTCCCCCTCCTGGAACTCGATCCCGGCGTAGAGGTCCTCGGTGTTCTCGCGGACGATCACCAGGTCGATGTCCTGATAGCGGCTGCGAACACCCGGGTACGACTTGCACGGGCGGACCAGGGCGTAGAGGTCCAGCTCCCGGCGCAGCGCGACGTTGACGCTCCGCATGCCCTTGCCCACCGGCGTGGTGAGGGGGCCCTTGATGGCGACCCGGTTCTTGCGGATCGAGGCGAGCACGTGGGGCGGCATGGGCTCGCCGTACTTCTCGATGACGTCGAGGCCGGCGTCGTGGACCTCCCACTCGATGTCCGCCCCGGATGCGTCGATGACCCGGCGCGCCGCGGCGCTGACCTCGTAGCCGATGCCGTCGCCGGGGATGAGGGTGACCGTGTGCCGCGCCATGCTCTCCTCCTGGTGTGTGCCAGCGAGTGTGTCACGTCGCTCCCAGGCCACGGTCAGCGGTGGCCGCGGTGAACACGGTCTCCTCGGTGACCGCGGGCCTCGCCGCCTGGTACGCGGCTGGGGGCCGTCACCTCCTGCCCTGGCGGCGAACCCGCGACCCCTGGGCCGTGCTGGTGAGCGAGGTGATGCTCCAGCAGACCCCGGTGACCCGGGTCCTCCCCCGCTGGAGCCGCTTCCTCGAGCGCTGGCCCACCCCCGAGAGCTGCGCCGCAGCCTCCCTCGACGAGGTGCTCCGGGAATGGGAGGGCCTCGGCTACCCGCGGCGCGCGGCCGCTCTCTGGCGCGGCGCGGCGGTGATCGCGGCGAGCGGCTGGCCGGCGGACGAGGCCGGGCTGCGGGGTCTGCCAGGGGTTGGGCCCTACACGGCCCGCGCGCTCCTCTGCCTCGCCTTCGACCGCCCCGGTGCGCCCGCCCGCGACGTCAATCTCGGGCGGGTGGCCGCCCGCTGCTATCTCGGCGTGGAGACGGCCCCGGGCGCGCGCCTGGACGCGGCGCTCGAAGCGCATCGCCCGGCCGGGATGTCCTGGCGCGACTACACCCTGGCGCTCTTCGACGTCGGCGCCCTGCTCTGCCGGCGGCGGAGCGCCGCCTGCGAACGCTGCCCGCTGGCCCCGGGCTGCGCCTCGCGCGCCCGGCTCGCGGGCGGCGTGGAGGCGCCATCCCGCAAGCAGGCGCCCTATCCGGGGAGCATGCGTCAGCTCCGGGGCGCCGTCCTCCGCGCCATGCTCGCCCGCCCCGACCAGAGTGCCGCCGAGCTGGAGGGGGCCGTCGCCGGCGTCCCGGCGGCCGCGCGCCCCCGGGCGGTGGCGGAGGCACTGGCCGCCCTCCGCCGCGAGGGGCTGCTCACGACCTGACTCGCCAGAATGGCCATATGGCGACGATCTCCCCCTACCTGGATGCGGTTCGTGAGGAGCTGCTGGCGCGGCCCAGCCTGAGCTTTGCCCCCGACCGCGACCTCCCCCGGGCACCGGCGCGCCACGCCGAG
>PLNE01000186.1 GCA_003141695.1 Candidatus Dormiibacterota bacterium
GCCGAGATGCTCAAGGGCGGGGTGATCATGGACGTGGTCACCCCCGAGCAGGCCAAGGTCGCCGAGGAGGCCGGGGCGGTGGCGGTCATGGCCCTGGAGCGGGTCCCCGCCGACATCCGTCGCGAGGGTGGCGTCGCCCGCATGAGCGACGTCTCGCTGATCAAGGGGATCATGGCCGCGGTCACCATCCCGGTGATGGCCAAGGCGCGGATCGGCCACCTCGTCGAGGCCCAGGTCCTGCAGTCGCTCGGCGTCGACTACGTCGACGAGTCCGAGGTGCTGACGCCCGCCGACGAGGAGAACCACATCGACAAGTGGGCGTTCACCGTGCCCTTCGTCTGCGGGGCCCGCGACCTGGGCGAGGCCCTTCGCCGCATCGGTGAGGGGGCGGCCATGGTCCGGACAAAGGGCGAGGCCGGCACCGGCAACGTGGTCGAGGCGGTCCGCCACATGCGCGCGGTCCTCGGCGGGGTCCGGCGGCTGCAGGCGCTGCGCCACGACGAGCTGATGGCCGAGGCCAAGCGGCTCGGGGCTCCCTACGAGCTGGTCGCCGAGGTCGCCGAGACCGGCAAGCTCCCGGTGGTCAACTTCTCGGCCGGCGGGATCGCCACCCCGGCGGATGCCGCGCTGATGATGCAGCTTGGGGCCGACGGCAACTTCGTCGGGAGCGGCATCTTCAAGAGCGATGACCCTCTCGGCTACGCCAAGGCGATCGTGGCCGCCACCACGTACTTCGACAAGCCGGACGTGATCGCCGACGTGAGCGCCGGGCTCGGCAAGGCCATGCGCGGAATCGACGTCGCCACCCTGCCCAAGGAGGAGCTGCTCGCCACCCGCGGGTGGTGAAGTGGATCCCGCGGAGGTGCCCAGGTGGCCGGAGCCTTCGCCTGACGTCGCCCGTGGGAGAGCCGTCACGTCTCCGGCGCCCGACCCTTGGGTAAACTGGTCGCAGTGACCGAGATGCCGCCGGCGCCGTCCCTCCAGGGCGGCTCGCGTGTCCGAGGGACCTGAAGCCATCGTTCGAGTAGGTGTGCTCGCACTGCAGGGGGATGTCCGCGAGCACCTCGCCGCCTTCGACCAGGCAGGAGCCGAGGCGCTCCCGGTACGGACCGCCGAGGAGATCCTGAGTGTCCACGCTCTGGCGCTGCCCGGGGGCGAGTCGAGCACGCTCAGCCGATTGATCCGCGTCTTCGGGCTGGAGGCGCCCCTCCGGCACCGCCTGGCGGGCGGGATGCCCACCTTCTCCACCTGCGCCGGTACCATCCTGCTCAGCCGGGCCATCCTCGACGGCACCGTCGATCAGCTCGCCCTCGGTGCCCTCGACCTGCGCACCCGGCGCAACGGGTACGGCCGCCAGGTGGACTCCTTCGAGTGCGACCTCGACCTTCCGGTGCTCGGCTCCGGCAGCTTCCGCGCCGTCTTCATCCGTGCCCCCGTCATCGAGGGCTGTGGCCCGGGCGTCGAGGTGCTCGCTGCCCACGAGGGGAGGCCGGTCGCGGTGCGCCAGGACCGGCACCTGAGCTTCACCTTCCATCCCGAGATGACCGGAGACCTCCGGCTCCACCGGCTCTTCCTGGACAGCGTCGGCGAGCTTCTGGAGAGTGGTGCTCCGCTCCCCGCGGAGGGCAGTGCGGCGTGAACATCCGGGCGGCCTCCTTCCGCGACCTGGCCCACATCGAGCGGCTCTACGAGGAGGCCGGCAGCGGCGACGAGCAGGCCACCCAGCTCTCGCCCGACCACCCGGTGCCGCAAGCGACCCTGCTCCGCCTCTGGTATGCGCTCAGCAAGACGGTCTCGTCGCTGGTCCCCTTCAACGTCGGGGCCGCCGGGGACACCCTCTTCGTCGCCGAGACCCGTGAGGGCATCGTCGGATTCATCCAGGCACAGGTCTCCGGGGATCGGGCCGGCACCCTCCAGATCCTCAACCTCTGCGTCGCCGCGACCGCCAGCGGCCATTTTGCCCGGGCCCAGCTGCTCACTCACCTCACCAACCACGCGCTGGAGCACGGCATCCAGCGCTTCGTGGTCCGCCTGCCCCTGGATCACCCGCTGGTCGGCACCTTCCTGGAGCAGGGCTTTGTCCAGCTGGCGACCGAACAGATCCTCTACAGCGATGACGCCCCGGTGACCCCCCAGACCGCCCGCAGCGTCAGCCTCCGCCCCGCTCGCCCGGAGGACGTGGGGGCCATCTACCTCCTCTACCTGCGCACCACGCCCTCTCACGTCGCGAGCCTGGAGGGGTCCTCCCTCAAGGTCTGGCAGGCAGCCTTCGCGGAGGGGGCCCTGACTCGGATCAATCGCGACGAGGTCCGCCACTTCGTGGTCGAGGAGCCGGGGGTGGTGGCCTGGGCGGCCATCCGGCCCGCGTCGGCGACCCGCCCCACCCTGATCTCCCTGATGTGCGACGGTCACCATCCGCGGCTGCGCGAGGCCGTGATCGACGCCGCACTCCGGGAGCTGCCCCCCGGCCCGGTCTCCTCGGTGCTCCGTCACTACGACTCCGAGCTGATCCGCGGCCTCCAGCACCGCGGATTCGCGATCTACGGCACCCAGGTGCTGCTGGTCAGGGACCTCGCCAGCAAGGTCAGGTTCCGGGCCGAGCCGGCGCGCAAGAAGCCGGTGCTCGTCCGCGCGCACCTGGCCCAGACCGTGCCCGTCGGGGAGACCTCTCCATCGCTCCGGGTGCTCAGCCGGAGGAGCGAGCGATCGCCGCTCCCATAGTCCCCCGCGGACCGAAGACGCCCGGTTCCGGGACACCCGCGCCCTACCGCCCGTGACGGAGCGAAGAGTGAAACCGCAGGCTTCGGCTCTGAGCGGAGGAGCCGGCGGTACGCGAGGCGAATACGGTCCCGGCTGGGCCGAGGAGCTGGCCCTCCTCTTTGCGGCCCTCCCGCCCCGGATCGCCCTCGCCGCTCAGGCGGCCGCGGCCGACCGCGGGGACCTGCTCGAGGTGGTGCTCGACCTCGGCCGCGAGCCCGAGGCGCGCTTCGTCGACGGTGAGGTCCTCCTCGACCGCGTGCCGGTCGCCAACGCCGACATCGAGTACGTGGTCCAGCGCGTCGGCGACTTCGGCGATGACAACCGCGCCGGGATCGAGCGCACCCTGCATCGCATCAGCGCGATCCGCAACCGCGCCGGAGCCATCGTGGGCCTCACCTGCCGCGTCGGCCGCGCGGTGACCGGGACCATCGACATCATCAAGGACATCGTGATCCAGGGCCGCAGCATCCTCCTGCTGGGAGCCCCCGGCATCGGGAAGACCACCATGCTCCGCGAGTGCGCCCGGGTGCTGAGCGACGACGAGGGCAAGCGGGTCGTCATTGTGGACACCTCCAACGAGATCGGGGGTGACGGCGACATCCCCCATTCCGGGATAGGGCGCTCCCGGCGGATGCAGGTGCAGACCCCGACCAAGCAGCACGCCGTGATGATCGAGGCGGTGGAGAACCACATGCCTCAGGTCATCGTCATCGACGAGATCGGCACCGAGCTGGAGGCGGCGGCGGCCCGGACCATCGCCGAGCGCGGGGTGCAGCTGGTGGGCACCGCCCACGGCATGACCCTCGACAACCTGCTGGTCAACCCCACCCTCAACGACCTGCTCGGCGGCATCCAGACCGTCACCCTCTCCGACGAGGAGGCGCGCCGCCGGGGCACCCAGAAGTCGGTGCTCGAACGCAAGGCGCCGCCCACCTTCGACGTCCTCGTCGAGATCCAGCAGCGCGATCGGGTGGCGGTCCACATGCCCGTGGCCGAGACTGTCGACGAGGCGCTCCGCGGCAAGTACAAGCCACCCCAGATCCGGATGCGCGGCGAGGCGGGACAGATCATCAGCCGGATCGAGACGGGGGGGCCACCCAGCCAGTTCGAGCCCCCGCCCTTCGGCGGTGGGGGACGCCGGCCACGAGAGCGTGAGCACCGCCGGGGCGGCTTCGACGTCGAGCAGTACATCGCCAACCAGCAGCGCAGCCGCCGCGAGCCCGGGGAGCGCGGGGGCAACGGCTCGCCCCGCCTCACACCGCCGCTGTCGGTCTTTCCCTACGGGGTCTCGCGGAGCTACCTCGAGCAGTCGGTGCGCGAGCTCAAGCTTCCGGTGCGCATCCAGCACCACGTCGAGGACTCCGACGTCGTCCTGACCCTCAAGAACTACTACCGGCGGAAGGATTCGCCGGTCCGGCTCGCCGAGTCGTCGGGCATCCCCATCGAGGTGTTGCGCAGCAACACCGTGTCCCAGATCAAGGGCGCTCTCTCCCGGGTCTACGGCGTCGCCCCGCCCGACGCCACCGAGTCGGCGCTCCAGGAGGCGCGGGAGGGGATCGACCGGGCCCGGCAGATCGGGGGTGAGGTGGACCTCGCGCCCCAGAACGCCTACGTCCGCCGGCTCCAGCACGAGCTGGTTGAGCAGCACGAGATGGTCGCCCGGAGCCAGGGCGAGGAGCCGAACCGGTACCTGGTCATCCTCGCTACGCCGGCCTCCTGACGACCGCGCCGCTTGGCGCGTGGGGCTCATACTCCGTGACCGTGTCGTCCTGGCCCGGTTTCTTCATCTCTCTGGAGGGGATCGACGGAGCGGGCAAGAGCACCCAGGGGGCTGCGCTTGCCGGCGAGTTGAGCCGCTCGGGCCGCGACGTCGTCGCCCTGCGCCCCAGCGACACCCAGCTCGGTGACCTGGTCCGCGGCTACCTGCTCCAGCATCACCAGGTCCGGATCGACCCCTGGACCGAGGCGCTGCTCTTCATCGCGGGGCGGGTCCAGCTCCTCCGCGAGCGCATCCTCCCGGCGCTCGAGGCCGGGGCCGTGGTGATCGCCGATCGCTACGCGGACTCGACGCTCGCCTACCAGGGCGCCGGGCGCGGTCTTCCCGTCCCCGCGCTGCGATGGCTGCACACCCAGGCCTGTATGGACGTCTGGCCGGACCTCACCTTCCTGCTCGAGCTTCCCCGCCCGACCGCCGAGGAGCGCCAGCGTTCGCAGCAGCTCCCTCTCGACCGTTTCGAGACCGCTGCCGACGGCTTCCACAACGCCGTCCAGCAGGGCTTCGTCGAGCTGGCCGCCGCTGATCCGGGACGGATCGTCAGAATCGACGCCAGCCGTCCGCCCGCGGTCGTCCTCGCCGAGATCAGCGGGGTGGCCCTGCGGCGGCTCGCCGAGCGACACGCTGCGGCGTCGGACGCGGGCGGAGAACCCCGGTGAGGCTGGTCCTCGCCGTCCTCCACAACAAGGACGCCGACAGCTGCGTCACCGCCCTGAACGACGCCGGCTTCGCGTGCACTCGCCTGGGCAGCTCCGGCGGGTTCCTGGACCGTGAAAACGCCACCCTCCTGATCGGTGTCGAGGCCACCCAGGTGGACAAGGTCATCGAGCTGATCCGGGGCCGCGCCAAGCGGCGCAACGAACGGCTCCAGGCCCCCGCCGCGGCCGGGCCGGCGGCGCCGCCTCCGGTCGATGTGGAGGTCGGCGGCGCCACCGTCTTCGTGCTCGTGGTCGACCGATTCGAGCGCCTGTAGCCCGAAGCGGCAGTCCGCGCGGGGCTGCCCCCGCGCGTCGCCCTCAGGAGGGCNNTCCCAGCCGTCGGCGTAGAGGGCCCGTGCCTCCCCCCAAGTCGCGGCGTTGCGGAGCTGGCGGCCGTCCGTGAAGCCGAGCACCCCGGGACGGGTGGGGTAGCCGAAGCCGACCTGGCCGCCGCTCCTCAGGAACGCTCGCACCTCGGAGAGCGGTCTCTCCTCCGGAAGCGGTGAGGGCTCCGCCAGCAGGGCGTCGGCCAGGCCCGGCATCTCGCCGCTCCCGGCCATCTCCCGGACGGCGATGCGCGCGGCATGGCGCCCGGCCCGCTCGCGGCGACGCCGCTCGGTGGCGATCTCCTCCTGGCGGGCATGGAGCTCGCGCAGCTGGCGGTCGTACGGGGACATCGCGGTCCGGGTCGCGCGCTCGGCCTCGGCGAGCCGGGTCGCCTCGGCGTCCAGGGCGGCCGCCTCCAGGTCGCGGAGCCGTTCCGGGCCGACCCGGGACGGGAGGAGGGGAGGCGGGATCGGCTCGGGCTTGTCGGTCATCGCCACCGATCATGGCCCCACCGCGGCCCGCAGCGAGTCCGGGTGCCCCACGAGAGCCGCCGCGTGGGTTAGCGTGCGCATCCATGCCCGAGACCGCCGACCCGATCCGTGTCGAACGCGAGGGCGCGACCGCCCTCGTCACCATCACCCATGCGCCGGTCAACGCCATCAGCCGCGCGGTGGCCGGAGCGCTGCTGGAGGCCCTCACCGCGGCGGAGGCGGACCTTGCCTGCCTTGCGCTGGTGCTTACCGGCGACGGCGACCGCTACTTCTCGGCCGGCGCCGACCTGACCGAGTTCCCCCGCGACGCCGACGACGTCACGGCTTCTGTCGAACTGACTCGGAGGCTGGAGGCGTCGCGTCTGCCGGTGGTCGCCGCGGTCAACGGCTACGCCCTGGGCGGCGGTTGCGAGATCGCCCTGGCCTGCGACCTGCGCATCTGCAGCGAGAACGCCCGCTTCGGTCAGCCCGAGATCAAGCTCGGCATCATGCCCGGCTGGGGGGGCACCCAGCGGCTGCCCCGTCTGGTGGGCAGGGGTCGTGCGCTGGAGATGCTCCTTACCGGGGAGCCGATCGACGCCGCCCGGGCGCTCGAATGCGGCCTGGTCACCCGGGTCGCCCCCCTCGCCGATCTCCGCCAGGAGGCGCTGGCCCTGGCCGGCCTGCTCGCGCGGCGCCCGCCGCTCGCCGTCGCCGCCATCAAGCGCGCGGTCCACGTCGGCCTGGACCGACCGTTGGAAGACGGGCTGCGCCGCGAGCGGGAGGAGTTTGTCCGGGTGCTCAGCAGCGAGGACGCCCGCGAGGGACTCTCCGCCTTCCTGGAGAAGCGCCCGCCCACCTGGCGCGGCCGGTGAGGCCCCTCGCGCCGGCCGCGGGTCGCATGGCCTCCGCGCATCCGGCCCATTGGCGCGGCTGCCAATGATCGTCCCAATCATCAGCCCCATTGCCCTGGTGGTGCTGGCCGGCACGTCGTTCACACTCACCGCGCTGAGATGGCGGCGCCTGGTCCAGTTGATGCGCCAATCGCGGCGCCCCGACCGGCGCGGCGGCGACATCCCGGGGCAGGTGCGCGCCTTCTTCGGGAACGTCCTCGGCCAGGGACGGCTGCTCCGCTGGCCCTACGCGGGGGTGCTCCACGCCCTGATCTTCTGGGGCTTCCTGGTCCTGCTCACGGCCATCGCCCAGGGGATCGTCGAGGCTCTGGTGGTCGGCGTCCGGCTCGACACCATCCCCTTCATCGCCCCCGCGCTCGCCTACCTCCAGGACCTCTTCTGCGTCCTCGCGTTCACCGGCGTGCTGCTCGCCCTGATCAACCGGCTGGTGATCCGGCCCGCTCGCTTCCGCGGCAGCCATCGCCGCGACGCGCTCCTCATCCTCGTCTGGATCGCGGCGCTTCTCGCCTGTATGGAGCTCAACTACGCGACCCTCATCGCCGAGCACTCCCCCGAGGCGCTGGCAGCCGACCGGCCCGTGGCCTCGGCGCTCAGCCATCTCTTCACGCCGCTCGGATCCGGCAGCGGCGCGCTCACTGCGCTCCACGGAGTCTTCTTTTGGGGCCATCTCCTCCTGGTCTTCGGTTTCGTCGTCTACCTCGGCTACAGCAAGCATCTCCACATCGTCACGGCGGCCTTCAACGTGGTCCTCCGCGACGAGAAGCCGAAGGGACGGCTGCGTCCCATCGATATCGACGCCGTGATGTCGTCGCCGGACGAGAGCGATCAGCACTTCGGTGCCGCCGCCCTCGAGCACTTCTCGTGGAAGGACGTGCTCGACCTCTACAGCTGCACGGAGTGCGGCCGGTGTCAGTCGCACTGCCCCGCCTACCTCACCGGCAAGGTGCTCTCCCCCAAGACGCTGATCACCGACCTGCGGGACGCCGCCTACGAGCAGCTCAAGGGTGGCTACGGCGCCACGCGGCACGCTGCCCACCCCGAACAGGAGACGGCCTCCGCGGAGGGGCAGCGTGCCGGTGAGCCGGTGATGTGGGTGACCGGCGGCGGCCCGGGATCCGTCCCCGACCTTCCCGGCAGCTTCCAGCCGTCATGGCTGTCTCCCGATCAGGTGGCCGCCGCCGTGGGCAGGAACGGCGGCGAGCGCCCCCTGATCGGTGGTGTCGTCAGCGAGGAGACGCTCTGGGCGTGCACCATGTGCGGGGCGTGCATGGACCAGTGCCCGGTGTTCATCGAGCACGTTCCCAAGATCGCCGAGATGCGGCGCCATCTGGTGCTCGACGAATCGCGGATGCCGCGCCAGGCCGAGGCTGCCCTGCGCGCTATCGAGAACGTCTCCAACCCCTACGGCATCTCGCACCAGAAACGCGCCGACTGGGCGATCGGCCTCGACGTCCCGCGCATCAGCGACAAACCTGATGCCGAGTATCTGTACTGGGTCGGCTGCGCCGTCTCCTACGATGAGCGGGCGCGGAGCATCGCCACGTCCCTGGTCAGCATCCTCCAGGTCGCCGGCGTCGACTTCGCCATCCTCGGAGGGGAGGAGCGCTGCACCGGCGACCCGGCACGCCGGATCGGCAACGAATACCTCTTTCAGGAGCGCGCAAAGCAGAACATCGAGGTGCTGGCGGGGCACGGAGTTCGCCGCATCATCACGAGCTGCCCCCATTGTTTCAACACATTCGCCAACGAATACCCCGACCTCGGCGGTCACTACGAGGTGATCCACCACACTCAGCTGATCGACCGGCTGATCACCTCGGGGCGGATCGTCCTGGAGCGGCCGATCGAGGAGACGGTGACGTATCACGACTCCTGCTACCTGGGCCGGTGGAATGACATCTTCGCGCCGCCGCGCGACATCCTCGAGCGCATCCCCGGGATGAGGGTGGTGGAGATGAAGCGGAGCCGGCGTGAGGGGATGTGCTGCGGCGCGGGAGGCGGACGGATGTGGATGGAGGAGCCACAGCCGCGGGTCAACCACCGCCGTGTCGATCAGGCCATCGAGACCGAGGCGACCGGGGTGGTAACTGCCTGCCCCTTCTGCCGGACCATGTTCGACGAGGGGATCGCCGCCCGGGGGGCCCAGGAGCGGATGGCGGTCGACGACATCGCGGTCTATGTGGCCCGTTCGATGCGACCTGCAGGCGCCGGCGATCCGTCTGCGGCCTCCCCCCAGACCCTGAGTTGACACCCGAGTCGCCCTTACCGTAGTGTCCACGCTACGCCGCTCGGGTGCGGCGTGTCTTTCAACGTCCTGTTCCGCGCGTACTCACGAGGTTCGGTGACAGGTAGCGTAACGTCGCAGCAGCTCCGGTGATGCGGGTACTCGCGGTCACCGCCAACAAGGGTGGGGTGGGAAAGTCCACCCTGGCCTTTCAGGTCGCCGCCGAGCTGGCCCGCCGGGGGCTGCGGGTGCTCGCCGTGGATGCGGACAAGCAGGCCGACCTCACCCGCTACGCCCGCGGCCCCCGCCTCGCCGGCATGGGCCTCGACGCCGTGCTGGCGGACCCGCCCGCGTCGCTTGACCCCCGCCCCTACATCGGCTCGGTCTCCGACAACCTGGACCTCCTGGGCAGCTCGCCCCGGCTCGCCGACGCGGACCTGGTGCTCCAGTCGGCCCAGGGCGGCCCCTTCCTCATCCAGCGCTGCCTCGCGGTCGTCGCCGGCGCCTACGACTGGGCGGTGATCGACACCGGCCACTCCGAGCCGGTCATCGCCGCCGTGCTGGTGGCCGCCGACCAGCTCCTGATGCCGACCACCGCCAGCTCGCCGGACGCCCGGCACGCCGGGGACATGCTCCAGACCGCCGTCCGGGTGCGTGAGGAGCTGGGCCTGGAGACGGGCGACCTGCTCCAGCGCTCCCTGATCACGATCTGGCGGCGCCAGCACAACGGGGTGGCCGACGCCGAGGTCATCGAGAATCTCCAGGACCGCTTCGGCGACCTGGTCTGCCCGGTCGTGATCCCGCACAGCTCGCGCATCTCCGAGGCCAACGACCAGCGCCTCACCGTCCGGGAGCACGCCGAGATGTTCGGGACCGCTCGCGACCGACCGCTGCGGGCGGCGGTGGACGCCTACGAGGCGGTCACCGACCATCTCCTGGCGCGTGCCGGGGTGGCGGCCGGCGACCTCTCCGGGCTCCGCCTCCTCGAGGAGATCGACTTGGACGAGCCGGATCTCGCCCGGGTGGCATCCGCCATCCGCCGGGTCAAATCGCGGCGCGGCCTCGACGACGACGAGCTGGCCGAGGTGCTGGGCCGCTCGCTCGACTGGGTTCGGCACACCCTCGCCTTCGGCGCCCGGCACCCCGAGGGGGAGGACCGCCTCACCATCCGGCCGAGGTCTCGCGTCGCGGTGCGCGAGCTCACCGGCTCGCGGCCTCCGCGGTGGCGTCCCTGAGCGGGGCGGAGGCCCCGCGCTTCACTCGCGACCGGCTCACCTGGCTCGCCTACATCAGCCTCTCGTCCTATGCCTTCTATCTCTACGCCCTGGGCCCGGTGCTCGCCTTCCTCCATCAGGAGCTGCATCTCTCCTACACCGTCGCCAGCCTGCACTCCACCATCTTCTCCGTGGGGGCGGTGGTCACCGGAATGACCTTCGATCGCTTGACCCGCAGGGCGGGCCGCCATCGGGTCTTCTGGCTCTCCGCCGCCGCCACGGTGCTCGGTGCGCTGCTCTTCTTCGTTGGCCACCTGGTCGTCGTCACCCTGCTCGCCGCGTTTGTCCTGGGCGTCGGGTGCACCTACCTGGGCGCCGGGTGCTCGGTGGCGCTGGCTGACCGCCACGGGCGGCAGCGGGACCGTGCCCTCCTCGAGGGCAACGTCGGCGCGAGTGGCACCGGTGTGGTGGTGCCGGCGCTGCTGGGTGTGCTCGCCGGCACCGCCGCCGGCTGGCGCCCCGCACTGTTGGTGCCGGTGCTGGCGTTGGCGGTGCTCTTTGTCCTGCTGCGTCACACCGCCTTCCCCGAACCCTCCCCCCCCACTTCCGCGGCCCGCCGTCTGCCGCGGGGCTTCTGGGGCCCCTGTCTGCTGGTGGCCCTGGCCGTCGGCATCGAGTTCGCGGTCATCTTCTACGGTGTTGCTCTGCTCCACATCAGCGTCGGGCTGTCGACCGGAGCCGCAGCGATCGTCCTGAGCCTCTTCGTGGCCGGCGAGCTGGCAGGGCGGTTGGTCGGCGCCCGGCTGACCCGCCGGCCGGGGCGGGCCGATCGCGTCATCGGGTTTGCCCTGGTGGTCGCCATGGCCGGGTTCCTCGCGCTCTGGCTCGGCCGGGTGGCCGTCCTCTCGGCCATCGCCCTCTTCGTCACCGGCCTGGGCGTCGGCAACCTCTACCCGCTCAGCCTGGCGATGGCCCTGGGCGCGGGTGGGGGCAAGACGGACCAGGCCATGGCCAGGACCCAGGTCGCGGTCGGACTGGCGATCGGCACCGCCCCGCTCCTCCTCGGCGTCCTCTCCGACCACGTCGGGGTGGTGCGCGCTCTCACCGTGGAGCCGGCGCTCATCGTCGCCGCCGCGGTGGTGCTGTGGGTCGTCGTCCGCGGAGGTCGCGGTGAGCCGGCGACCGCGTGACCTTGGAGTGCCGAACTGGTTTGTGGGAGAGTGTCTCGCATGCCAGACGACTACCGGACCCTCAACCGGGCGAACTGGGATGAGCGCGCTCCAGCGCATGCAGCTTCGCCCGACTACTCAGTCGACAGATTCGTAGCCGACCCTCAGTTCATCAGCAGAGTTGTCCGATTCGACCTACCGCGTCTGGGCGACATCAGCGGACTGCGCACGGTGCATCTGCAATGCCACATCGGCACGGACACGATCTCGCTGGCGCGTCTTGGTGCCCGAGTGACAGGACTCGACTTCTCATCCGCCTCGCTTGCGGAAGGTCGCCGACTGGCTGAGCGGACCGGTGATCCCGTCGACTTTGTCGAGGCTGAGGTGTACGACGCGCCGGAGGTTCTGGGACGCGAGCGGTTCGACCTGGTCTACACAGGCATCGGCGCGCTTTGCTGGCTGCCCTCAGTCCGCCGCTGGGGGCAGGTGGTTGCGGAACTCCTGCGGCCGGGCGGACGCTTGTTCATCCGCGAGGGTCACCCGATGCTGTGGGCGCTCGACGATCTGCGAACCGACGACCTGCTGCTCGTTGACTATCCCTATTTCGAGCGAGAGGAGCCCCTTGTCTGGGAGGAGAGCGGCACCTACGTCGAGACGGCGGCAGTCTTCACCCAATCCGTCACCCACCAGTGGAACCATGGGATGGGCGAGATCGTTACCGCGCTGCTCGATGCGGGCATGGAGTTGACCGCCCTGACGGAGCACGACAGCGTGCCTTGGCAAGCGCTGCCCAGACGGATGGAGCAGCTGGCCGACAAGGAGTGGCGGATCAAGGACCGCCCCTGGCGCGTGGCGCACAGCTACACCCTCCAGGCCGTCAGACGGGACCGCTGATCCGGCCATCGCAGCGTGATGTACGGCGGAGCGGCTACCCCTCGGGGCGTCGTGCGTGGCGGTCCCGGGCAACGGCCTGGGTGTCGGTGAGATGCTCAGCTACCGGTATCTGCGCTCTCCGCCGGCTCCGCCGCCAGCTTCGCCCTGGGCTCTTCTCCGCGCCGTCCCTGCCACACCGCGAGCACGGCGGCGACCGCCATCAGGCCCCAGGGGACGAGGCGCCCCGGCGGTGCGGGTCCGCCGGCGCCGGTGTCGAGCGCGATCAGGAGAGCGAGTACCAGCCAGCCCACCACCACGTACATCCCGGCGCGTCCCGGCCAGGGTCGCGGCGCGTCCAGGTGGGCGGCCCGGGCGGCGACCCAGACAAACGCGGGCGCCAGCACCACCAGGTCGTGGGCGAGGAGGTGCGGCGCCACCAGCAGGGAGAGTGCGGCGGCTGCGGCGAGCGTCGCCTCGAGGCGGTCGGGATGGCCGTGGCTGCGCCAGCCCAGGAGGCCGCAGGCGGCGATCCCCAGCACCCCGCCGCCGATGGCGATCCCCGTCGCCGCCGAACCCGAGCCGAGCCACGACGCGGCCAGCCCGAGCAGGCCGAGGGTGCTTGCCGCCGGGGTGTTGCCCAGCGCGAAGGAGGACGCCCCGAGGAAGCCGAGGGTCGCGCTCGGCCCTACGGCGACCACCGAGACGGCGATGAGCGCCACGGCCCCGGTCACCATGCCGAGCAGCGCGCGCCGGTCGCGCCGGCCGATCGCGAAGGCGAGCAGGCCGATCGCCAGGTGGGGCTTGGCGATCCCGAAGCCGAGGGCGAGCCAGAGACCCGCCGAGAAGGGCCGATCTCGCCGCCAGGAGGTGTAGGCGAGGGCGAGCCCCAATGCGCAGAGCCCGTCCCACTGGCCGAGGAGGAGGAGCGGCAGGGTGGCGGAGCCGGCCACCGCCGCCGCGGCGGCCACCCACCGTGCGGAACGGCTCCCGCCGGGCCACGGTCCGGCGCGGGCCGCGACGGCGACGCCCGCGACCAGCAGCAGCAGCTGGAGGATGCTGAAGAGCCGGAAGGCGGCGCCCGGGTCCAGGAAGGTGAGCGGGATCGCCAGCAGCGCCGTGGTCGGCGGGGTGATGAAGGGAAGGTTGACCCGGTAGCCGGGCAGCAGGATCGCGGCGTGCTTGGCCGCCTCCACGCCCTGGTTGTAGATCTGGCCTCCATCGCCCTCGCGTACCACGAGCGCCGCGACGTAGGAGGCGGAGAAGTCGGTGCCCCGCTCGCGCGCCGGCGAGACCTGGAGCCAGAGCACGGCGTAGACGATCAGTGCCGCGAGCGCGACGGCGGCGACGACGAGCCGCATCTCCGCGGCGCGCCGCCGCGACAGTGTGCTCGCCGTCTCTCCCACGGTCAGACCTCCGGGGCGCGCCCGACTACTTGTGGACCGTCCCCTCAGCGGGGACGCCCGGCCCGTCGGGGGTCGGTGTCCTACCGAAGGCGGCGAGGTAGGCCGGGTCGGGACGTCCCTGGATGTGGTGGATGTAGGGCACCAGCACCCGGGAGACCAGCACCTGCAGGGCGGCGGCGATCGGTACGGCGAGGAGCGACCCGATCAGGCCGGCGAGCGCCCACCCGACCACCAGGGCCAGGACCACCGCCAGGGCGGGAAGCGCGAGCACGCGGTTCATCACCACCGGCACGACCGTGTTGGCGTCGACCAACTGGATCACCACCAGCACCACCAGGACCAGCACGGGGTACTCCGGCGACACCGTGAAGCCGAGCAGCGCCGCCGGGACGACACCGAGGAATGCGCCGATCATCGGGATGGCCGCGGCGATGCCGGCGAAGAG
>PLNE01000049.1:0-179 GCA_003141695.1 Candidatus Dormiibacterota bacterium
GCCATCGCCGGCCGCCAGACCGTGGTGATCTCGGGGGCGACCGGCGCCGGCAAGACCACCACCGCCCTGGCGCTCGCCTCGTGCATCCCTCCCGAGGTGCGCATCGTGACCGTGGAGGACACGTACGAGCTCCATCTCGACCGCGACGTCGACGCCCATCCCAACTGCGTGGCGATGCA
>PLNE01000049.1:249-2620 GCA_003141695.1 Candidatus Dormiibacterota bacterium
AGGACCCCGATGGAGGCGAGCGCCCACATGATCGCCGACGCCATCGACTTCGTCATCCAGATCACGGCCCGGCGCGACCGCCAGGGACACCGGCGCCGGCTGATCAGCTCGATCGTCGAGGTCACCGGGGTGCGGGACGGCAGCGTGACCCGCAGCGAGCTGATGCGGGTGGGCCCGGAGGGGCGGGAGTGGGTCAATCCCCTGAGCGACCGCCGGCGTGAGGTGCTCGCCGCCTGTGGGTACGACGACTCGGTGTGGTTCGCCCGCTCTCAGAAGCTGTACGCCTGATGGACGCCACCCTGCTCGGGGTCGCCCTCGGCCTCTGCCTCGGCCTCGGCCTGCTGGTGGTGTACGTGGCGTTCCGAGGACGCGCGGCCGCGCGGACGGCGCCACGGCGGCGGCTGGTGCCGGATCAGATCGCACTCCGGATCACCGCGGCCGCTCTCGGCGCCGCGGTGCTGGGGCTCGCCACCGGGTGGCCGGTGCTGGCGCTCGCCGGTGCCGTCGCCGGCTGGCAGATCCCCCAGATGGTGACCCGGCGCCAGGCGGAACGGCAGCACATGCAGCGTGCCGTCGGCCTGATCGAGTTCATCGAGCTGCTCGCCGACATGCTGGAGGGCAGCGGCCAGGGGTTGGAGGCGGTGGTGAGGTCCGCCGCCCAGGTGGCACCCCGGTCGGTCCGGCGCGAGACCGAGATCCTGGCCGCCGAGCTGGGTGGCCGGGTCAGCATGGCCGAGGCGCTGGCGGCCTTCGCCGGGGTCATGGCGGACCCCATCTGCGATCAGCTGGTGATGGCGTTTCGCCTCGGCGAGTCCGAGCAGCTCGGCCGGGTGCTCCGGTCGGTGGCGGCGGGGGGCCGGGCCGAGGTCGACCTGCGGCGCCGGGTGGATGCCAGCCGCTCTGGTGTGCTCTGGACCGGGCGGATGATCATCGGGCTGACCATCGCCATCGCCCTGCTGCTCGCCGTGGTCGACCGCACCTACGTGGCCCCGTACGCGACGCCGGGCGGGCAGCTGCTCCTGCTCGTGGTGGTCGGCATCATGGCCCTCTCGATCTGGGCCATGGACCGGGTGGGGCGGATACGGGCCCCCCGCCGGCTGCTCGCGCCCCCGGAGACCCCGCAATGATCCCGTGGCTCCTCCCCGCGCTCGGGTTCGGCATCGGCCTCTGGCTGCTGCTCCTCGGCGCCATGCCCGCACGGACCAGCCTCGCCGAGGGCATGGCCCGGCTGCGTCTCCTCCCCGAGCCCCCGCCGCTCGCGACGCGGCGGATCGCCCAGCCCTCCGCCCTGATCCGGGCCGGGACGCCGCTCGCGGGAGCGCTGCTGCGCCGCTCCGGAGCGCTCGGTCTCCGGGTGCTCGGAGGGCTGGTCAGCCCCGAGGATCTCGCCGTCGTGGGACAGACCGAGGAGCGACACGTCGCGGAGAAGCTGGCGAGCGGTCTCACCGGCCTGGTCCTGCCGCTCCTGCTTGCCACCGTGCTGGGCGTCGCCGGTGGGGTGCTCCAGACGACCATCGCCATCCCCCTCGCCATCCCGCTGTGGCTGGCCTTGGTCCTCGGGCTGTGCGGCTTCATCGCTCCCGACCTCGTGGTGCGCAGCAATGCCGTCACCCGCCGCCGCGAGATGGTCGACGATCTCACCGTCTTCGTCCAGACCGTGGCGATGTCGCTGACCGCCAACCGCGGCATCGAGGCGGCCCTCCAGGACGGTGCCGGAGCCGGTGACAGCTGGGGGTTCGTGCAGCTCCGCGCTGCGCTCAGCGAGGCGCGCATCGGTCAGGAGCGGCCCTGGGATGCGCTCGGCCGGCTCGGCGGTGAGCTGGGTCTCGACACCCTCGAGGAGCTGGCGGCGCGGGTTGCCCTGGCCGGCCAGGACGGTGCGCGCATCGCCGAGTCCCTGCAGACCTTCAGCGAGACGCTCCGCGGCCGGCGGCTGATCCGGGTGGAGGCCGAGGAGCACGTGGCCAGCGAGCAGATGGCGGCGGTGAGCGTCCTGCCACTGGTGGGTTTCACCCTGTTCCTGGCGGCACCGGCATTTCTCACGCTCTTGAAGTAACGGATCAAGCGGACAACGACGAGGAAGGAGGCGGCGACATGGTGCGGTTCAGAAGACAGCGCGCGGCACAACCCGGCGTGAGGGGGCGGACGTCGCGCCGCCGCGCCGGCGAGCGCGGCGTGGAGATGATCCAGGTCGCGATCTGGGCGGTCGCGGCCATGGTGATCATGGCCCTCCTCGTGGTGGGGATCATGGCGTTCGTCAACAGCCGGACCGCCTGCCTCAACAACACGACGATCAGCAACTCCGCGAACCCGCTGGGCGGCTGCGGAGGTTAGGCGCGTGACGGGACTGCGGGCGATGCGAGGGCGCCGG
>PLNE01000081.1 GCA_003141695.1 Candidatus Dormiibacterota bacterium
GCTACCTCAGTGAAAGATCGAGGTTAGTTGGACAGGGCAAGGCGTTCGACATCGGTGCGCTCGACGCGAAGGCCCTGTGCCACAACCTGAACGACGGCGACTACGGGCGGCCGCTCGACGAGGTGCGCGACCTCTTCTGGAGCGCTCCACGGATGCCACTGCTACCCGGGGGTGACGGCGACCTTCAGCGGGCTATCTTCCAGGCGCTCCAGGTCGGGGCTCTACGGCTCATTGGTGCGGACGAACTCGACCGCGCTGTCACACGGCCTGGTGATATCGGGGTTGGGCAGTCCAGCCTGCGCCTGGCGAAGCCGGGGACCTCTGAAGTGCCTGCCGACGGCTCCCACACGGAGCACGGGGGAGACGGCAGTCTGTTCGGTGGCGTGCGTGATGAAGGGATGCCGGGCTATTCCGCTGGTGGAATCGGGATCGGGTCGACCGGTGGCTCGGGCCCGGGCATGACTGGCGCAGGCGAGGCTCAGGCCGCAGAGGGGGAGCAGGAGCTCACATTCACCCTGATGACAAGCTTGACGGAGGAGACAAAACGCGATGGCCTCCAACTGCTACTCCGTCACCTAGCCAACGCCATCGACGATGGCAATGCCAGCTACGCGCAGCTCATGACCAAGATCGTGGTGGATTCATCGGTCGCCGACGGGATCGCCGCGGACATCCGAGCGCTTGGCACAAGCCCAACCATTAGGAAGGTGTGATTGCTGGGGGTGCGCGTCCTAGCGCCACCGACGGCTCTCCGACGTTGACACGATGGTGTGCGGTTTCGAGGTGGTCTCGCCGGCGGTCTCGTGCGGACCGCTCCGCCGTCGATGCCACGAGCTCAGAGGTATCAGAGGATGGGAGCCGTGCCTTCCGGGCCTCTACGGGCCGCACAGTGGCACGCGTTCGGCTTATGCGATCGCTTTGAACCTATCGGGGAGCCGTGTCACTCCCTGCTCAAAGGTGATCGCTGATGGCCTACACCGGTGACCCAGGAGGGAGGCACCGCCAGGTGTTTCGCGATGAGAACGCCCGCGGTCAGGCACACCGGTTCCTCCCCCGCCTGGCCGCCGCCGGCCTGACACCCGAGATTGTCGAGCTCACCGACACGCAACTGGTGACCCGCGAGGGCGTCCCCTTCCACAACTGGTGGAGGGTGGCTGACAGCGCGTCCCGTGCTGAGATGCGTCCCCTCGTCCTTGAGCTGGTCCGGAGGATGCACGCTTCTGGCATCTGCCACCGTGACCTCCATGATCGCAACCTCGTTCTTAGACGTGAGGACGAAACCCCACTGGTCATCGACCTGGAGCTGGCCTGTGACGTGGACCCTTCTGGTGCGTGCTACGACCTGGATGGACCCACCCTCGCCATACCTGTGCCGGGAGCTCATGTGCGCGTGGGGGGAGCCTTTGCGGCCGGCGTCTGGTGGGGGAGTACGGGCCTTGGGGGCTACTACACAGCGCTTGGCGAGATCTTCGGCCCATACCAGGGTTGACGAGCCGCCGGGACGACCACGACGGCTGAGAAGGGCCTCCCTGGTTCGTTCTCGGCGGGTTCCGGAATCAGCGGCTGGAATCGGAGCGCAGCTTGCCGGCCATGGCTCGTCTTGCTCGATGCGCGTCAAGGGCGCCCCGCCCTGGGACACGGTCGGCGGATACTGACCTGCCATGGAACTCCTCCCCGGGGCCGCCCCCGAACAGGCCCGAGCCGCAATACAGCAGCTGAAGATCGAACTCGGGAATCGGCGGGGAGGAGGCTGGGGCCAATCGGCCGTAATCGCGCGGGACGAGTACCTCCGCGCCATTGAGAGCGCCGAGCTGCGGCTCCGTTCCTTCTTCGTCGGCGAATGGTGGCTACACCAACTTCAGACGGAGCGGTACTGGCACATCCGGGAGCTGACGGAATCCAGTGCCCGCCCATTCCCACTGATCGGGGATGAGGTCGAGTGGCAACTGGCGTGGTGCGATCGGATACTCGCGGAGCTGGACGCCCTCATCAGAGAGGACGCTGCTGCTGATACCACGGCGGCCCGGGCCGTTCTGGACACCAACGTCTACCTCCACTTCAGGCCCATCGGCGAGATCGACTGGCTTGCTCAACTGGGTCAGCCAGCGGTGAGGCTTCTGCTTCCGATCGCGGTCCTGGGAGAGCTGGACAACCAGAAGAACGGGGGGCGGGCTCGCCTGAGAGCAAGAGCAGCCAAGCGGCTCGCCTCGTTTCGAGGCCTCCTGGCCGGGCGTGGGCGCGGGCGCGGGCCGGCCGACCTTCGTCAGGGCGTCAGCCTCGAGGTGGTCCTTGATCCTCCCGGCCACGTCCCCTGTCCGAACACGGACGAAGAGGTCATGATCGTTGCCCAACGCTTGGCTGACCGGCGCGGGGGCCCCGTCTTGCTCGTGACCGGCGACCTCTCAATGCAACTGCGCGCCGAGGCGCGTGGCCTCACCGTGGTCGAACTTCCCGACGATCTTCGCCTCCCCCTCGATGCCGACATCGATGAGGGCTAGAGCAACCGTCGTAGGGCTCAGACGACGGAGGATCGGTACCGCCGCAGTAAGCACCATGGTCACCGCCATCATCGCCACCGTGACCGCCGGCCTTTCGTAGGCCGGGCTTCTGGAGCCTCTCGCCAGCTGGCGCGGAGGGGAGGCCCGACGGTTGTGAGGGGTGGACTCTGTGGGATGGTTAGTGGGATGAGCGATGCAAACGCCTAATACGGCGTATACGCACCATGCGTCATATTCCCAGAAAGCCCTTGCCCTGCAAGGCTGTTTGGCGGAGGGAGAGGGATTCGAACCCCCGAGGGCTTGGCGGCCCTTGCGGTTTTCA
>PLNE01000134.1 GCA_003141695.1 Candidatus Dormiibacterota bacterium
ACCGTGATCCGGCCGGTGTTGTTGCGGCCGCTCGCCTTCTTGAGGTGGACGGTGAGGCTGCGCTCCGGGGTGGTGCTGGTCACCTCCTCGAAGGAGCTGACGGCCATGAACCGGCGGCCAGCGCTGGTCGGCTTGTATTTGTTGACTGGCATCGGTCTATACGCCCTCGAACAGTCCGGGGATCTTCTGCCCGGGAGCCAGCGTCACCACCGCCTTCTTCCAGTCGGGGCTCTTCCCGATCAGCCGGGTGCCGCTGCCGCGCCGGTACTGGCGGCTGCGCACCTTGCCGTGGATGGCCATGACGTTGACCGCGGTCACGGTCAGCTTCTGCTCGGGGAAGGCCTCCTCGATGGCACGGCGGATGTCGATCTTGGTCACGTGGGAGGGGCAGGCGAACGTGTACTTGTTGAGCCCGCCCATGGCCGCGTACGACTTCTCGCTCGAGATCGGCCGCAGGATGACCTGGTGGAAGGCGCGTCCCTGGCTCATCCCCATGCCTCCGCGATGTGCTCGACGGCATCCCGCGTCATGACCACCGTGTCGGCGGTGAGCAGGTCACGCACCGAGATGTTGCCGGCGAGGATGACCCGGACCTCGGGGAGGTTCCGGGCGCTCATCTCGAGGGCGTCGTGATGGGAGCCGAGCACCACCAGCACCCGGCGGCCGGCCTCGAGAGCGTGCAGGAATCCGGTCACCACCTTGGTCTTCGGCTCCTCCAGCTCGATCCTGTCGAGGATCGTGATCTGGCTTTCCGCGGCCTTGACGCTCAGCGCGCTGCGCAGAGCAAGGCGCCGCTGCTTGCGCGGCATCGCCAGGCTGTGGTCGCGGGGGGTGGGCCCGAAGACGGTGCCACCTCCGGCGTAGTGAGGTGCCCGGATCGACCCCTGGCGGGCTCGACCGGTGCCCTTCTGCCGGTACGGCTTGCGGCCACCACCCGACACCTCGGTGCGGGTCTTGCTGTCATGGGTGCCCTGGCGGGCGTTGGCGAGCTGGCGGAGCAGCGCCTGGTGCATCACGGTGGCGTGCGGGACCACGGAGAAGACCGACTCGGGAAGCTCGAGCTCCCCCTGGCTCTCGCCGGTGAGGTCGACGACCGGAGCGGTGCTCATGAGACCAGCGCTCCGCTGCGCTCGCTGTCCCGGACCAGGACCACGGAGTGGCGGTGCCCGGGGACGGCTCCACGCACCAGCAGGAGGTTGCGCTCGGGGTCGACGCGCACCACCTCGAGGCGGAGAACGGTGGCGCGCGACGCGCCCAGATGGCCGGCCATCTTCAGCCCCTTGAAGACGCGGGCGGCGTCGGTCGAGCCGATCGATCCCGCCTGCTTGATGTTGTGCGATCCGTGGCTCACCGGGCCGCGGTGGAAGTTGTGACGCTTGTGCTGCCCGGCGAAGCCCTTGCCCTGGGTGATGCCGGTGACGTCGACACGCTCGCCTGCCTCGAAGAGCGACACCGACAGCCGGGTGCCCACGGCGGGGCTGCCCGCGTCGCGGACCTCGGCGAGGTGGGCGAGCGGCGGCGTCCCGGCGCGCTTGAAGTGGCCGGCCTCGGGTTTGGTGGTGCGGCGGGGCTTCTTCTCTCCGAAGCCGAGCTGCACCGCGTCGTAGCCGTCGACCCCGGGGGTCTTCACCTGCACGACGTGGCAGGAGTCCGCCTCGAGGACGGTGACCGAGACCACCGTGCCCTGCTCGGTGAAGAGCTGGGTCATCCCCAGCTTCCGCGCCAGCAGTCCTTTAGACATGACGGAAGTCCCTGATGCCGCTCAGGCCGCCCAGATCAAGGAAGCGAGCAGCACAGGGAGGGAGCGCACTGACGTGCGTGACCTCCCGAGCAGCGGAGCTGACGCCGAGCTGGGTGGAAATGAGCGGCATCACCTTTGGTCTCCGAGCTTGATCTCGATATCCACCCCGCTCGGCAGGTTGAGCCGCATCAGGGCATCGACCACCTTGGGGTTGGGATCGAGGATGTCGAGGATCCGCTTGTGGGTGCGCATCTCGAACTGCTCGCGCGAGTCCTTGTCGATGAAGGGCGAGCGGACGACCGTCCATTTGCTGATCCGGGTGGGCAAAGGCACCGGCCCGGCGACATGCGCCCCGGTACGGACCACGGTCTCGACAATCTTCGAGGCGGCCTGATCCAGGACCCGGTGGTCGTAAGCCTTGAGCCGAATGCGAATTTTCTGCGCCATGGCGATGCCGCTGCCTTCTCCCCTACCGCTACTTCTCGATCGAGGTGACGGCGCCGGCGCCGACGGTGTGACCGCCTTCGCGGATGGCGAACCGCATCCCGTCTTCGACGGCGATCGGGGTGATCAACTCCACCCCCATCTCCACGTTGTCACCGGGCATCACCATCTCGGTGCCCTCGGGCAGAGCGATGCTGCCGGTGACGTCGGTGGTCCGGATGTAGAACTGAGGCCGGTACCCGGTGAAGAACGGGGTGTGACGTCCGCCCTCCTCCTTGCTCAAGACGTAAACCTGGGCCTTGAACTTGGTGTGCGGGTTGATGGAGCCCGGCTTGGCCAGCACCTGGCCGCGCTCGACGTCCTCGCGCTTGACGCCGCGGATCAGGCAGCCGACGTTCATGCCCGCCTCACCGCCGCCGTCCAGCTCCTTGTGGAACATCTCCACGCCGGTCACCGTCGTCTTGGTGGTGTCCCGGATGCCGACGATCTCCACCGGCTCGTTGACCTTGATAATCCCGCGGTCGATGCGGCCGGTGACCACGGTGCCGCGACCCTCGATCGAGAAGACGTCCTCGATGGGCATCATGAACGGCTTGTCGGTGGGCCGCTCGGGCACTGGGATGTAGCTGTCGACGGCATCCATGAGCGCCATCACCTGGTCGCCCGCCTCCTTGTCCCCTTCCAGGGCCTTGAGGGCGGAGACCCGGACCACCGGCACGTCGTTGAAGTCGTACCGGGCGAGCACCTCGCGGATCTCTAGCTCGACCAGCTCGAGCAGCTCCTCGTCGTCAACCTGGTCGACCTTGTTGAGGGCGACCACGATGTAGGGGACGCCGACCTGCCGGGCCAGCACGATGTGCTCCCGGGTCTGGGGCATCGGCCCGTCGGTCGCGGCCACCACGAGGATGGCGCCGTCCATCTGGGCGGCGCCCGTGATCATGTTCTTGATGTAGTCGGCGTGCCCGGGGCAGTCGACGTGGGCGTAGTGCCGGGTGGCCGTCTCGTACTCGACGTGGGCGGTGGCAATGGTGATGCCCCGCGCCTTCTCCTCGGGCGCGTTGTCGATCTGATCGAACGATACGAACGAGTTGGCCCCACCGACGCGTTCAGAGAGAGTCTTGGTGATGGCAGCCGTCAACGTCGTCTTGCCGTGGTCGATGTGACCGATGGTCCCGACGTTCACGTGGGGCTTGGTACTGGTGTATTTCTTCTTCTTGCCCATGGCCTTCTCAGTTCCTCTGCTTCTCGCTGGTGGTCCTGTGCTGGCTCCCGGTTGGCTTGCCCGGCTCGCGGGTCACGACCTGGCCTTGGCGACGATCTCGTCGGCAAGGCCAGAGGGTAGCTGCTGGTAGTGGTGGAATTCCATGGAGTAAACCGCCCGGCCCTGGGTCATCGAGCGGAGCTCGGTGGCATAGCCGAACATCGCTGCCAGCGGCACCAGAGCATGCACGATTTGGGTCGTCCCGCGCCCTTCCATGCCCAGGATGTGCCCCCGGCGGCCCGAAAGGTCCCCCATGACCTCCCCCATGTACTCCTCCGGCATGGGTACATCGACCTTCATGATCGGCTCCAGGAGCGCCGGCTTGGCCTTGCGCATCCCGTCCTTGAAGCCCATCGAGCCGGCGATCTGGAACGCCTGCTCCGAGGAGTCGACCTCGTGGTAGGAGCCGTCGACCAGGGTGACCTTGATGTCGACGACCGGGCAGCCGGCCAGCACCCCGTTGGCNNACGTGGCCGTACTGGCCGTGGCCGCCGGTCTGGCGGACGAAGCGGCCGGTGCCGTGGGCCGGGATGGTGATGGTCTCCCGGTAGGCGACCTGGGGCTTGCCGACGCTGGCGTCGACCTTGAACTCGCGGAGCATCCGGTCGACGATGATCTCGAGGTGGAGCTCGCCCATCCCTGAGATCACGGTCTGGCCGCTGTCCTCGTCGGTGCGGACCCGGAAGGTCGGGTCCTCCGCGGCGAGCCGCTGGAGGGCCAGGCCCATCTTGTCCTGGTCGGCCTTGGTCTTGGGCTCGACGGCGACCGAGATCACCGGCTCCGGGATCACCATCGCCTCCAGCACGATGGGCGAATCCTCGGTGCAGAGCGTGTCCCCGGTGGTCGTGGACTTGAGGCCGATGGCGGCGGCGATGTCGCCGGTCCGGACCTCCTCGATGTCCTCGCGATGGTTGGCGTGCATCTGGAGGATGCGCCCGATCCGTTCGCGCTGCCCCTGGGTGGCGTTGTAGACGTAGGAGCCGCTCTTCAGGGTGCCGCTGTAGACCCGGAAGAAGGTCAGGTTGCCGACGAAGGGGTCGTTGGCGATCTTGAAGGCGATCGCCGCGAAGGGCTCATCGTCGCTGGCCAGGCGGCGGCCGGGCTCCACCTTCCCTGGGACGTGCCCCTCGATGGCGGGCACATCAAGCGGGGACGGCAGGTAGTCCACGACCGCGTCGAGCATCGGCTGGACGCCCCGGTTCTTGAGGGCGGCGCCGCAGAGCACAGGGACCAGCTGGGTCTTGATGGTCCCGATGCGGAGCCCCCGGCGGATGTCGTCGGCGGAGAGCTCCTCTCCTTCGAGGTAGCGGCCGAGCAGCCCGTCGTCGGTCTCGGCGACCGCCTCGATGAGGGTGTGGCGCCACTTGGCCACGTCCGCCCTCATCGCCTCGGGGATCTCACCGCGCTCGCTCGTGGTCCCCAGATCGTCGAGATAGACGATGGTCGTCATGTTGACCAGGTCGACCATCCCGACAAAGTCGGACTCGCTGCCGATCGGGAGCTGGATGGGGATCGGGTTGGCCCCGAGCCGGTCCTTGATCGACTGCAGTGAGGCGTAGAAGTCGGCCCCCATCCGGTCCATCTTGTTGATGAAGCAGATCCGCGGGACCTGGTAGCGGTCCGCCTGCCGCCAGACTGTCTCGGTCTGGGGCTCGACCCCGGCAACGGCGTCGAACACGGCCACCGCGCCGTCCAGGACCCGGAGGCTGCGCTCCACCTCCATGGTGAAATCCACATGCCCGGGTGTATCGATTATGTTGATACGGTGGCCGCGCCACTCCGCCGCCGTGGCGGCCGAGGTGATGGTGATCCCGCGCTCCTGCTCCTGGACCATCCAGTCCATGGTGGCGGCGCCCTCGTGGACCTCCCCCATCCGGTGGATGCGCCCGGTGTAGAAGAGAACGCGCTCGGTCGTCGTGGTCTTGCCCGCGTCGATGTGGGCCATGATCCCGATATTCCGGTACTTCTCCAGGGCGACAGCGCGACCGGCGACGGCGGTGCTCATCAGTTCAGGACCACAAGCTCAGATCAGTATCGGAAGTGCGAGAAGGCCTTGTTCGACTCGGCCATCTTGTGGGTGTCTTCCTTGCGCTTGATGGACGCCCCCACCCCGTTGGCGGCGTCCATCAACTCGGCGGCCAGCCGATCGGCCATGCTCTTGCCACCCCGGGCCCGGGCATAGCGGATGACCCAGCGGCGGGCGAGCGCCTGGCGCCGGTCGTGGCGGATCTCCACCGGCACCTGATAGGTGGCACCGCCGACCCGCTTGGGCTTGACCTCGATCACCGGGGTCACGTTGCGCATGGCCTGGTCGAAGACGTCGAGCGGCTCGCGCCGGCTGGAGCGCCTGACCTTCTCGAAGGCGTCGTAGACGATCCGCTGGGCGGTCGACTTCTTGCCACCGAGCATCACGCAGTTGACGAACTTGGCAAGCGCCGGGCTCGCATAGATCGGGTCCGGGAGGATGTTGCGTCGCTGGACGCGGGCTCGACGAGGCATTTCGAATGAATCTCTACTTGGCCGCTTTTTCGCGCTTGGCGCCGTACTTGCTGCGCCCCTGCTTCCGGTTCTTGGTCCCGGCCGTGTCCAGGGTGCCGCGGATGATGTGGTAGCGAACGCCGGGGAGGTCCTTGACGCGGCCGCCCCGGATCAGCACCACCGAGTGCTCCTGGAGGTTGTGGCCGATCCCCGGGATGTAAGCGGTCACCTCAGCCTTGCTGGTCAGGCGCACCCGGGCCACCTTCCGGAGCGCCGAGTTCGGCTTCTTCGGGGTGGTCGTGTAGACGCGCACGCAGACGCCGCGCCTCTGGGGCGAGCCGCGCAGCGCGGGGGCCTTGGTCTTCCGGTTGATCCGGACCCGGCCCTTGCGGACCAGCTGCTGGGTGGTGGGCACAGAACTCCGTTCTGAACTGAACAGCACCCCTTCCGGGGCGCGCATGGACGCAATCTCGCCCGAGGGGGCGCGAGGGAGCATCCTACCAGCGCAGAGGCTCCGGCGTCAATTCAGCGGGCCTCGCCCGCCAATTGGGGGACGGACCTGGCGGAGCCGCCCGCCCGTTCCCCAACTGGCGTCCGCGGTCCAGACCACCGCGTCCAGCCGCTCGCCGAGAGCCAGGCAGAGCCGGTCGGCGAGGGAGAGGCCGTCGCCCGGGGCCCAGCGCCCCGCCGCCCATTCGGCATCCGCCTCGGTCACGGGCTCGATCAGGACGCCGTAGCTGGCCACGAGCGACCGGGCCAGCGTCCAACTCCGGCCATGAGCCCTCACCTTCTGGGCCACCTCGGACCAGTTGGCGGCGCCACAGCAGCCGCCGGCCTGGAGCGCCCCCTCGACGTCCGCGGCCCCCGTCTCCCCCTGGAGGAAGGCGAGCAGCGCAGAGGCGTCGAAGACGTTCACCCCACGCCCTCGGCGGCCGCCTCCACCCGGCGCTCGGCGAGCAGCTCCCCCACCAGGTCCAGGCCGGCCAGGTCAGCGCGCACCAGCGCCCGCAGCTGTGGGCGGGTCAGCAGGACGAGGCCACCCGGCGTCTCGATCAGGGTGAGGGTCGTCCCCTCGGTGAGGCCGGCTCGGTCCCGCAGCTCGGCGGGGATCACCAGCCGGCCCCGGTCTCCCACCGTGGTCTGGTAGGTCCCACTCATCAGGCTACCGTACCACTCCACGCTATACGATGGGAAAAGGCACCGCTGACCGGACGTACTCGTCGATTTCAACCCGGCCGCCGTGGGGCGCAGCGTTCTCCGCCCACAGACCGGTGGGGCAGGCCCGGAGCTACCGCTCCGCGGCGTCCCTTCGGCCACGCCGAGGCCGCGCATCCGCTGCCTTGAGCGAGGCCAGGGGCCGGAGCCGGTGCTCGATCTCGGCCAGACCGGCGGTCACCACCGCGTTGACCACCTCCTGGGAGGACTTGTAGGCGGGGCCGGCCTCGTCGAGGGGCACCCGGCCGTCGGCGTTGACCACGATGCCC
>PLNE01000126.1 GCA_003141695.1 Candidatus Dormiibacterota bacterium
GAAAGGTGGAAGGGCCAGCGCCCAGTGCTCTGGGGTCAGCAGCTCCGTCAGGCGCAACTCGACGCGTGGATCTTCCAGGGGGTGCTCGACATCGAGCACCTGCCGACATGAGACGCCCGATGGAGGTGATGCGGTGATCACCGACGCCCTGGTGATCGGGGCCGGGACCGCCGGTCTGACCGCCGGGATCCGTCTGGCCCAGGGCGGGCTGCGGGTCACAGTGGTGGCGACCGGGGAGGGGTGCCTACCCCTCGCCAGCGGGACGATCGACGTCCTCGGCTACGCCCCCGACCCGGTGCAGAGCCCGCTCGACGCCCTGCCCGGCTTCCTCGATGCCAACCCGGAGCACCCCTACCGGCTCGCCGGCGGGGCGGGACTCGAGCAGAGCGTCGCCTGGCTCCTGCAGGTCGCAGCGCCGCTCGGCTATGAGGGCGAGCTGACCCGGAACCGCTGGTTGCCGACCGTGCTGGGCGGCCTGCGCCCCACCGCCCTGCTCCCCCGCGGCATGGCGGCCGCCGATCTGAGCGGTGGCGGCGAGGTGCTGATCGCCGGTATTCGCGGGTTCCGCGACTTCCATCCCGCCCTCGTAGCGGAGAACCTCTGCCAGGCGGCAGGCGCGCCCGCTCGGGCGATCCTGGCTCGCGCGACCGAGCTCGACTGGCCGGGCAGCTCGGGTGACCTGGTCCCCTTCCGGCTGGCCCGCCGTCTCGAGGACGTCGAGATCCGCCGGAGCCTGGCCGCCCAGCTCCGCACCAAGATCGGCAGCGCCGCCGCGGTGGGCATGCCCGCGGTCCTCGGTCGGGAGCGGGCCGCTGACGTCCACGCCGACCTGGAGCGCCAGCTGGGAGTGCCGGTCTTCGAGATCCCCGGGCTGCCCCCGTCGCTCCCCGGCCTGCGCCTCTTGGACTGCCTCCGACGTGCCCTGCGCGGTGCCGGTGGACGGCTTCTCCTGGGCAGCAGTGCCATCTCCGCCGCCCGGGAGCACGACGCCGTCACCTCGGTGACCGTCACCCAGGCACGACGCACGGTGGAGGTGAGCGCCGGCTTCTACGTTCTGGCGGCCGGAGGCTTCGTCACCGGCGGCATCGTGCGGGAGCCCGACGGCCAGCTTCGGGAGCCTGTGTTCGGCCTTCCGGTGCACGGCCTGGCACCGGGGCAGGAGCCCTTCGGCGACGAGTACCTGGCAGAGCACCCGCTGGACCGCGTCGGGCTGAGCACCGACGCGGAGGGTCGGCCCCTGGGCGCGACCGGAGGTCCCCACGCCGTCAACCTCTACGCTGCCGGCGCGGTGCTGGCCGGCGCCCTCCCCTGGCGGGAGAAGTCGGGCGAGGGCGTCAGCCTCGCCACCGGCTGGCACGCCGCCGAGGCCATCTTGAGTGGCCGCCGGGAGGATGCCGCGTGAGGTGGACGGGATGAGCATGCTGATGGTGACCGAGGGGATGGGGGTGCGCCCCTCCCTCGACGGATGCATCAAGTGCACCATCTGCGAGAGTGCCTGCCCCTACGCGGCGGTCACCGAGCGCTTCCCGGGGCCCAAGACCGTCGGGCCCCAGGAGGAGCGCTTCCGCCTTGGTCCCCTCTCGGCCGACTGGTCGGTGGACTACTGCTCCGGCTGCGGGATCTGCAGCCGGGTCTGTCCCCAGGACGTCAAGATCGCCGAGATCAACTCGCGTGCCCGGGCCCAGCTAAAAGAGCAGCGCGGCATCCCCCTGCGCGACCAGCTGCTGGCCAGACCTGACGTGATGGGTCGGCTCGGCCGGCCGATACGCCCGCTCTTCAACTGGGCCATGGGCACCCCTCTCGTTCGTGTTCCAATGGAGCGCATCCTCGGCATCCACCGCAAGGCCGCGATCCCCAAGGTGGCACCGCGCACCTTCGGGCAGTGGGCGCGACGGCACCCGAGCCGTCCGGCGTCGGACCGGGTCGTCTACTTCCACGGTTGCAGCACCAACTACTTCGAGCCCCGCCTGGGCCGGATGGTCGTCGCCGTGCTCGAGCACCAGGGGCTGGCCGTTGAGATCCCCCAGCAGGGCTGCTGCGGGCTCCCGCTGCAGTCCAACGGGAACTTCCCCGCCGCCCGCACCTACGCCACCCGGCTCGCACGTCAGCTGCGCCGCGCCCCGGGCGACGTCCCGGTGATCGCCTCCTCGACGAGCTGCGGGCTAATGCTCAAACGCGAGGCGCGCGAGATCCTGGGCGTGGAGGACCCGGCACTGGTCGACATCTCCGAGCGCACCTACGACATCTTCGAGTTCCTCCGCGACCTGCACGAGCAGGGCCGGTTGAAGACCGATTTCGTCCCGGTGGAGCTCACCGCCGCCTATCACGCACCGTGCCAGCAGCAGAATCAATTGATCGGCAAGCCCGCCCTCGACNNTACGGCATCAAGCGCGAGAAGTACGCGATCTCGATGGCGGTGGGCGACGGCCTCTTCTCGGACATCCGGCAGACCGCCCCGGACCTCGTCCTCTGCGACAGTGAGACCTGCCGCTGGCACATCGCCAAGGCCACCGGTTTCGCGGTTATCCACCCCCTGGAGCTGCTGCACCGGGCCTATGGCGGCCACTGAAGCCACCGACCCCGTGCCCGGCGACGCGCCGGTCGGCCTGGTCCTGGTCTCCCACAGCGCCCAGTTGGCCGAGGGCGCGGCGGAGCTGGCCCGGGCGATGGCCGGCGAGGAGGTCCGGATCGTGGCGGCCGGCGGCATGGCGCCGCCGGAGACGGCGCTGGGCACGGATGCCGTCCGGGTGGCGGCGGCGATCGAGGAGGCCTGGTCCGAGCGTGGGGTGCTGGTGCTGATGGACCTGGGCAGCGCCCTCCTCTCCGCTGAGATGGCGGTCGAGCTCATCCCCGAGGAGCACCGGAAGCGGGTCCTGCTGAGCGCCGCACCACTCGTCGAGGGTGCCGTCTCCGCGGCGGTCACCTCACGGCTGGGAGAGTCGCTGGAGCACGTCGCGCTCGAGGCCGCCGGTTCACTGGACGCCAAACGCGCCCAGGTCGGCGGCGCCGCGCCGCCGAGCCCGGCCCCCGAACCCAGCGGCCGCCCGGCCGGGGCCGCCCCTGTAGGCGACGTCCAGGCCCGCCTCGCCGTGTTCATCCCCCTCGGACTCCACGCACGCCCGGCAGCGCGGGTCATCCGCGCCACCGCCGGCCTGGACACCGAGGTCCTCGCGGCCAACGCGACCACCGGCTCGGCGCTGGTCAACGCGCGCAGCCTGAACGCCCTCGCCGGCCTCCAGCTCCGCGAGGGTCACGAGCTGTTTGTGCGCGCGTCGGGCCCCGACGCTCGGCGGGCGATCGATGCGCTGGTAGCCCTGGCGGCGCGCCGCTTCGACGAGCCCGCGGTGACCGCGGCCGGCGCAGCCGCCACCGCGCCCGCGCCGCCGGCACCCGCCTCCTCAATCGGCCTATCGGGTGAGCTGCGCGGCATCCCCGCCTCCGCGGGGATCGCCATCGGGACCCTGCAGGTGCTGGAGGAGGCCGAGGTGCCACTCCCCGACGACAAGGCCACCGACCCGGCCCAGGAGCTGGAGGCCCTGGAGCTGGCGGTGACGGCGACCCGTTCCGAGCTCGAACAGCTGCGTGACCAGACCAGGATGCGATCGGGGAGCTATGAGGCGGAGATCATCGACGCCGACCTGCTCTTCCTCGAGGACCCGGAGCTCCTGGAGCCGGCCCGCGCGGCGATCGCCGGCGGCCGCCAGACCGCCGCCCAGGCGTGGTCCGAAGTCTCGACCCGGCTCGGTCAGTCCTGGGAGCAGCTCGAGGATCCCAACATGCGCCTCCGGGCTGCGGACCTCGAAGGCGTGAGCCGCCGGGTCCTGCACCGGCTGCTGGGGCGGCCCGCGCCCGTCCTGCGCCAGGCCGGGATCCTGGTGGCCCGCGACCTCGCGCCCACCGACACCGTTGCTCTGGACCCCGCGCGGGTCATGGGCATCGCCACCGCGGGCGGCGGCCCCACCTCGCACAGCGCCATCCTCGCCCGCGCCCTCGGCATCCCGGCGGTGGTGGGCCTGGGCGACGCGCTGCTCGCGGTGGCGCTGGGTCAGAGGGCTCTCCTGGACGGCGGCCGGGGCACGCTCATCCTCGACCCTCCGGCCGAGCTGGTCCGGCGCGCCCGGGCCGAGGCGCGGGAGGAGCAGCGCGGGGCAGCCCGCGCCGCCGCGGCCGCCCACCAGCCCGCGGTGACCCGGGACGGTGTTGTCATCGAGGTGGCGGCCAACATCGGCGCCGCCGAGGAGGCCTCGCGGGCCGTCGAGGCCGGAGCCGACGGGGTCGGGCTGCTCCGCACGGAGTTCCTCTTCCTGGAGGCGAAGTCCCTGCCCGGGGAGGAGGCCCAGGAACGCATCTACTCGGCGATCGCCACCCGTCTGGAGGGCCGTCCGCTGACCATCCGCACGCTTGACGTCGGTGCCGACAAGCCCCTCCCCTATCTCCGAACCGTCCACGAGGACAACCCCGCCCTCGGGCTCCGCGGCATCCGCCTCGGGCTGGCTCAGCCCAAGGTGCTGATCGCCCAGCTGCGCGCGGTAGTTGCGACCGCGCGGCGCTTCCCGGTGCGGGTGATGTTCCCCATGGTGTCCGGCGCGGGCGAGGTCGACGCGGCCCGAGCCCTGCTCGCCGAGGCCGCAGGGTCTCAACCTCTCTCTCTCGAGGTGGGCGTGATGGTGGAGGTCCCCTCCGCGGCCCTGAGCGCAGCCCGCCTCGCCGAGAGGGTCGACTTCTTCTCGCTCGGCACCAATGACCTCTCCCAGTACACGCTCGCCGCGGATCGTGGTAACGCGGAGGTCGCCGCCCTGGCAGACGCATTCCATCCCGCCACGCTGCGCCTCATCGCGGCGACGGTCCGGGCCGCGCGCGCCCGGGGGCGCTGGGTTGGTGTGTGCGGTGAGCTGGCCGGCCAGGTTGAGGCGGTCCCCCTGCTCATCGGTCTCGGGGTGAGGGAGCTGTCAGTGGCCGTCCCGGCGGTGGCGAGGATCAAGGAGGCGGTGCGCGCAGCCGACTCCGGCGCATGCGTGCGGCTGGCCCGGAGGGCGCTCCGGCTCGCCGACGGGGCGGCCGTCCGTGGCCTGATCTCGGGTACCGCCGGACGTGCGACCATTGCTCCCCGACATGGCTCGCCGGCCCCCTCTCGCCGCGCTTCCACGCGGAGCTCAGCTACCGCTTACCACGAGTGACAGTGCGCCGGCAAACCCGGTGAGCATGCTGCCTTCCGCGGCCGTCCGCTCACGGGCCCGAACCGCCTTCGTGGGCAGCACCACGGCGTTGCGCCTCGTCTTCACCCCGGTGGTGGCAGCGCTGGCTCTCTCCGGGCAGGGACGCTGGGCGGCGGGGGTGTTCGCGATCGCCGCCAGTACCGACTACCTCGACGGCTACCTGGCCCGCCGGTGGCACGTGAGCACGCTGACCGGAAGCTTCCTTGACACGACCGCCGACAAGGTGATGGTGGCGGGCGTCCTGATCGCCCTCACCAGCATCGGCCAGGCCTCGCCGTGGGCGGTGATGATCATCGTCTGCAGGGAGCTGATGGTGATGGGCCTGCGCGGCTCGGTGGCCGTCTCCGGCAAGGTGATCCGATCGTCCCAGATCGGACGCACCAAGGCCGCGGTCCAGTTCGTCGCCATCATCCTGCTGCTGCTTCGAGTGAACCTGCGCCTCGGCCCGACCAGCATCAGCGAGTGGGCGCTCTGGATCGCCGCGGCGTTGACCGTGCTCTCCGCCGCCGACTACCTCTCACGCTGGGCGGCCTCGACCCTCCGCAGCTCCGCGCCGGCCACCCCGGAGTGAGCGCCCCGGTCCTCGTCACCGGGGCCGGGGGATTCATCGGAGGCGCGGTCCTCGAACGACTGCTCCGCGCCGGCCTCGAGGTGCGCGCCCTGGTACGCACTCCCGAGACGGCCGAACGGCTCCGGAGAGCCGGTGCCCAGCCGGTGACCGGGGACATCCTGGACGGCGACGACCTCGCCGGCGCGATGCGCGGCTGTGAGCTGGTCTTCCACGTGGCCGGGCTCAACAAGATGTGCCTGCCCGACCCCGCTCCGCTGATGCGCAACAACGTCGACGGATCGGTCAGCGTCGTTCGAGCGGCCGCCAGGGCGGGGGTGCGCCGCATCGTCTACACGTCGTCCGCAGCCACCCTGGACAGCCAGCCGCCGGCCGGCGCGCCGGGCACCCGGCCGCGCGCCTTCCTCTCCGAGTACGAGCGCTCCAAGTACGAGGCGGAGCGCCAGGTGATGGCGCTCGCACCCCGGCTTGGGGTCGAGCTGGTGTGCCTCAACCCCTCCTCGGTGCAGGGGCCTGGCCGCACCACGGGCACCGCGCGCTGGCTGATCCGCTACGCCAACGGCCGGCTGCACTGGCTCATCGATGCACCGGTCAGCCTGGTGGACATCGCCGACTGCGCGGAGGCGCACCTGCTGGCCGCCACTCGCGGCGAGCCGCTCCGCCCCTACGTGATCAGCGGCTCCACCCAGCGCATCTCGGAGATGGTGCACACCCTGGGGACGGTCGCCGGTCGTACGTATCCGATCCGATTCCTTCCGCCAGGCCCGGCGGTCGCCGCCGCTTCTATGGTGGGTGCCGGTTTCCGGGTGGCGGGGCGCCGTGCCCCGGTCTGCCGCGAGATGCTCCGGACCCTGGCCCACGGCCACGCCTACGACGGCGCCCCGGCCGCGCGGGAGCTGGGATTCGCCTACACACCGCTCGAGGAGACGCTGCGGCGGGCGCTCGCCTGGTACGTGGAAAACGGCCATGTGCGGCCGTCCCCGGCCACGCCTGAGCATCCCGGAGACGCGGGGCACCCAGGCAGCTGACATCTCCCGCCCGCCGTCCGCGGGTCTATCGTCTTCGCATGCAGACGGTGTCGTTGGGACGCGGCGGACCCTCGGTGAGCCGGATCGGGCTGGGCATGGCCGCCCTCGGACGGCCCGCGTACATCACCACCGGCCG
>PLNE01000135.1:0-7814 GCA_003141695.1 Candidatus Dormiibacterota bacterium
AGGGCGATGGCGGTGGTCGTGTCGGACTGCTTCTGGTACACCAGCGTCCAGCTGAAGTTGGCCAGCGGGTAGACGCCGGCACCCGGCTCGTTGACCACGTTGAAGTTGGTCGAGCTGAGAGCGGTCGCCTGCGCGCCCGCCAGGGCGATGGACGCCTCGGTGGGAGCCACGTAGGAGCCCGCCGCGTCCAGGACGGCGGCGTTGACGAAGCCGTTCTGCAGCGCGTAGCCGTACTCGACGAAGCCGACGGACCCGCCGGTCTGGCTGACGTAGGTGGCGACCCCGGTGTTGAGCTGCTCGCCGATACCCACGGTGGCGAGCGGCCACGTCCGCGAGGGCGTCGAGGTGCCGATCGCGCTCACCCACGCGGGCGCAGTGTCGATGAGGTACTGGTCGAGGTCATAGCCGGGACCCGACGAATCCGCCCGATGCACCGGCTTGATGGCCAGGTTGGGCAGGTTGCTGACCCCGGAGACAGATGCGATCAGGGGGCTGTCCCAGTTGCTGATCGACCCGTCGAAGATGCCCGCCAGGGTGGGTCCGTCGAGCTTGAGGTTGGCCGGCGCGCTAGGCACGTTGTAGCTGATGGCGACGCCACCCAGGTCGACCGGGATCTGCAGCACCGTGCCGCCAGTTGCCGCGGCCAGCTGCGACGATGTCATCGGGATCTCCGAGTCCCCGAAGCTGACCGTCCCCTGCTGGATGTCGGTGACGCCCACGCTGGAGCCGGCCGGCGAGTAGGTGACGGTGGTCTGCGAGTTCTTCTGGTTGTACTCATAGAAGACGGTCTCGAAGAACGGTTCAATCGAGTTGGCGCCGGCACCCGTGAGGGTCACCGCCGACTGCGTCTTGGTGTCGCAGATCGCGCTCAGCACCGTGTTCGACGAGCACGGAGAGGCGGTCGCGCTCCCCGACGGCGTGGAGCCACCGGCGCTCGTGGTACCGCATCCTGCGATCACGCTGATCAGCGCAAACGCAGACAGCCCAACGAGCGTATCCTTCCAGCCGCGAGTCAATGGGCGCGTGATCACAGGGCGTACCCCTCCATTCCGTGCGTGTCCCGACCGGTGGGCCGGGTGAAATTCCGTCCAGGGCCGAGTGTGGCAGGGGAAATCCACATGATCAAGCCTGGGAGTCGTATGATTCCGTTCTGCTGAGCAGAACTATGTCCGAGCTTCCCCCTCTCGCCGAGCACGACAACCCGCAACGGCGCGCGGCCCAGCGGGCCCGCTGGGCGGCCCGGCCACGGCCGGAGGTCACCCTGGACCAGCTCCACACCTTCCTCGCGGTGGCGGAGCGGCAGCATGTGAGCGAGGCGGCGGAGGCGCTCGGCATCTCCCAGGGATCGGTGAGCACCGTCGTCCACCGNNCGGGTCAGCTACCTGAGCGCCGAAGTGGGCGAGGTCGCCATCGCCGCCGGCCACGTGGTCGGTGCCCACCGGGTTCCCGGCTGGCTGGCCCCCTTCGTCACCGAGCACCCCCAGCTCGGGCTTCACCTCCGGCTGGCGCGCTTCCGAGAGATGATCACGATGCTCCAGGACGGCGAGGTGGACATCATCTTCGCCGGCTCCAGGGTCGAGACCCCGGGGATCGAGGCGATGATCATGGAGCGCACAGAGATGGTGCTCGTCGCCGCCCCGGGACACCCGCTCACCGCCAGCAGGGAGCCCGCCAAGGAGCTGCGCGACTACCGACACCTGGAGCATGAGCGGGGAACGGCGACCCAGCTGCTCGCCGCCCAGCTGCTCGGGGAGTACGCCGAGGGGGCCGAGTCGGTCGAGCTGGAGGAGGGCGCGCTGGTCCCCGCCCTGATGGCGGGGCTCGGGTTCGCCGTGATGCCGCGGGCACTGGTCGAGACCGACCTGGTGGCCGGCCGTCTGACCGCGCTCCCCTGCCCCGGGCCACCCATCCTGCAGGCCTTCACCGCCGCCCGCCGCGAGGGCGTGCACACCCCCGCGGTGGAGCTGCTCTGGCAGCACCTGCGCGAGGTGGCGATCAGGGACTGAGCCCGGCTTCGCCTGCGAATGGCGCCGCATCATCGCGACCCGCAAGCTTCGACCCGCCGAGACGTCTAGCCGTCCACCCCGTATGGTGTCTGGAGGTCCTTGCGCCGGAACCAGGCATCTCGTTCGCCCTGAAGGAAAAGCTCCTCCCGTGAAGGGCGGTCGGCAGAGTGAGGGATCTCCAATCCGCCCTAGGCCCCGTGGCAGAACTTGTACTTCTTCCCGCTGCCGCACCAGCAGCGCTCGTTGCGCCCCATCTTGCGCGGCGATCCGGCGCCATTGGAGCCGCCCTTCGCCGCCGCCGCGGGGCCGTCCGTCTGCCGGGTGCCCTCGGCCGAGCTCTCCACCACGTTGCGCACCCGGGTGTGGGGCAGCATGCCGGCAACGCCAGGGATGGACAGCGGGGGCCGCACCGGGGCGCCCGCCCGAGCGGGGCCGCCTCCCACCGGTTGAGGGGCGACAAGCGGGCTCGGTGCCGGATCCGGGGCGGGCATGCGAGCCGGCGCCGGCGCTGGTCCGCCACCCTTCACAGTGGCTCGCGCCAGGGACCCGCTGGCCGCCGCCGCCGCCGGTCGGGCCGGCGGTGCCGCAGGGCCGGCGTCCCCGGGCGATCCCGAGCCGGCACCGTCGGCACCCGCCGTGGGAGGCGCGTCCCCCTGCCGGCCGGAGCCGGGCTGGTCGGCACGAGGGGAGGGTGGGGCGGTCTCCCCCGCCGCGGCCTCCGATGGCGGTGGCTCCTGGGGCGGCTGCAGGGCCTCGAACTTGATGGTGAAGAGGAAGCGGACGATGTCCCGCTGGATCTCCGCCATCAGATCCTGGAAGGAGTGGTAGGCCTCCTGCTTGTATTCGACCAGAGGGTCCATCTGCCCGTAGCCGTGGAAGCCGATCTGGTCCCGCAGGTGCTCCATCTGGGTCAGGTAGGCGCGCCACTTCTCGTCGATGACGCTCAGCATCACGAGCTGCTCGGCACGCCGCATCAGCTCCTCGCCGTGCTTGGCCTCCAGCTCCTCATAGAGCGAGGTCAGCTCGCCGACGAGGGTCTCGATCACCTCGGGAACGCTCTCACCCAGGGAGGCGAGATCGACGTCGGCGAGCGCCGGCAGCAGCGGACCGGCGAACTGGCGCATGCGATCCCAGAGCTGCTCCAGCTCCCAGGTGTCCCTATGCCGTCCCTCACAGAAGGTGGGGGTCTCCTCGGCGACGACGTGCTCCAGCATGCGGAGGAAGTTGGCCCGAGTGTCGACGCCCTCGAGGATCCGGCGCCGCTCGCCGTAGATGATCTCGCGCTGCTTGTTCATGACGTCGTCGTACTCGACGACGTGGCGGCGGGTGTCGAAGTGGTACCCCTCCACCCGGGCCTGCGAGCTCTCGATCTGCTTGCTGAACATCTTGGACTCGAGGGCGACGTCCTCTTCGACATGAAGGCGGCTCAGCATCCCCTGCACCCGCTCACCGCCGAAGACCCGCATGACGTCGTCGTCGAAGGAGAGGAAGAAGCGGGTCTCTCCGGGGTCCCCCTGGCGCCCAGCACGGCCGCGCAGCTGGTTGTCGATGCGGCGGGACTCGTGGCGCTCGGTGCCGATGATGTAGAGACCCCCGAGGTCGGCGACGCCCTCGCCGAGGACGATGTCGGTGCCGCGTCCCGCCATGTTAGTGGCGATGGTGACGGCACCCGGATGGCCCGCTTCGGTGATGATCACCGCCTCACGCTCGTGCTGCTTGGCGTTGAGGACGTTGTGGACGACCCCCTGCTTCTCGAGCATGCGCGAGAGCCGCTCCGACTTCTCGATGCTGGTGGTGCCCACCAGCACCGGCTGTCCGGCCTTGTGGCGGTCGACTATGTCCTCCACGACCGCCTTGAACTTGGCGGGCTCGGTCATGTAGACCAGATCGGGCTCGTCCCGACGGACCATCGGCTGGTTGGTGGGGATCGGCACGACCTCGAGCTTGTAGATCTTGTCGAACTCCTCCGCCTCGGTGATCGCCGTACCGGTCATCCCGCCGAGCTTATGGTAAAGGCGGAAGAAGTTCTGGAAGGTGATCGTCGCGAGGGTGATGTTCTCCTGCTGGACCTGCAAACCCTCCTTCGCCTCGACCGCCTGGTGGAGACCGTCGCTCCAGCGCCGTCCCGGCATCGTGCGGCCGGTGAACTCGTCGACGATCACCACCTCGCCGTCGCGGATGATGTACTCCCGATCGAGCTGGTAATGGACCCACGCCCGGAGCGCCTGGTTGACCTGGTGAGCCTCCACGGCATGCTCGATGTCAAAGATATTGGAGATGCCGGTCCATTTCTCGATCTTGACGACGCCCTCGTCGGTGAGGGTCACCGACTTGGTTTTCTCATCGCTGGTGTAGTCCTCGTCGGCGACCAGATTCTTGATCAACCGGGAGTAGGTGTAGTACTTCTCGGTCGGTTCGCTGCCCTGGCCGCTGATGATCAACGGGGTGCGGGCCTCGTCGACGAGGATGGAGTCGACCTCGTCGACGATCGCGTAGTGGAGCCGGCGCTGGACGCACTGCTCCACGGTCATCGCCATGTTGTCCCGGAGGTAGTCGAATCCGAGCTCGTTGTTGGTCGCGTAGGTGATGTCGCACGCGTAGGCCTCGCGGCGGGTGCAGGGACGAAGGTGCTGGAGTCGGGAGTCGGGGTGGCTCTCGTCGAGGAAGTCGGGGTCGTAGATGTAGGAGAGGTTCTGCCCGGCGATGACCCCGATGCTCAAGCCCAGGAAGTGGTACACGGGAGCGTTCCACCCGGCGTCACGGCGGGCCAGGTAGTCGTTGACGGTGACCAGATGGGCGCCCTTGCCCACTAGCGCATTCAGATAGAGCGGGAGGGTCGCGACCAGGGTCTTGCCCTCGCCGGTCTTCATCTCGGCGATCTTGCCGTCGTGGAGCACGATGCCCCCGACCAGCTGGACGTCGAAATGGCGCATCCCCAGGACGCGGCGTGACGCCTCCCGGACCACGGCAAAGGCCTCAGGGAGGATCTCGTTGAGGAGCTCCTTCTGCTCCTCCTCGCGCTCCTTCTTCTCGCGCCGGGCAAACTGCCGCTCGATCTCCGCCTCGCTCTCGGCGCTGACGTTCCCGCTCGCGAACTCCGCCTCCGCCTCGGCGGCGCTCTCGCCGAGGACCTCGAGGTCCTCGACGTAGGACTGGCCGAAGCTGATGTCGGCGCCCTGGTAGCCGATCCGCTCCCGGAACTCCTCGGTCCGGTGGCGCAGCTCGCCATCGGAGAGCGCGCGGATCTCGTCCTCGAGGGCGTTGATCTCCGCAACGACCCTCCGGTTGCGGGAGATCTCCCGCTTGTGCGGATCACCGAGCACCTTGCTGAGCAGGGACATGAGACTTCCTAGCAGGGACCTGAGGCTTCTGATCAGGAACACCGAACTTCCATGATGACGCGGCCGGAGCGCCGGTCCCCGCCACGAGCGGGCGGAGCGGCTCCGTACCGAGCTGGATCGTACCAGCCGACCGGCCGGCTCAACCCTCAACCGGCCATCGAATCTCACCCCGAGAAAGAGGGCGGGGGGGCACAGCTCCGGGGCAGTTCAGGGACGGTATGGAGGGGGAGCTCAGGGCCGGGGTGGCTCTGCGTCGGCCCGGATCCTGCCCTTCCGGTCGGTCACCCGGTCGTGGTGGCGCCGCACCTGCTCGTCCGCCTTGTCGATGACACCGTCGATCGCCTCTCGGACGCTCGCCGCCTCCTGGCGGGCGGACATCCGGGTGCGGTGCACGTGGACGACGATCTCGGCCGAGGCCTCCGGGAGCAGCGCCGTCTCCCGCGCCACGGTGAGGCTGATCTCGTCGAGGTTGGCGTGGTGCTCCAGGCGGCGCAGCTTCGCCTCGGCGTAGGCACGGGCATCGGGCGGGACGTGCTGACCGGTGACGATGGAAACGCGCATCTCTCTCCTCAGACGAGCTTGAGGATCGAGCCCCGGTCGATCCCGAACTTGCGGAGTGTGCCGGCGGGCAGCTCGAGGGCGGCCTTGGATCCGAAGACCACGCGCGAGATCCGCCAGGGCCGGATCGTGTGGCAGGCGTGGAGGATCCGGCCGTCAGCGTCCACGAAGGCGACGTCCAGCGCGAAGCGCATGAAGAACATATGGATCGAGCCGCACTTCTGGATGCAGAGCCCCTCCCCCGCCGGCAGCTCACGGCGCCACATCAGGCCGCGAAACCTGGCGAGGAAGGTGCTGGCGACGGCGCAGCGCTCGGCGACCACCGTGCCGTCGGCGGTCTCCAGGCGGAGGGGAGCGGGCACCACGAGCGCATGGTAGCCGCGGACGACGTGCCGCGTATGGTGGGAGGATGACGAACTCCACCGATCTCACCCTTCACATCGACCCCGCCTGCCCCTGGGCATGGCTGACCTCCCGGTGGCTCGTCGAGGTCGAGAAGGTCCGGCCCGTCCGGGTCACCACCCGCCTCTTCATCCTCGCCGAGATCAACCGGGACAGTGAGCCGGACGAGCGCCACCTCCGATTCCACCGCGCCAGCGAGACCGCGATGCGGGTGATGGTCGCCGCACGGCGGGCCGGCGGCGACGCCGCGCTGGCCGGGGTCTACACAGAGCTCGGCGAGGCCCACTACGAGCGCGGCGAGCCCCTGGACGACGATGCGGTGCTGCGCCAGGCCGTCGGCGCCGCCGGTCTCGACCCAGCTCTCGTCGACGCCGCGGCCGCGGATCCGAGCATCAAGGAAGAGATGCTGGCCGAGCATCGCGCGATCGCGGCGCGCGGGGCCTTCGGGGTCCCCACCCTGGTCCTGGGAGATGCCCCACCCACCTTCGGCCCGTGCATCGACGCACGCATCACCGGAGAGGCGGCCGGCGAGCTGTGGGACCGGGTCTCGTGGCTGCTCACGACCGAGCACTTCTACGAGCTGAAGCGGGAGCGCACCCAGCGGCCCGGCCTCGGCCGCTTCCAGGCCAAGGCGGGCGCCACCGCCTGACCGCGTCCCGGTCGTTCAGGGCACGTCGAAGACGGCCCTCACCTCCGTCCCAGCGCCGAGGGCACTGCGGATCTCGAAGGAGCCCCCGACGTTCTCGACGCGCTCGCGCATGGTGATGAGGCCGAGGGAGCGGGTGCGCCCCAGCCTCGCCTCAGTGGCGCCGACGTCGAACCCCTCTCCATGGTCCGCGACGACGACCTGAAGCCGGCCGGGCAGGAAGGTGAACACCGCCTCCACCTCCTCGGCCCGGCCGTGCCGGTAAGCATTCTCGATCGCCTCCACGACCACGCGGAAGGCGGCCAGGCCGACCGCGAGAGAGAGGTGCCGCTCCTCGCCGACCACCTGGACCCGGACGGTCACGACGCCGACAAGGTCGGCCCCGGCACGGCGCACCGAGGTGACCAGGCCCTCCTCCTCCAGGCCCTGGGGGCTGATCTGGAAGAGCAGGCGGTGCATCCGCGCCATGGCGCGGCGGGTCACCTCTTTGCACTGGGTGACCTCGGTGGTGACGGTCAGGGCCGGGGCCCGACCGACCCGGCGCCCGATCAGCTCGACGGCGAGGACGACATCTGCGAGGTCCTCGAGGGGTCCCGACATGATCATGGCGCTGATCGCCTCGTGGTCCTGCGCGACCAGGCGCTGGAGCTGGCGCTCGGCCCGCCGGCAGACCACCTGGGGGTCGTCGGCTGTGACCAACCGCGCGCCCTGGTCGGCCCCCAGCTCCACCGCCAGCGGCCTGATCTGACCGAGCTGATGCCGCTCCGACTGCATCCCCGCGCGCCGTTCCGCCAGCCCCTCCAGGCGGGACTCCAGGGAACGCATGCGGGCGTACAGCTCGCCGCTGCGCCGCAGGGCGCC
>PLNE01000135.1:7907-15549 GCA_003141695.1 Candidatus Dormiibacterota bacterium
ACCCTGATCCCGTCAGACGCCATGACCACAGCAACTCTAGGCTAGCAGCCTCCCCCGGTGGTCCGCTGGACGACCGCCTCCGGGGGGCTCCGGTCGCTGCGGCGGGGCCCCCCAGATGGCACCGCCGCCTCAGGCGGGTCAGTCGCGACGCAGTCGCAGCCTGATGAGATCGACCAGGGTGCCGAACGAGTCGCGGATCGGGCTGACCCGGGAGTTCTCGGCGTGCCGCCACACCACGCCGACCTCGGCAACGCTCCAGCCGAGGCGCCGGGCTCGGAGCAGCACCTCGGCGTCGAAACCGAACCCCGGCGTCCGGAGCGGGGTGAAGCAGGCCATGGCGGCCTCCGCGGTGAAGAGCTTGAAGCCGCACTGGGTGTCGTGGAGCCCGGGGAGCACGAGCAGCTGCAGCATCCGGTTGTAAGAGCGGCCCATCAGCTCCCGACTCAGGGGCTGGTGAACCTCCACCTCCGAGGCGTCAACGGCGCGCGAGCCGATGACGGCGGCGGTCGTCCCCTCGATCAGCTCGCGCAGCTTGGGCAGCTCGGAGATGGGGGTGCTCAGGTCGGCGTCGGTGAAGAGGCGGAGCTGGCCCCGCGCGGCCAGCATCCCGGCGCGGACCGCGGCACCCTTACCCCGGTTCTGTGGGAGCCTGATGACCTGGAGCTGCTCCCAGCCGGCTGCCGTCTGCTCGGCCAGTTGAGCGGTGCCGTCGCGCGACCCGTCGTCGACGACGATGACCTCGTACTCCTCGTACTCCTCCCCCGCCCCGTCCAGGTACACCCGAAGCGCCTGCAGGGTCGCGGGCAGGCGCCGCGCCTCGTTGAAGGCGGGAACGATGACGCTCAGCATCCGCGGGACTCTGCCATTCCTGCCATCACTTTGGGGAGTCTTGGACGCGGCGGCGTGCCTCGCGCTGCACGGCCAGGACGAATCGGGGGATGGCGAGCTGCCGGCCGAGCCGCCGCGGCTCGCGAAGCAGGCGCCAGAGCCACTCCAGGCCGAGCCGCCGCAAGGGCCCGGGGGCGCGGCGGATGCCGCCGCCCAGCTCGCGGAAGTCGAAGCTGCCACCCTCGCCGATCAGGACAGCGTGGCCGAGGTGGGGCGAAAGGCGCGACATCAGCCGCTCCTGGGCCGGGAACCCGACTCCGACCAGGATCATATCGGGCCGGCGGCGCCGCAGCTCGACGAGCAGCTCGGCGTCACCGGCGGGATCGACCCGGCCCGGGGCTGTTCCCACGACCCGGAGCCCTGGCAACGCGCCCACCAAGTACCGAGCCGTATCGGAGATCGAGTTGTACTTGGGCGAGCCGATCAGAAACACCCCGAGCCCCCGATCGCGGCAGGCGCGGAGGAGATCAAGGGTCAGGGTGGCCCCTGCCACCCGCTCGGGGATGACCGTCGTGACCGATCGGGGTCTGAGCACGATATCGGCGAGCGAGCGCAGCAGGTCCAGGGTGCCGTGGCTGCGCCGGCGCCCGTAGGCGGCGGCCCACTGGACGGCGACTCCGTCAGCGAGGCTCAACCAGGCGCCCTCGAAGATCGCCCGGACCGCCGGGGTGGCGCGCGGGCCGAAGAATTCGACGTAGGGCTTGAGCACGTAGGCGGGAGGGCTCTCCGGATCGGCGGCACGTTCCACGATCTTGTGGACGGCCTCGGAGACGGTCAGGGGGTCGACCGCGACCCCGAGGACGCGCGGTCGCGCCGCCGCCGCTCGCCCGGACTGGCCAGAGCGATCTCCCGGGGTGGCGGCAATGTGGTCAGCGGCGGCCCGGTCGACGAAGGCGCGCACGCTCTCCCGGAAGCGCGTCGCCGTGAAGCGCCCCGCCGCGGCCACCAGCCGGTCGCGGGGAATCGGGAGATCGGCGAGCTTCTCCACCGCGGCATTCAGCGCCGGCACCGACTGCTCGTCGAAGAAGACCCCGGTGCGCTCCGCCTCGACGATCTCGGTGAGGCCCCCGCGCGCGTAGGCGACCACCGGGGTGCCGCAGGCGAGTGCCTCTACGGCGGCGATGCCGAAGTCCTCCTCGCCCGGGAAGACCAGGGCGCGAGCGCCGGCCAGGACCTGGCCGCGGGCGTCGTCGTCGAGGTGCCCGGCGAAGCGGATCGACGGACCCGCCAGGCTCTCCAGACGGCCGCGATCCGGACCGTCGCCGATCACAACCAGCGGGCGCCCTGACGCGGTGAAGGCCCGAACGGCGAGGTCGATCCGTTTGTACTCGGTGAGGGTGCTGAGGGTCACCCAGTGCTGACCCTTGGGTGTCGATGCCAGCGCCCGGAGCCCGTCGACGTCGGCCGGAGGCGGGATCACGGTCACGTCGCGCACCCCGTAGTAGCGGCGGAGTCGCGCGGCGGTCGTCTCCGAGTTGGCCAGCCAGGCATCGACACCCGCAACCCCGGCGAGGTCCCAGCGGCGGGCACGCGCCACCAGGGCGGTGACGGCGAGCCGCCTGAGGGGGCCCACCTCCATCTCCTCGACATAGCGAGGCCAGTAGTCCCAGGCGAAGCGCATCGGCGAGTGGCAGTAGCAGACATGCAGGGTGGACGCCGGGGTGGTGACGTTCTTGACGAAGGCGACCGAGCTGGAGAGGACGACGTCGAACCCTGAGAGGTCCCAGGCCTCGACGGCCGCGGGGATGAGGGGAAGGAGGTAGCGCGGATGCGAGCGCAACGCCCCCGGCAGGCGCTGGAGCCAGGACGTCCGGATCCGGGCGGGGTCGAGCTGCCCCGCATACCGTGCCGCGTCGAAGAGCAGGGTGTAGATGGGAGCCTCGGGGTACAACCGGGCCAGCTCCAAGAGCACACGCTCACCGCCGCCGATCGGCCGGTCGAGCCAATCGTGGACGAGGGCTATGCGTCGCATCAGCGGAGATGATGGGGGATCGGGCCCTCCGCTGAGGCGGATGGATCGGTCCCGGGGGCCGCCGCTAGCGCTTGGTGTACTGAGGCGCCTTGCGGGCGCGCTTCAGGCCGGGCTTCTTGCGCTCCTTCTCCCTGGGGTCGCGGGAGAGGAGGCCGGCCTTCTTGAGCACCGCGCGCAGCTCGGGATCGGCGACCACCAGGGCGCGGGCGATGCCGTGGCACACTGCCCCGGCCTGGCCGGCGACGCCGCCGCCCAACACCTTGATGGTGCCGGCAAAGCGGTCGACGGTTTCGGTGATCCGGAGCGGCTGGGTGACCACGGTTTCGAGGTCACGGCGCCCGAAATACTCGCTCGGGGAATGCCCATTGATGAGCAGGACCCCGTCTCCGAGGACGAGGCGCACCCGGGCCACCGCGGACTTGCGCCGGCCGGTCGCGTAGTAGTAGTGCTGCTCAGTTGCTGGCAACGATGATCTCCCCGAGTGGGCCGAAGGTGATGGGCGTGGGCTGCTGGGCCTCGTGGCGGTGCTCGGCGCCCGGATANNTGACCGCGTGGCGGATGGGGAAGGTCGGGTCGCGTTCCAGAGCCTCCTCGAAGGACCGGGTGCGGCGACCGCCCGGATACCCGGAGTAGCGGTCGTAGATCTTCTTGCGCGCCTTGCCACCCGTGACCACAATGTCGGCGGCATTGACGACGACGATGTGGTCGCCGGTATTGAGGTGGGGCGTGTACTGGGGACGGTGCTTGCCCCGCAGCACGCGGGCGATGTTGACCGAGAGGCGCCCCAGGGTCTGGCCGCGTGCGTCGACCAGGAACCACCGCGAGGGGACCTCGCCCGCCTTGGCCATGTAGGTCCTCTGGCTCGTCTGGGTCGTCATGAATCACCTCCGGCGGCCGGGCCATAACTCACGGCCCACTGATGCAATCCTCGGGCCGGAGCGACCGTCACCCGCTCCGGGCGGGAGCCGGGATCCGCCAGTGCGGCGCCGAGCTGCTCACTGCTGAGCCGCCTGGTGGCGACCGCCACCAGCGCCCCGGCGATGGCCCGCATCATCCCGTAGAGGAAGGCGTCGGCGGTGACCTCGATGACGACGACGGGAAGGTGCTCTCCTCCGCAGATGGAGGTGGCCCGCCGGACCGAGATGTCATGAACGGTGCGCACGGTGCCTCCCCCGGGCTTCGGGGAGCGGCCAAAGGCGCCGAAGTCATGGCGACCGCGCAGCATCTCGGCCGCGCCGCGCATGGCCTCGAGGTCGACTGCGCCGGAGATCTCCCAGGCGAAGCGTCGCGCCACGGGTGCGCGCCGCGACACCACCAGATACCGGTAGGTGCGGGAGACGGCGTGCCGACGGGCGTGGAAGCCGGCGGCGGCCGGTGCGGCGGCGCTCACGGTCACGTCGCGCGGAAGCACGGCGACCAGCGCCCGCCGGAGCGATTCCGGTTCCCAGCTCCGATCGGTGCGAAGACCGACCACCTGGCCGTGGGCGTGGGCACCCGCGTCGGTGCGCCCAGCAGCGGTCAGATCCACCTCGGTGTCGCCGACCCGGGCGAGGGCCGTACGCAACTCGCCCTCGACAGTGCGCATCCCAGGCTGGCGCTGCCAGCCGTGGAAGTCACTCCCGTCATATTCGAGGGTCAGGCGGTACATGGCCACGATTCAGGCCTCTGCCCCCACCATCTCGATGATCGCCATCGGGGAAGCATCGCCAGTGCGCGGAGCGAGCTTGATGACCCGGGTGTATCCACCCTGACGCGGCGTCGGCCCCTCGAAGTAGCGCTCACGATAGACGGTGAAGAGCCGGTTGCTGACCTCGCGGTCGGTGACCCAGATCGCGATCTTGCGGCGCGCGGTCAGGTCATTGCCCCGCGAGTCGGTCACCACCCGCTCGACCCAGCGCCGAAGCTCCTTGGCCTTGGCCTCGGTGGNNCGGTGGGCGGCGGATCGGCCGAACTTGCGGCCCGCTTTACGGTGACGCATCTCTCAACTGGCCACGCTCACCGGGCCGACGGCTGGAAGAGGGTCTCCAGCTCCTCGGCGGTGACGAGATTGCGCTCGACCAGCTTCTCCTTGATCTCGTCAAGGGACTTCTGACCGAAGTTGCGCAGGGTGAGCAACTCCTCCTGGCGCATGGCGACGAGCTGCCCGACCCGGGTCACGTCGTTGGCCTTGAGGCAGTTGAGCGCCCGGACGGAGAGCTCCAGCTCCTCGATGGGCACGTCGGCGAGACGGCTCGGCATGTCGTTGCCGCGCTGCTGGCGCACCGCGGGAGCCGCCAGGTTGTCCCCGAAGCGCACGAAGAGGTCCAGGTGCTGGGTGAAGAGAGCTGCCGCCTGGCTGACCGCCTCGACGGGCTGGATGGTGCCGTTGGTCCAGACCTCGACGAGCAGCTTGTCCCACTCGGTCTCCTGGCCGACGCGGGTCTTCTCGACCGTGAAGTTGGCCTTGCGGACCGGGGTGAAGATGGCGTCCAGCGGGATGACCCCGATGGGCTGCCCCTCCTTCTTGTTCCTCTCGGCGGTGACGTACCCCTTGCCCTGCTCGACCATCAGGTCCATGCGGAGCTGGGCCTTGGGGCCGTCCAGGGTGCAGATGTGGAGATCGGGGTTCTTGATCTCGACGTCACTCGGGCACTCGATGTCGCCGGCGGTCACCGACCGCGAGCCCCGAACGTCCAGGGTGCAGCGGACCGGCGTCGAGCTGTGCGAGACGACACAGAGCTCCTTGAGGTTGAGGAGGATCTCGATGACATCCTCCTTGACGTGAGGGATGGAACTGAACTCGTGGCTGACCCCGTCGATGGCCACCGAGGTAACCGCTGCCCCGGGCAGCGAGGAGAGCAGGACGCGCCGCAGCGAGTTGCCGAGGGTCGTCCCAAAGCCAGGCTCGAGCGGCTCCACCTCGAACTTGCCGTAGTTGGCATTGCTCTCGAGCTCATGGACAACGGGAACTGCAAGGGTGTCGATCATAGGGTCTCCAGGGATGCGGCGATGACGCTCAGCCGGACGGATGTGCGCGTCATCGGCTGTAGTACTCCACGATGAGCTGCTCATCAATGGCCAACTCCATCTCTTGGCGGTCGGGGAGGCGCAGCACGGTGCCCCGCAACTGGTCGGCGTCCAGCGTCAGCCAGTCGGGCACGCTGCGGTTGGGGAGCAGCGAGAGGGCGTTCTGGATGGGCTCGAGAGTGCGGCTGCGCTCCCTCACCGCGACCACGTCGCCGGGCCGGATCTGGGCCGACGGCACGCTCAACACCCGCCCGTTGACGGTGAAGTGACGGTGATTGACGAGCTGGCGCGCCTCCTTGCGGGACGCCGCCATGCCGAGCCGGTAGACGACATTGTCGAGGCGCCGCTCCAGCTGCTGGAGCAGGACGGTGCCGGTCACCCCGGTGGCACCCTCGGCCCGCTCGAAGTAGTGGCGGAACTGGGTCTCCAGCACCCCGTACATGCGCCGCGCCCGCTGCTTGGCACGGAGCTGGATGCCGTAATCGCTCACCTTGCGCCGGCGCGCCATGCCGTGCTGCCCCGGGAGCAGCGCGTTGCGCTTATCAAACGTGCAGTTGCTCACGCACTTGGCGCCCTTGAGGTAGAGCTTGACGCCCTCACGGCGGCAGAGGCGGCACACGGGACCTGTGTAGTTGGCCATCTCTTGCCCTCCCTAGACCCGCCGCCGCTTGGGCGGGCGACAGCCGTTGTGGGGGATGGGGGTGATATCGGTGATGGCCGTGACCTCCAGCCCCGAGGCTTGCAGGCTGCGGATGGCGGCCTCGCGACCCGCTCCCGGCCCCTTGACGAAGATCTCCACGGTCTTGAGGCCGTGCTCCATCGCGCGCCGGGCGGTCGCCTCGGCGGTCACCTGGGCCGCGTAGGGAGTCGACTTGCGCGATCCCTTGAAGCCCTGGCCGCCCGCGGACCCCCAGGCGATGACGTTCCCCTGGGGGTCGGTGAGGCTGACGATGGTGTTGTTGAACGTCGAGAGGACGTGCGCGTGTCCGACCGCGATGTTCTTGCGCTCGCGGCGCCGGGTGCGGACGACCTTCTTCTTCTTGCCCATTTACTTCTTTGCCTTGGCGCGGCGGACGCCAACGGTCTTCTTTGGCCCCCGGCGGGTACGTGCGTTGGTGCGGGTGCGCTGGCCCCGGACGGGCAGGCCCCGGCGGTGGCGGAGACCGCGATAGGTCCCGATCTCCATGAGCCGCTTGATATTGAGGGCGATCTGGCGTCGCAGGTCTCCCTCGACCCGGCCCTGGAGCTGCTTGGAGATGACATCTCGGAGCCGACCCACCTGGGCGTCGGTGAGGTCCCGGGCCCGGATGTCAGGCGAGACCTGAGCCAGGCTCAGCACGCGCTTGGCGGTGGAGGGACCGATCCCGTAGATGTAGGTGAGGGCGATCTCGATCCGCTTTTCCCGCGGGACGTCGACGCCGGCGATGCGTGCCACGTTTCTCCCCTACCCCTGCCGCTGCTTGTGCTTGGGGTTTTCGCAGATCACGCGGACGGCCCCGCGGCGTTTGATGATCTTGCAGCGCTCGCACATACGCTTCACCGAGGCCCGGACCTTCATGCCCAGCTCCCCTGGTGGCGGCGCGGCGAGGCAGGAGCACTGCCCGTCAGGCTGGCCCGGCCGTCGATTCGTCTCTCTTTCATCTCTCTCTGATTGGAATTGGTCACGCCCGCCGGCTCCGCCGGTCAGGCAAGGCGCTGGATGATCCGCCCCCGACCGGGATCGGCGGTGGAAAGTTCGACCTGGACCCTGTCCCCCGGGAGGATCCGGACCGCCTG
>PLNE01000086.1 GCA_003141695.1 Candidatus Dormiibacterota bacterium
GGCGACGACGACCCCGACCACGGTGCCCGCCGCGGCGGCGGGGATCACGTACTGCCAACCGCTGTGAAGCATCCCGAGGGTGACGCCGATGGCGACCAGCATCCCCACCCCGGCGACCCGGTTGCCGCGCAGCGCGGTCTTGGCGGAGGTGAGCTGCTTGATGCCGAGGATGAAGAGGGCGATGGCGACGAGGTAGCCGAGGGTGGCCCAGTTCGGGATCGTCATCTCTGCTCCCCCGGCGGCGGCGCCGGCGCCGCCGGCTCGGCCTTCGCCGGCCGGGCGGGGGTCGCGGCGCTCTTTCCCCGGAACATGCCGAGCATCCGATCGGTGACCACCCAGCCGCCGACCACGTTGAGGGTGCCGAGGAAGACCGCGGCCACCGCGATCACTCCGCCGAGGGTGTCGTTGACGGTGGCGGCGATGGTTAGGGCGCCGACCAGGACGATGCCGTGGATGAAGTTGGTGCCCGACATGAGCGGGGTGTGGAGCAGCGAGGGTACCTTGCTGATCAGCTCCAGCCCCAGGAAGACGGCCAGCACGAAGACGAAGAGGCCGATCACAACGACGTTGACGTTGGTCATCTACTGCCCCGCCGCGGCGGGCGTGGCCGCGGGCTTCGGCGCGGGCGCGGCGGCGCCCCGCAGCGCCCCGCCCTGGACCACGCAGGTGGCGCCCAGGATCTCATCGTCCAGGTCGTGCCGCACCTCCCCCCCGCGGACCAGGTGGAGGAGGAACTTCGCCATGTTGCCGGCGTAGAGCTGGCTGGTGTCGGTGGCCATCCGGCTGGCGAGGTCGGTCTGGCCGCAGATCCTCACCCCCGAGACCTCCACCTCCTCGCCCGGCTTGGTCAGCGCGCAGTTGCCGCCGCCCTCGGCGGCGAGGTCCACGATCACAGAGCCCGGCCGCATCGCCGCGACCATCTCGGCGCTGATCAGCCGGGGGGCGTCGCGTCCCGCGATCAGCGCGGTGGTGATCACGCAGTCGGCGTCGGCGACGTGGCGGGACAGGATCTCGCGTTCGCGTTTTTCGGCTTCGCCGCTCAGCTGGGCGGCGTAACCGGTGCCCGTCTCCGCCGCCTCCACTCCGACGTCGACGAAGCGGGCACCGAGGCTCTCCACCTGCTCGCGCACCACCGGACGGACGTCGAATGCCTCGACCACCGCGCCCAGGCGGCGGGCGGTAGCGATGGCCTGCAAGCCGGCCACCCCGGCGCCCACCACCAGGACGCGCGCCGGGCGCACCGTGCCGGCCGCGGTCATCAGGAGCGGCATGAAGCGGGGGAGGCGGACGGCTGCCATCAGCACCCCGTGGTAGCCGGCCGCGCTCGCCATCGAGGAGAGCACGTCCATCTCCTGGGCCCGGCTGATCCGGGGCAGGAGTTCGAGGCTGTGGACGTCCACGCCCCGTTTGGCGAGCCGCTCGAGGAGGGCGAGGTTGGATGCCGCCCGGAGCAGGCCCACCAGGGTCGTGCCCTTGGCGAGCTGCTTGACCTCCTCGTTGGAGGGGAGGCTGACGTGGAGGACCACATCCGCGCCCGCGAGCAGCTTTTTCAGGTCGGCGACCACGGTGGCACCCGCCTCCGTGTAGGCGGCGTCGGGGTGCCCGGCCCCCTCTCCCGCCCCGGCCTCCACGGTCACCCGGAGCCCCGCGGCGAGCAGTGCTCGGAGTGCGCCGGGGACCAGAGCCACTCGCAGTTCGCCCGGCTGGCGCTCACGGGGCACGGCGACCCGCACCGTCGCCGACCCCGTCCGATCGGAAGCTTCGGTCATCGCCCGTGATGGTAGCGATGGCGGTCGCTGTCACGTCGCGGCGGGCGGGACGGCACCCTCGCTGCACGGGGCGGCAGGGCCGGCATCGACGAGGGCGAGTCCGCCGCCGCGCTCTCACCGATCGCGGATCTGTGGTCATCGCGGCGCTGCGAGTACCATGAAACGGAGCGGATCGCTGCGCGAATGGTGGCGTGCGCGCTATCCCGAGCGACGTTCTGGTCGCGGCTGAGAGTTCCGAGGGCGATGGATGCAAATACATCCATGGGAACCGTCGCCATCCGACCGACACGTCGACCCCTCCTCGCCGCGGGGCTGGCGCCGACTCGGCCGGGCTGATCCGCTGCTCTGGCTCGGCATCGTCGGGCTTGCTGCACTCGGGATACCCAATCTCGTCGGCCTCCGCGATCCGAGCGACGCGGAGCATCAGCTCTTCCAGCCCTCCGAGTTCCCCCATTGGGGCTTCGGGGAAAAGACCCCATGAGCGGCGAGCCATACGAGCGCGACCAGCTGGAGGTCGAGGGTCATGGACTGGTTCTTCTCGTCCTGCTCGGATCCACGGCAACCTCGCGCACCTGGCTGGCGGCGGACGCTGCCGGCGCCCTCCACGTCGTCCGCCGGCTCACCGGCCGGGGCGAGACGGAGCGCGCCTCCCTCCTCTCCAGGCTCTCCCGCCTGGCGCAGCTGCGCCACCCGGGGCTGCTCTCGCCGGAGCTGGCGTGGGTCGAGGGGACAGACGTATGGGTGGTCCGCCCTCACGGTCCCGGGGTCAGCCTGCGCCGGCTGACCGCGGTGGCGCGGCTCGACCCGCGCCACGTCGCGGCCATCGGTGGGGACGTCCTCGACGGTCTGGCGGCGGTGCATGCGGTGGGGGCTGCCCACGGGGCCCTCCATCCGGGGAACATCCTGGTGGGAGTCGACGGTCGAGCGCGGGTCGTCGACGTGGGGCTCGCAGCATCCGTCGCGGACAGCGCCGGGTCGGACGGCGGGGACGAGCCCGGTCCGGGGCGTGGGGCCGGCCACGACATCGAGGCTGTCGCGGCGGCGCTGCGCATCGCCATGGTTCCCGGGCGCCGGCCCGGCGTCACCGGCCCCGGCCCGCACCGGCGTGCCGAGCGTCTCGTGGGGCTCGACGCCATCCTCGGCGGCCCGGCGTTGGCCTTCGCCGGGGCCAGTTCGGCGAGTGCGGCCCGGATCGCCCTCTACCACGCGGTCGGCGAGCCCGGCGCCCGGACGCGGAGCGAGATCACCGCCCTGGTCAGCCCGCTGCATGCGGTGCGGCCGGTCGCGACCCCGGCGCTGGTGTCCGTCCCACCACCGCAGCGCGAGCGTCCCCACCCTGCCCGGCGCGCCACCCAAGCCCCTGCGACGCTGCTCGGGCGCCGGGCGGCGGCTCCAACGGCGCGGCCGTGGCACCTCCCTTCAGGCTGGCGGATCTCCTCAGGCTGGCGGCTCATGGCCTGGCTCGTTCCGCTTGCCGCGGTCGTCCTGGTCGCGGGCGTAGCGGTGATGCTGAGCGGTCGCCATACCGGTGCGGTGGCCACCCCGGTGCCGTCTCCTGCGGCTCCGGTCCGATCCGAGCCGACCGCAGCGTCCACGCCGACGTCTGGGGCAGCCTCTCCCGCCACCTCCCCGCCGGCCGCCACTCCGCCGGCGCCGCCGGCCGCCGGACCCATCGTGGGTCTCAGCGTCAACCCGCAAGGCGGAGGCGGGTGCACGGTCACCGCCGGTGGCTCCTGCGAGATTCAGGTCAATGTCAACCTCGAGCCTCAGCAGGGAGAGACGACGATCACCTTCGATCTGCTGCTCGTCGACGAGTGCACCGACGCGTCGTCGACCCTCTCGGGCGGATCGATGATGGCGGCCTCCGGCTTTGACCTCGTCTGGACCGACGCCCCCGTGGTCTTCCCCAGCGGAGACCCGATGATGCTCTACGCGGTGACCTCCTCACCGGCCCAGGCCGCCTCGCCGGGGCTTGCACTCATGGGAGCGACCTCCGCCTGCTGAGTGCTCGGGGCGGCCTCAGCCAGCGGCCACCCGATCCTGGGCAGCTGGCTGGATGGGCTGCGCCGGCCCGGCCCCCTGGCGCTGTCCGACGATGCCGGCTTCCGCCGACCACGCCGGAGCGATCTGGTGGGGGGTGCGGGTGAGGTCCCCGCACGCATAGCATCGGCTGATGACCTCCTCCGAGGTCGACGCCACCAGGCGGGATTCATGCCCGCAGGCGACACAGACCGTCAATCGCGTGGAGATCAGCTTCGCACCGGCCATCGCACTGCCTCGCCACGAAGAGCCCAGCCGAGTCTCGTGGTGTCCCTCGACGCACGCCCCACGGTACGCCGACGGTCCCTCGTTGTCATGCTCTGATGGTTAACCTCTGCATCCGGAATGGTCATGGTCCGGCCGTGTTCACGGCTGAGAGAGCCTGGTCAGGGTCAAGACACCCGGGTTCATGGTCGGAACACCCCGTTCACCGCTGAAACATCCCCTCGCCCCCGGAAACCACGCCGAGGACGCATGCTCACCGGTGGAGAGACGAGGAGCTCGCATGTTCACCCCTCAGACCCTCGAGGTGGTCATGGTCTCCTTCGAGGGACCGGACCAGTACAGCCTGGCCGGCGGGCTCGGCGTCCGGTCCCGCGAGCTGACCCGTGCCTTCGCCGCTGCCGGGTTCGTCACCACCCTGGTCTTCGTCGGCGATCCTGCCAGGGATTCCGAGGAGACCAGTGAGGGGGTCCGCCTCCTCCGCTGGTGCCAGGAGGTGAGCGCCGGCTACCCGAGCGGTGTCTATGAGGGCGAACGAGCGAAGCTGGAGGCGCTCATCCGCACCCTGCCCGACGCCCTGATCGAGCGCGTGATCGCTCCCGCGGTCGGCCGCAACCGGGTGGTCGCCGTCCTCTGCGAGGAATGGCACACGGCAGCCTTCTGCCGCAGGCTGAGTGACCGGCTCCACGCCATGGGGCTGCGCCGCCACGCCGTCCTGCTCTGGAATGCCAACAACCGCTTCGGCTGGGACGAGATCGACTGGCGGGCGCTGGGCTACGTGGCCTCCACGACCACGGTGAGCCGATACATGAAGCAGCTCATGCTCGGCCGCGGGGTCAACCCGGTGGTCATCCCCAACGGTATCCCGGCGAGCGCCTTGGAGCGGCCCGACGGGGCGGCGGCCGCGGCGATCTGGAGCGCTGCCGGGACCCCCTGCCTGGCCTTCAAGATCGGGCGCTTCACTCCCGACAAAGGGTGGACCCAGGCGATCGACGCCATCGCGGAGCTGCGGGCCGAGGGTCTGCCCGCCCGCATCCTGATGCGGGGCGGCATCGAGCCCTACGGAGCCGAGGTGCTGGGGCGAGCCCGCCAGCACGGTCTCTCGGTCTGCGACTGGTTCGAGCCCGTCGACGACGCCGGTGGCGTGGTCCGGGCCCTGTCAGAGAGCCGGGGGGCCGCGGTGGTCAACCTCTGCCGCTTCCTCCCCGAGGCCGTGATCCCGGAGATCGACCTCGCCGCCACCGCTGTCCTCGCCAACTCGGGGCATGAGCCCTTTGGTCTGGTGGGCCTGGCGGCGATGGCGGCGGGCGGCGTCGCCGTGGTCGGTGCCACCGGCGAGGAGTACGCCCGCCCCTACGGCAACGCCATCGTCATCGAGACCGACGACGGCGCCGAGGTGGCCGCGGCCCTGCGGGGGCTGGTGGACCGTCCCTCCCTCGCCCGGCGGCTGCGCCGCGAGGCCCGGCACGACGCCCGGGACTTCACCTGGCCGGCGGTGATCGAGGGCCTGCTCGAACGACTCCGGTACATGTCCTTCCACCAGCAGGTGCTGACGCCGTCCCCGGGCACTAGGGTGAGATCGTGAAAGCCGTCGTCATGGCCGGAGGCGAGGGCACGCGGCTCCGTCCGCTCAGCAGCCAGTCCCCCAAGCCGATGGTGCCAGTGGTGGGTACCCCGGTGATCGAGCACAACCTGAGGCTGCTCCGCGACCACGGCATCACCGAGGTCGTCGTCACCCTCCACCACCTCGGCGCCGACATCCGCAACCGGCTCGGGGACGGCTCGGACCTCGACATGACCATCGACTACGTCGTCGAGGAGCGCCCCCTCGGGACCGCGGGGAGCGTTCGCAACGCCGCCCATCTCCTCGACGGCACGTTCCTCATCCTGAGCGGAGACTGCCTGACCGACATCGACCTCACCCGGGTCATCACCCAGCACCGCGAGCGGGGGGCGCTCGCCTCCATCGTCCTCACCTCGGTCCCCAACCCGCTCGAATACGGAGTGGTGATCACCGGCGCCGATTCGAAGGTGAAGCGCTTCCTGGAGAAACCGTCGTGGGGTGAAGTGTTCTCGGACCACGTCAACACCGGGATGTACGTGATCGAGCCCGAGGTGCTGGAGCGGATCCCGCCGGGTACCAACGCCGACTGGTCGCAGGATGTCTTCCCGGGGATGCTGGAGCGGCAGGAGCATCTCTTCGGATTCGTCTCCGAAGGCTACTGGTGTGACATCGGCAACATCCCATCCTTCCTCCAGGCGAATTGGGACGCCCTGGCGGGCCGGGTGCGCTGTCACATCCCGGGGCGCCGCAAGGGAGAGGTCTGGATCGGGCAGGACGTGGAGATCGGGATGGGGGCTGTCATCGAGGGGGCGGCCTTCCTCGGTGACGAGGTCAAGCTCAAGCGGGGCACGCACCTCACCGGTCCGGTGATCATCGACAAGTACTCGGTCATCGACGAGAACGCCCGGATCGTCAACTCGGTGGTCTGGCCTCACGCCTACATCGGTGAGGGGTGCCAGCTCCGGCAGGCGGTCGTCGGCCGCGGCGTCACCATCAAGAACAACACGGTGGTGGAGGAGGGGGCCGTGATCGGTGACGACTGCGTCATCGGCCAGGGCTCCCGGGTCCAGGCCGGCATCCGGATCTGGCCGCACAAGGAGATCGAGCCCGGCTCGACGGTCAACGAATCGGTGGTCTGGGCCGGGGAGTGGCGACGCGGGCTCTTCTCGTCGTCGGGGATGACTGGCCTGATCAATGTCGAGCTGACCCCCGAGTTCTGCGCCAGGCTCGGGGCGGCCTTCGCCGCCACCCTGCCTCGCGGGGCCACCATCGCCGTTGCGCGCGACCACGCGCGCAGCTCGCGCATGATCAAGCGGGCCATCGTCTCAGGGATCGTGAGCGGCGGTGCCAGGGTGCGCGACCTCGAAGAGCTCCCCGTGCCGGTCACCCAGTTCGCGACCCGGGACGGCCGATCAGAAGCCGGCATCCACGTCCTGGTCTCGCCCCTCGACCAGCGTTCCGCCGACATCCGCTTCTTCGACCGCGACGGCCTCCCCATCGACAAGCGATCCGAACGCCGCCTCGAGGGCCTCTACTTCCGGGAGGACTTCCGGCGCGCCGCCTTCTACGAGATGGGCGACATCGAGGCGCACATCACCGCACTGCCCGACTACGTGCAGCATCTGATGAGCAGCGTCGACGTCGAGGCGATCCGCACCGCCAAGTTCCGGCTGGTCATCGACTACGATTACAGCCAGGCCTCGCAGGTCCTTCCCGATGTGCTCCACGGGCTCGGTGTGACCACCGTGCCCCTCAACGCCGGGGTCGCCGAGGGACCGCGCCATCGCACGGTCCCCGAGGAGACGGCCCTGATCACCCGGACAGTGCACGCGGACCTCGGCTGCCTCTTCAACGCCACCGGCGAGCGCATCGATGTCATCGACGACCAGGGCAGCGTGCTGACCCCGTACGAGCTGTTCGGGCTGCTGGCTCGATGGTGGTCGCATCGGGGCGCGATCCTGGCTCCGGCAAGCTCGCCGCAGTGGGTTCGCGGCCTCGTCGAGGAGCAGGGCTCCAGCTTCGTCGCGACCATCGGGGAGCCCAACCAGGTGCTCCGCGCCGCCGCCTCTCCGTCCGCATGCCTCGGCACCGACGGCGAGGGTGGCTTCGTCTGGCCGTACTTCTTCGGTGCCTTCGACGCCATGTACACGCTGGTGAAGCTGCTGGAGCTCCGGGCCGTGGCGGGTGAGCCGATCTCGGCGGCTGTCGCCCGCCTGCCCCATGCCGCCTACCTCCACGCCACCGAGTTCGTCCCCTGGGAGGCCAAGGGGAGGGTGATGCGCACCCTCTTGGAGGACCATCGCGACAGCAACGTCGACCTCGTGGACGGGATCAAGGTCTTCGTGGACGATGGTTTCGTGCTGGTCCGCCCCGATCCCGACGAGCCCGCCTGCCACATCGTGGCATCGGTCACCAGCGAGCCGCGGGCACGCAGCCTGCTCGAGGAGTACAGCCGCCGGGTGCGCGAGGCGCGCGGCGGCGAGGGCACCCCGGGCGCCACTGAGGTCATCGGCAGCGCGGCCGCGGCGCCGGAGACGGCTCACACCTAGGCAGCCGGTGGCTCACACCGAGCGGGGCCAGTAACTGACTCGCCGCTCACGGGCGGCCGGGTCCTGCCGGTAGAAGTCGCGAAGCACGGCGTACAGCTCCGGCTTCTCCTGCTCGAGCTGGACCGGTCTGTCGAAGAACACCTCGGTGACGACGGCGAAGAACTCGCCGGTGTTCAGCGCACCGTACGGATCCAGCAGGTCTCCGCCGGTCCCGTTGCGGAGCGCGACGAATTCCGCGTTGCACACCCTGACCCAACGCTCGTACGCGGCGTGCGATTCGAGGGGCGGTGTGCCGTCGACGGACCCTCCCAGCATGTCGAGCTTGTGGGCAAACTCGTGATAGACGACGTTGTGCCCCCCTTCGGGATCGCGAGCCTGCGCACGGGCGGCGTCCCAGGCGATGAGGACGGGACCGTCGAAGCGTGCCTGTCCGATGATCGGATCGGGCTCGTCGGTGTAGAGGCCTCCACCGACGTGGCGGTCCCCTTCCAGCACGACGGTCGTGGGGGAGACGATGATGGTGGTGACGCGGTGGTAATAGTCGTAGTCGAGGCCGAGGATCAGCAGGCCTGCCATCGCGCTGATCACGACCCGGATCTCATCGGTCAGCTCGAAACCGCTGGACGCCTCCCAGAGCTTGTCGACGAGGAGGAGGCGGATGAGACCTTCGAGACGCTCCCGCTCGTGGCCGGCGAGCACGCGCCAATGCGCGACACTGTGGTCGAGGAGGTCGCGCCACGCCTCGGGAAAGGGCTGAGCCAGCGCCTTGCGAAGCCGTCCTCGACGCGTCAGTGCCATTCTTCTCCTTGCCTCTGCGGGGAGAGCCGAGCGATCCCGGCAGCTAGGCGGGTGAGGTCTTCTCCGCCGGGGGCTTCCTATTCTGCAACCACCTCGGTGCCCACCAGTTGACAGGCCCGAGCAGGCGCATCAGAGCGGGCACCACCAGGGCGCGGACCAGGCTTGCGTCCACGAAGATGGCGATCGCCATCCCCAGACCGAGCGCCTTGATCACGACGACCGACGAGACCAGGCCAAAGACGAGGAAGACGGTGACCATGATGGCCGCCGCTCCGGTGACCAGCCGCCCGCTGGCCTGCAGCCCGGCGGCGACGGCGCGCCGGTTGTCCCCATGCGCCCGCCACTCCTCGCGCATGCGCGTGAGCAGAAAGACCTCGTAATCCATGGAGAGGCCAAAGACGACGCAGAAGACGAGCACCGGGATGGTGGGGTCGAGTGGGGCCGGACTGAAGTCCAGCAAGGCGCTCAGGTGGCCCTGCTGGAAGATGAAGACGAGCGCCCCGAAGGAGGCGGAGAGCGAGAGCAGGTTCATCAGCACCGCCTTGAGGGGTAGGACCAGGGAGCGGAGCAGCACCATCAGCAGGAGGAACGTCGTGACCATGACGTAGACGATCGCCCATGGGGTCTGATCCAGCATATACTGGACGTAGTCCATGTCGAAGGCGGTGTTGCCGGTGACCAGGACCTGGGCACCGTCGACCCGGTCGTGGGCGCGGATGTACCGGACCACGTTCTGCGCCTGGTCGCTGGATTCCGCGTACGGTGTATAGGCGCGCAGGACGGCGATGCTGCTGCCGGTGAGCTGGGTCACCTGAGCCCGCTCCGCCTCAGGAAGCCCGGCGATCCCGTCCGCGTACAGCTGCTGGTAGGTGGCGACGCCGGTCACCCCGGGCTCGTTCACGTAGCTTGTCACCGCGCTGATCCCGGGGAAGGTGGTGAGACGCCGGCCGAGCTGGTAGGAGGTGGCCACATCGGCCGCGCGGTACGGCGACCCGTTGAAGTCGAGCAGGACGTCGATGGCGTTGCCCTGGCCGAACTGCTGGGTGAGCAACTCGGTGCCCTGCCGGGCGTCGTCGCCGGGCGGCAGCAGGGTGACGTCNNCGGCGCATCACCAGGTTGGCGAGGCGCGCCCAGAACCCGCGCGCCCCCGGGTCGTTCCCGGTCCCGCCGGCGGCCGCGGCCGCAGTCGCAGCGCCGGCTGGCGCTCCGGCGGTCGTCACGGCCGCGGTCCGAGACCGGCAGAACGGGCGGAGCAGGCTGGCCGGACGCCAGTGATTGACCCGCATTCCGAGGATGGCGAGCAGGGCGGGGAGGAAGGAGAGGGCGTAGATCACCGAGATCAGCACCATGAAGCCGCCCGACAACCCCATGCTGGTCAGGATGGTGCCGCGGTAAAAGAGCAGCGCGGTGGCCCCGACCGCGACCGTCACCCCCGAGAAGGCGACGGCCGTCCCGGCGGTCCGCATCGTCACCGAGAGGGCAGTCTCAACGTCCGGCTGCCGGCCCATCTCCTCGCGGAAGCGACTCACGATGAAGAGCGAATAGTCGATCGCTACGCCGAGCCCGAGGATGACGACGACGTTGAGGGCGTACGTCGAGACGTCGGTGACGTGGGCCATGGTGTACATCGCTGCCAGCCCGCCCGCGACCGCGACCAGTCCGACTCCCAGGCAGAGCAGGGCTGCGACCACTGATCCGAAGACGATGATCAGGAGGATCAGCGCCGCCGGGATCGAGACGTCCGCCCGTTGGAGGTCCTGCTCGCCCCGGGTGTTGAAGGAGCTGTTGAGGGCGAGGTCACCGGCGGCGTGGACGGTGAGCACGTCGGAGCGGACCTCGGCGCGCAGGCTCGGGTAGATCTGGGTGGCGGAGTCGAAGTTGGGCACCTTCAGCCCCACCTCGACCGCAACCCAGTGCCGGTTGGTGGAGATGAGCGAGCTCTGAGCGGTGGGGTCGTCGAGCGGGGGCAGGATGATCGTCTGCACCCTGCTGTCGTGCCGCAGGGGAGCCAGCGCGGCCGAGACCGCCGACTCGAAGGCCAGGCTGCCCACGGTGAGCGACGGGCTGCCGAGCACCAGCTCCAACCCATTCGCGATCGAGGTCGGCAGCTGCTGCGACTCCAGCGTCAGGGCCCGGCTCGATTCGAAGTGGAAGGTGTCGTTGTTGTTCAGCGTGCCGCCGCGGCTCAGCAGGCCGAGGCTCGCCACGAAGAGGACGAGCGATGCGAGCAGCACCCACCACCCGTGCCGGTAGACGAATCCGCCCCACCAGCTCATGCGCAGCGCCGTCTCATGGGCAGGCACCTTACCAAGTGGCACCGGGTGGGTCTCCCCGCCACCTCGGGCCCGGTTGGCCCGGGTCGCGTCCTGCCGGAGCGGCTACTCGGGCACCGCCCCCGCGAGCTCACGCTCGACCACCTCGGCCAGCCCGCCGATCATCGCTGGGGAGGCGTTGGGCATGGCGATCCGGCGCAGCCGGATGCCGTGCTCGGCCGCCTGCTCGCCGGCGGCCACGTCGATGTCGTAGAGGGTCTCCAGGTGGTCGGAGACGAACTGGACCGGCGCCACGAGCACCTCCTTCACCCCGGCTGCGGCCAGCTCCGGGAGGATGTCGAGGAGGTCGGGCTTGAGCCATTCAGCGGGCGAATGGCCCGCGCTCTGCCAGCCGAACCGCCAGCTTCCCTCGGGGAGGTGGAGCCGATCGACCACCGCATCGACGGTCTGGTGGAGCTGGTCGAGGTAGCCCGGGTCACGATCAATGACGCTCCGCGGGAGGCTGTGGGCCGTGAAGATCAGCGCGGCCGCGCCCGGCGGGCCCGCGGGGGCCTCGGCCAGAGCCTCGGTGATGCGGTTGCTGAGCCCCTCGATCCAGCCGGGCATGGTGTGCCAGGCTCCCGCCACCGCGATCTCCAGCCCGGGGTGGCGGCTCCGCGCCCGGTCGACCTCGCGCTCGTAGCCGGAGAGGATGAGCCGCGAGTACTGCGGCGCCAGCACGATGCCGAGGATCGTCGTGATCCCGGCCGCCACCATGGCGTCGACGGCGTCGGCGATCCAGGGGGCGGAGTGCTGCATCCCCACCGACACGGAGAAGGCGCCGGGCCCGTGGCGCTCGGCGAGGAGGCGGTCCAGGGCGGCGGCCTGCAGGGCGGTGATCTCCAGTAGCGGCGAGTGCCCGATTCGCCGGAAACGGCGCTCGAACTCGGCGGTCAGCTCGGGGTCGGCATCGCTGCCGCCCCGGACGCTGCGCAGATATGCCGGCACCTGGTCGGCGGTCACCGCGGAGCCGAAGGTGAGCAGGAGGATGCCGGTGGGGGAGCCCATCAGCGGGCGGTCTCCCGGTGGACCAGCTCGACGACCCGCTCGAGCGTGGCGGCGGCAGTGTCGGGGAGCACCCCGTGGCCGAGGTTGAAGACGTGACCGTCGCGGCCGCCCGCCTCAGCGAGCACCCGCCTGGTCTCGCGCTCGACCACCGGCCAGGGTGCGAGCGCCACCGTGGGGTCGAGGTTGCCCTGGATGCCGAGCCCGGGCCCGATGCGCCTCCACGCCTCGTCGAGCGGCAGGCGCCAGTCGACGGAGATGGCGTCGCTGCCGGTGGTCGCCATGGCGTCGAGGAGGTGGGAGCAGCCCGTCCCGAAGTAGATGAGAGGGACCCCGGTGGTCGCGAGCCCGGCGAAGATTCGCTGGACGTGGGGGAGCACCCGGGCCTCGTAGTCGCGCCGGCTCAGCGCTCCGACCCAGGAGTCGAAGAGCTGGAGGATGTCCACTCCGGCCGTGACCTGGGCGCGTAGATAGCGCACCGTCACCTCGGTGAGCTTCTCCATGAGCCGGTCCCACAGTTCCGGCTCGCCGTGCATCAGCGCCTTGCTGCGGGCGTAATCCCGCGAGGGATGGCCCTCGATCAGGTACGACGCGACCGTGAACGGAGCCCCGGCGAAGCCGATGACGGCCGCTCTCTCGCCGAGCTCTTGCCGGATGCCCCGGATGGCGGTGAAGAGGTCGGGTGTCGCCTCCTCGGCGGATTCGACCACCATCAGGCGTGCGATGTCCGCCGCGGAGCGGAGCGGCTCGTGGATGATCGGTCCCAGGCCGGGGTCGATGGAGAACGGCACTCCCATCCCGACGAGCGGCAGCATGATGTCGGCGTAGAGCACGGCCGCATCGACGCCCAGCTGATCGACCGGCATCAGGGTCACCCGCGCGCACAGCTCGGGGGTCCTCGTGATGGTGAGGATGTCGTAGCGCTCGCGCAGCTCGCGATAGGCGGCGAGGCAGCGACCCGCCTGGCGCATGAACCACACCGGCGTCCGGTCGACCGGCTGCCGGCGGAGCGCCGCCACCATCCGCCCACGTCCGGTCATCGCGGTGACGCCGACGCCCGCTGTGCCACCAGCACCCGGTTCGGAAGCCTGGTCAGGCACGAGGCTCAATTGCTCACGTGCTCAATCGACCCCGATGTCGAAGCCGGCCGTGTCGTCGCTCTTCCCGTAGGAGCGAATCGCCATGTGGGTGTCGGTACGGACGATCCCGGGCATCCCCGCGATGTGCTGGGTCACGACGGTCGCCAGTGCCTCGAGGTCGGGCACCCGGACCACCGCGATGAAGTCGGCCGAGCCGGTGGTCGTGTACACCTCGGCGACACCGTCGGTCTCCGCAAGGGCCCGGCCCAGGCGGCCGATCGCCCCCGGCTCGCAGACGATGAAGAGGAACGCGGTCAGCACTCCGGCGATGGTACTCACCCCACGCAGCGGGCTGCGTGGGGACCCCTGTCTCGATAGGGGGAGTGCCCCCTCGCAGCGGTGGCGGAGCCACACGCTGCTCACCCCCCAGCTCGGCGCGACTCCGCGCCGGCGCGCTGCGCGCGCTCGCAGCGGGCTGCGTGGGGACCCC
>PLNE01000167.1 GCA_003141695.1 Candidatus Dormiibacterota bacterium
GAGCGATGGCCCCGGTACCTGGAACGGATCGACTACCGCACCTTCTGCGCCGGCGCCGGACCCCGCTGGGCGGAGCGCCGGACCTCGGGCCGTGGCCGCGCCGGCGGCCACCTGGAGGCGTCGGTGCTCTGGGCCGCCGTGGATGCCACGAGCGGCCGCCTGGCGCTCCTCTCGGAGCGCTTCCACGAGATCTGGGGCAAGGACGCGCGCCAGGTGTCGGCACGGCTCCTGCACCCCTCACCCCCACCCGGGGCCGCGAGCCGGCCGTGGACCATCCGGGCGACCGACCTCGACGTGGTGGGCCACGTCAACAACGCGGCGTACTGGGAGGCGGTCGAGGACGAATTGGTCCGCTGCCTGCCCGGCCGCATCCCCGTGGCGGCCGAGTGCGAGCACCGACTGCCGATGGACCTCGGCGATCATATTCGGCTGGTTTCCGAGGTGGACGGCGGGACGCTGCGGCTCTGGCTGGTCGGCGAGGTTGGGGTGCACGCCTCCGCATTCGCCACCACAGAGCCCCCGGACTAACGATCGGTCAGCCGACCTCGAGGAGCGCCACGGCGGAGGCCAGGATGCCCTCACCGCGCCCCGCCGCACCGAGCCCGTCACCGCTCGTCGCGGTGACCGTCACGGTGCCGGGCGGGGTGGCGAGCGCTGCCGACATCGCCTCTCCCATGGTGGGGAAGAAGGGTGCGAGCCGCGGCCGGGCACAGACCAGTGCCACCTCCGCGCTCATCACCCGGGCGCCGGCCTCTGCCAGCCTGGCGGCCACCAGCCCCAGGAATTCGCGGCCACTCATCCCCCGCCAGCGCTCCTCGCCGGAGGGGAAGTGGTCACCCATGGTCCCGAGACCCGCGGCCCCGAGGCAGGCATCGGCAAGGGCGTGGGCGGCGGCGTCGCCGTCGGAATGGCCGGCGAGGCCCAGGGCCGACGGCACCGGCACGCAGCCGAGCATCAGCGGCCGTCCCGGCTCGAGTCGGTGGGAGTCCAGCCCGTGCCCGATGCGGAGCGTCATCGATTGCCACTCGCCTGCAGTTCACCGCGAAGCCAGACGAGGTCCTCGGGGTGGGTGATCTTGCGGTTGCCGATCTCGCCCAGGACGACGGCCACCGGCTTGCCCAGCCGCTCCACCAGCAGGCAGTCATCCGAGGCGTCCAGCTCGGGCTGGACGGTGTGAGCACGGCGCAGCAGGGGGGCGGCGAAGGCCTGGGGCGTCTGGACCGCGACCAGGGCGGCGCGATCCAGGGTCTCGACGACCATCCCCGCCTCCACGCGCTTGATGGTGTCGACGCAGGGTATGGCCGCGGTGGCGGCTCCGTGGACGCGGGCGGCGGCGATGACGGCCTCGATCAGGCCCGGTGACACGAGGGGCCGCGCGGCGTCATGGACGACCACGATCTCGGCGTCGCCGGCCTCCGCCAACCCGGCCGCGACCGAGTCGCGGCGGCGCGGGCCGCCGGGGACGCATCGCACCTCGGAGAGGCCGAGTGCGCGAGCGGCGTCAAGGATCGCGGCGTGGCGGGCCTCGGGACAGACGACGATCACGGTGTCGACCGAGCTCACGGCCGCGATCCGCTCGAGGACGTGGACGATGAGAGGACGTCCTCCGGCGTCCGCCCAGACCTTGTCGATCCCGGCTCTCTCGCCGCGCCCCGCCGCCGGCACGATGATCGCGACGCTCAGCGGCTGCCCGCCCGGGTCGGGCGCGGCGACGGCCGGGGCCGCCCTTCCACCGCCTGGTGTGGCTCGGTGGCGACCATCGCGAAGATCATCCGTCCGGCGGGGGTCTGGAGCACCGAGGTGACGGTCACGTGCACCTGACGATCGAGGTGATCGCGCCCCCCTTCGACGACCACCATGGTGCCGTCCTCCAGGTAGCCGACGCCCTGGTGCGGCTCCTTCCCCTCCTTGATGATGGTGAGGTCGAGGCCCTCGCCGGAGCTGACGATCGGCTTGAGAGCGTTGGCTAGGTCATTGAGGTTGAGAACCCGGATCGCCTGGACAGAGGCGAGCCGGTTGAGATTGAAATCGTTGGTCATCAGCGCGGCTCCCCGGGCCTTGGCCAGCTTGACGAGCTTGGCATCGACCTCCGGCGTGCCCGGGAAGTCCTGATCCAGGAACTCGCAGGTGACGTGAACCTGGCGCTTCAGCTCCTCCACCACTGCCAGCCCCCGGCGGCCGCGCGAACGCCGCAGCGGATCCCCCGAGTCCGCGACCCTCTGCAGCTCCTCGAGGACAAACCCGGCGATCAGCAGGCGGCCCTGGATGAAGCCGCTGGCGGCGACGTCGCCGATCCGCCCGTCGATGAGCACCGAGGTGTCCACGACGATGGGGACCCCGTCCTGCGCCGCCGGATCGTCGGCCGAGGGGGCCGGCTTCCCGCGCCGGTGCAGCACCTCCGCGAAGGCGTCGCGCCGGCGGGTGCCGGTGCGGATGCCGACGTAGACGAGGCAGCACGCCGTGGAAGCCGAGATGACGAAGCCGATCCCCCAGGGGAGCGGGAGGAGGAGGACGGCGACCAGAGTGCTGATGACGAGGCCGGCGGTGCCCCCGGCGAGGGCCGCGACCAGCTCGCCGGCGGGCGCATGGTCGAGGATGTCCTCCAACCAGAGGAAGGGCTCGACGGTGAGCAGGGGCGCCACCAAAGCAAGCGCGGCCGCCCCGGCGACCCCGGTGCCGAGAAGCACCGCCAGCACAGCGCCGTCACCACCGACGAGAGCTGTGTGGCCAAACGCCTGCTGGGCGATGTACCCACCGTAGAGCACCCCGCCGACCATCCCCACCAAGGCTCCGACCAGACGGGCCAGGGTACGGGCATGTCGGACCCCCGGGGTCGACGGAACGATCATGGGCCGATTGAAACACAGGGCGGCGACGGCCGCCCGGGCTGAGCGCTCCTCGTCACGCGACGGTTTCAGGCGCCTCGAGCATCCAGCGGGGCATCGTGCGAACCGGTCGCGGGCGTCCCGGCAGGGCCACGAGGAGCCGGGCGGCTCCCTGGAGATCGCTCACCGGGTGGCACTCAATGGAAGGGGGAGCCTGCTCCTCCTGCCCGGCTGGGATGACGGCGCGGCGAATACCCAGTGCCGCCGCCTCGGCGAGCCGCGCCTCGAGGCAGCGCACCCGGCGGACCTCCCCGCCCAGCCCGACCTCCCCGATGGCGACGGTGCCCGGGTCCCACCCTGCGTTGGTCTCCGCGCCCCAGACGGCGAGGGCCGCGGCCAGGTCGACGCCGGGCTCGACCAGCCGCACCCCGCCGGCACAGTTGAGGAAGACATCGCGTTGGCCCAGGGGCAGCCGCGCCCGCCTCTGGAGGACGGCGACCAGCAGGTTGAGCCGCGCCGGGTCAAACCCCCATGCGGTGCGCCGGGTCATGGCGTGACCCACGGGCACGGTCAGCGCCTGCACCTCCACCACCAGGGCCCGGGAGCCCTCGGAGGTCACGGTGAGGACATTGCCGGGGATGGTCAGGCTCTGCTCGTCGAGGAAGGCCCGCCCGGCGCTGCCGATCTCCAGCATCCCCCCCTCGGCCAGCCGGAAGAGGCCGAGCTCCGAAGCGGGGCCAAACCGATTCTTGAGGCCGCGCAGGAGTCGGTTTTCCCCATGGCGGTCGCCCTCCAGAAAGAGGACCACGTCAACCATGTGTTCCAACGTCCGGGGACCGGCGATGGCGCCCTCCTTGGTGACGTGTCCCACCAGGAGGATGGGTACGCCGCTCTCCTTTGCGCACTCCATCAGCCGGGCGACCGCCGCCCGGACCTGGGAGGGACTGCCGGGGTGCCCGGGGACGTCCGGGTCGTGGAGGGTCTGCACCGAGTCGACGATGGCGAGAGGCGGGCGCAGGGTGGTGATCGCCTCCACGCACCCGGCGACGGTCGTCTCCCCCACGACCACCACGCGATTATCGAGACAGCCCAGCCGCGCCGCGCGGAGGGCCAGCTGGCCGGGCGACTCCTCGCCGGCGCAGTAGAGGGAAGGGGCATCCGCCGAGCCGACCCCGTGGCCGAGCTGGAGGGCCAGGGTCGACTTCCCGATTCCCGGGTCGCCGCCGAGCAGGATCAGGGAGCCCTCGACCAGGCCACCCCCGAGCACCCGGTCGGTCTCGCCCATCCCGGTGGTGCGACGGGGTGCGTGGCCTGTCCCGATCTCGCCGAGCGGGACAGCCCGGAGCGGTGGGCTCGTCCCTCCCCCGTTTCGGGGACGTACGGACGCCTCCGCCAGGGTGTTCCACGCCTCACACCCTCCGCAGCGACCCTGCCACTTGGGGCTGGCCCAGCCGCAGGACCGGCAGACGAAGGTCCGGGGCGGCTGACCGCGAGTGGCAGAGCTCATCGCCGGCCAGTATAGCGAACGGATGTGCGTCGCCACAATGCCCGCAGGTGGTGCCGCGGTTCAGCGGCGTTGAGAAAACCCCCGGGAGCCGGAGGGCGCGTGCCAGACCAGGCCGCGGAGACTCGTGTCCGCCTCGAGGTTGCCGATGTTGTCCCTGCGCCACTCGGCGATGCCGCGGATCAGGGCAGAGAGCAGGCGCTCCCGGAAGTTGAGGACCGCGGCGCTGGCGGCCTCGGCGGTGGCCGGCCTGTCGCCGAACCCGTGGCTCTCGTGCCATGGCACGAGCAGCCGGAGCACCGGCCGTGCGTTGATGCGCGCCTCGACGATGCCGGGCTCGGCCTCCTCGATAACGACCGCCACCCGGAGGGTCGGCCCCAGGCTTTCACAGATCTTCCAGGCCCGCTCCCAGGTGCGAACCCGGTGCACACCCACGAGGCCGAAGTGCACGGGGTCGAGCACCAGGGCGTGATGCCACTCGAGGGCCAGCTGGAGCATCGCTGCCGAGACCTCGGCATCGACCTCCTGCGTCGTCCAGGAGAGGACCACCGGCACAACGTTGCCGAGGTCCACCCGCACGCTCTCGCGGAACTCGTCGGCCGTGCCGTCGAGGAGCCGCCCGTGGGAGGGGCAGAAGACCGCCCCCTGGGTGAAGTAACGGTGCTCAGGGCACCAGCCGGTGGGGCAGGGCCGCTCCTTGCGGTCGATGTAGCTGCAGGCGAGCCCGGTCTTCTGGGTGCAACCGCGCGCCGAGCAGTACTGGTCGCCGAGGTCCCAGACCAGGCTCGACGTCAACGGAGGGGGAGCATGAACGGGCATCACGCTGGCGACCGTCGCCGCCCGTCTCCAGATCTTCACACCGTCTCCTTGCACCTTCGTAACCGGGACGTTTCTCAGTCTAGCCACGGCCGTCGCCGCCAAATGGCGGACTCGTGACGAGGCGCGGGGCTCGGAGATCGGGCCCATGTCACAGTTCGGTTGCTTCAACCGGACGCGCGCCCGTCAACTCGAGATGCGCCGGTCCGCGCGGAGGCACACCCGCGCATCAGGGCCGCTGCCGTCCCGCGCGCCGGGAGAGCGTCAGCGACGCCCGCGCCGGCCCCCACCACGCGATCCGGGGCGATCACCTCCGGCACGCGGGCGGGACGGCGGACCACCGGTGCCCGGCCTCGCCCCAGCGGGCGTCGCCATCCCCTCCCCCGCCACGCCCGGGTCATGCTCGCCGCTCTCCTCCAGGCGGCGCCGAATCTCGGTGAGCCGGTCTCGAAGCTCGGCCGCTCGCTCGAACTCCAGGTCCCGGGCGGCACGCTTCATCTCCTTCTCGACATCCTTGGCAACGCGGAGCAGCTCGTCGGGCGGCAAGCCCGCCTGCTCCTGGAATGTCGCAGCGACGGTGCTGAGCTCCTCGCGGTGGGTCTCCATCTGGTACACGGCCTTGACGATCGTCTGCGGGGTGATCCCGTGGGCATCGTTGAAGGTCACCTGGATGGCGCGGCGGCGGTCGGTCTCGGCGATCGCCCGCCCCATCGCATCGCTGACGCGGTCCGCGTACATGACGACGTGGCCGTCCAGGTTCCGCGATGCCCGGCCGATGGTCTGGATCAGGGAACGGAAACCCCGCAGATAGCCCTCCTTGTCGGCGTCGAGGATGCCGATGAAGGCGACCTCGGGGAGGTCGAGACCCTCGCGGAGGAGGTTGACTCCCACCAGAACGTCGAAGACTCCGAGGCGGAGGTCGCGGATGATCTCGATCCGCTCCATGGTCTCGATGTCGCTGTGAAGGTAGCGAGTCCTCACCCCCGCCTCGCGGAGGTAGTCGGTGAGGTCCTCGGCCATCTTCTTGGTGAGGGTGGTGATCAGCGAGCGGTGACCGCGCTCGATCCGGCGCCGGACCTGAGCCAGCAGATCGTCGATCTGGCCCTCGCTGGGCTTGATCTCGAGGGTCGGATCCACCAGACCGGTGGGGCGGTTGATCTGCTCCACCGTCCGGAGCGAATGCTGCTCCTCGTACAGCCCCGGCGTGGCGCTGACGTAGATGACCTGGCCGACCTTCTGATCCCATTCAGCGAAGGTGAGCGGCCGGTTGTCCAGTGCCGAGGGGAGGCGGAACCCGTACTCGACCAGGGGGATCTTGCGCGCGCGGTCGCCCTTGGACATGCCGTCGATCTGGGGCACGGCCACGTGCGATTCGTCGACGATGATCAGGGCGTCCGCGGGCAGGAAGTCGAGCAGGCAGAAGGGAGCTTCGCCCTCGGCGCGGCCGCTCAGGTGCCGCGAGTAGTTCTCGATGCCCGCGCACGTTCCCGTCTCCCGCATCATCTCGACGTCGAAGCCGGTCCGCTGGCGCAGCCGCTGGGCCTCGAGCAACCGCCCCTGCTCGTCCAGCACCGCCACTCGCTCCTCCAGCTCGGCCTCGATCCTCTCCACCGCGGTCTTCAGCTGCTCGGCGGGCGTGACGTAATGGGAGGCGGGGAAGATGACGACGTCGTCCCGCCGGGCCACGACCTCCCCGGTCAGGGGATCGAACTCGCGGATCGACTCGATCTCGTCGCCGTACAGCTCGATCCGCACCGCCACCTCCTCGTAGGCGGGCTGGATGTCGAGCACGTCCCCCCTCACCCGGAAGCGGGAGCGGCCGAAGTCTGTGTCGTTGCGGCTGTACTGGAGGTCGGAGAGCTTGCGCAGCAGGATGTCGCGGCGCCAGCTCTCCCCCACTTGCAGGCGGATCGACTCACCCAGGTAGTTCTCGGGGGACCCGATACCGTAGATGCAGGACACCGAGGCGACCACGATGACGTCGCGCCGGGTGAGCAGGGCCCGGGTGGCGCTGTTGCGCAGCCGGTCGATCTCCTCGTTGCGCGATGAGTCCTTCTCGATGTACGTATCGGTGCGGGCGATGTACGCCTCGGGCTGGTAGTAGTCGTAGTAGGAGACGAAGAACTCGACCGCATTCTGGGGGAAGAACTCTCGGAANNGTCTTGTTGGGAGAGAGGACCAGGGCCGGGCGCTTCAGCTCATTGATGACATGGGCGACGCTGAAGGTCTTCCCCGACCCGGTCACGCCGAGCAGGGTCTGTTCACGATTGCCCTGGCGAATGCTGTCCAGCAGACCGGCGATGGCCTGCGGCTGATCGCCGGCGGGCAGGAAGGCGGAGGTGAGCTGGAGATCTGTCACCGATCGAGTGTAGGCTGACCCCGGCCAGCGCCGAATCCCCCACGAGCCACGAATCAAACCCGGGACTCTCGACCCTATGGGCGGCCCGGGGCGCCGTCCCGCACGGAGGGAACTGCCATGAGAAGGACCGGCAGATGGCTGCTGGAAGGGGTCGCGGGAGCGGCGTGCCTGCTCCCTGCGGGATGCGGAACCGGTCCGCGCTACTCAATCTGGAGGTAGCTGCGCGCTGTCTGGTAGGCGAGGGGACTGCCGTCGATACTCCAGGCCAGGGTCGCCGGTCCGGGCTCGGCCGCCGACGGCACCTCGAGGGACATGGCGAACGTCTCACTTCCACCGAAGGGAATCGGCCTGGCTGCAGAGCAGTTCAGCTGGTACGCATGGAAGGTGCCGGCCACCCCCTCGAGCTCCTCGTGATATGTGGGGCAGGGGTCGAGCGTCATGGTCGGGTTCGGGGTGGGGGTCACGATCCCAGTGGTCTGCATCGGCGTGTTGCTGAGCGTCACCAGGAAGCGCAGGTCCTCTCCTGGCGATGCGCTTGACGGCGCCTCGAGGCTGGCCTGAGTCGAGGCCGCGTAGTCCATGATGCCTCCGCTCGCCGGAACCCCGTACAGCTCCGAGAAGTAGCTCTCATGGGCGACGGGGCAGGGCGCTCCCCAGCCGGCGACTGGTCCGGGCTGCACCATCACGCTGCCCAGCCCGCTCCCGAAGTCGACCCGCACCTGGTCGACGTGCGGGAGCACGCACGAGTTGACATCGATCTCGCCGCTGGCCATGCCGAAGAACGGTGACTGCGCCGCTCCCGACCCGGGCGCGAGATAGATGATGTCGCCGCTGAAGGCTGCTCCCTTGGGGATCGCCAGCGGTTCGCCGGCGACGTAGAAGGAGAGGTCAGGGGAGGGCCCCACAAAGCACGGTCCCGGACCAGTGTCACTGACGTCGATCGTCCACGAGGTGACGCCCCTGGGTCCGCCTCCCACGTAGGAGGAGTTGGCCACGCGGACGCTGACGGCGAGCTCCGAGCTCGTGCATGCGGCCACGCCCGTAACCGTGAACGGACGTGCCTGACTGCTCACCGGGGCGTCCAGCCAGGGCACGGTCCCGGGTGCGCCGATGCCACAGGCTGCCATTACGCAGCACAGGACCAGCAGGGCGGTGGACCGCCCGCCACGCTTCACTCGCCAGTACGCTACAGCGCGCGTCAATGCTCGTCGCCGCGACGCCACGCGCCGTCGTCGCCGAGGACGCCCGGCCAGGCGTCCGGGGATGCACTAGCCGGCCTCCGACTCGCCTCCGGTCAGCTCCTCACCGTCCCGCCAGCGCCTCTCCGCATCGTTGAGCTCATCCCGCAGCCGCTGGTACTCCTCCGTCTCGACGGCTCCAGCCCTCTGGTCGCCGACCTTCGCCTCGTACGCCCGCCGCATCTCGAGCAGTGGTGCGGGTGGGGTCGCGATCCGCCTCACCTCGGCGAGCTTGGCGTCGTCGATGCCGAGGACGGCCAGCATCCTCCCCACCAGGGGGTCGGCATCCACCGCGGCCAGCAGGAGGTGCTCCACGCCGACGACGGTGTGCTGCTGAGCGGCGAGAAGCTCGGCCGCACGCCAGATCGCATCGGGGTTGCCCGGGCCAGACCGCCCCGGCCCTCCCACCGGGACGGGCTTCGAGAATGTGCTGGTCACGGTGTGCGACCGTGGACCAAAGGCACCTCTGACCGACTCGCGCGACGATCCCGGTTCACCCGCTTCGCTCTCTGGGGGCATCTCGTGGTGGAGCCGATCGATCTCACCGCGCACCTTCTCGAGGCTGGCACCGAGGTCGTCCAGCACGTGGGCGGCGGTGCCGTCTCCCTCGACGAGCAGGCCGAGCAGGAGGTGCTCGGTGCCCACGTAGTTGGCGCCCAGCCGGCGGGCTTCCTCGAACGCGAGCTCGATGACCTTCTTGACCCGGTCGGTGGGGATGATCATCCGGATGATGAGCCGCTCGTTGCGCCCGAGCACCGAGTCGATGGTGCTGCGGACCCCGCCGATCTCGACGCCGAGGCTGTTGAGGACCTTGGCGGCGATGCCCTCCTCCTGCCGCATCAGTCCGAGCAGGAGATGCTCGGTGCCGATGTACGAATGGTGCGAGCGCTCCGCCTCCTGCTGGGCGAGGGTGAGGACCTTCTTAGCCCTCTCGGTGAAGCGCTCAAACGGGTACACGCGCTCCTAACCATGCCCGGTCGGAGACCGGACCACAAGTCCTCTCAGGCACACGGGGGCAGGGTCACGATCACCTCCCTGGTCGAGTCGACGAGGAGAAGGCTCCCGTCGGGGAGCGTGACCAACCCCTGGGGGGAGGGCACTGCTCGGCCACCACGACATCGGCGGTTGCAACGCCGCCGAGAACAAGGCGCGGATAGCAGAGCTGTCCGACGCCGGTCCCCCCGAAGACGATGTGCCCCGTCGGCGCTTACCCGTCCGATCACCGCTGGCAGCTCGTGCAGTACACGGTCGTTCGACCCGCCACCACCCTCCGGCGCAGGACGGCGCCGCAGCGCAGGCAGGGCTCCCCTCCCCTGCCGTAGACCTGCAGCTCCTCCTGGTGGGAGCCCCTCGCATCCCGGAGGTCGCGGTAGTCGTCGATTGTCGTGCCGCGGTTGGCGATCGCCTTGGTCAGGACGCTCCGGATCGCCGCGTGGAGGGCGCTGCGCTCCCTGCGGGTGAGGCGGTTTGCCCGCCGGGTCGGGCGGATCCCGGCCAGGTGGCAGGCCTCGTCGACGTAGATGTTGCCCAGCCCGGCGATTCCGGACTGGTCGAGCAGCGCCGCCTTCACCGTCCGTGTGGTGCGCCGCATCAGGCCGCTCGAGGCGCTCCGCGCGTGAAGTCCTCGGAGAGAGGCTCCACCCCGAGAGCCGGGAGCACGCGCCGCTCCTCCAGCACCGTTCGGGCAGCCGAGCATCACGCGGCCGAAGCGGCGCGCGTCGTCGAAACGCAGCTCCCGCCCGTCGTCGAGCCCGGCCCGGAGATGGGTGTGCTTGACGACCTCGGCATCGCCGTTCACCACCCGGAGGTGACCGGTCATACCGAGATGGACGACCAGATCCTCGCCCCCGTCGAGCCGGCAGAGGATGTACTTGCCCCGCCTCTCGACCTCCCCGACGGCTGCGGCCGGGGAGGACTGCGGTGAACCGCCGCGGCGTCCGGGGAACCGGAGTACGCCCGGCATCGATTCACCCACGCGCTGATGAAGCGCCGCCCGACCAGCTCGCATGCGCAGGTCGCGGGCGACCGTCTCGACCTCGGGGAGCTCAGGCATCCACCGGGGTCATCTCCTGCCAGTTGTCGCCGATCTTGACGTCAACCACCAGGGGCACGACCAGCGGGTAGGCGTCGGCCATCGCGCTGCGGACCAGGGGGACCAGCTCCGGCACGTCATCACGCGGGACCTCGACGACCAGCTCGTCGTGAACCTGGAGCAGCACCTGGCCGGGGGAGCCGCTCTCCCGGAGCGCCCGGTCGCAGTCGATCATCGCCTTCTTCATGATCTCGGCGGCACCGCCCTGGATGGGCATGTTGACCGCCATCCGCTCAGCGGCCATCCGCATCTGGCGGTTGGCCGCCCGGATGTCGGGAAGGTGGCGGCGGCGGCCGGTGAAGGTCTCCACCCATCCCCACTCCCGGGCGTGCATCCGCGTCTGCTCCAGCCAGCGGGTGACCGCGGGAAAGCTCTCGAAGTACGAGCGGATGAAGGCGCCGGCCTCCTCCCGGGACATCCCGGTGTCCCGTGCCAGGCCAAAGTCGGAGAGCCCGTAGACCACCCCGAAGTTGACCACCTTGGCGACCCGCCGCATGTCGCGTGTCACCGCCGCGGGATCGATGCCGTACACCTGGGCGGCGGTCCGCCGGTGGATGTCCTCGCCCCGGGCGAAGGCCTCGATCAGCCCCTCCTCCCCCGTGACATGGGCGAGCACCCGCAGCTCGACCTGGGAGTAGTCGGCCGAGACCAGCAGCCGTCCGGGGCCGGCGACGAACGCCCGCCGGATGCGCTGGCCCCACTCGGTGCGGACGGGGACGTTCTGCAGGTTGGGATCCGCCGACGACAGCCGACCGGTCGCCGCCACCGCCTGGTTGAACGACGTGTGCACCCGGCCGTCCTCGTCGCAGAGGAGAGGGAGGGCGTCCACGTAGGTGCTCTTGAGCTTGGTGAGCTGGCGCCATTCGAGCACCAGGTCGACCACCGGGTGCTCCTCGCGGAGCGCCTCCAGGCTGTCGGCGTCGGTGCTCCGGCCAAACTTGGTCTTGCGCCCGGCGGCGAGTCCCAGCTCGTCGTAGAGGACGGTGGCGAGCTGCTGGGTGCTGCCGAGGTTGAAGGGGTGACCCGCCCGATCATGGACCTCGCCCTCCAGCTCGCCGATGCGCGCCTGCATCTCGGCGGAGATGGCGACCAGCGCATCGCGGTCGAGGAGGATGCCCACCCGCTCCATCTCGGCGAGGATGGGGACGAGGGGCAGCTCCAGCTCGTTGAGGAGCTGGAGCAGGCCGCTGGCCGTCAGCTGCTTGGTGAGCACGGCACGGACCGGCTCCACCAGCCCCACCCAGCGGCCGTAGTAGGCGGCCAGCTCCGCCGCCGTCAGCTCCTCGATCCGGCGGCGCCCCCTGCCGCTCCCCAGCAGCTCCTCCTCGCTCTCCACCTGAACGCCGCAGAGGTCGGTGGCCAGCCCGGTGAGGGAGAGGACGCGCGCCCGCGGATTGTCGACGTAGGCGCCGAGCATGGTGTCGAAGCCGAGGGCCACCCGTAGCGCAGGACCCCAGGCGAGGCATTCCCGCTTAAGGTCGTAGCCGTCGATGGTGAGAGCCGCGTCGCCCAGAAGGGAGACGATCGCCTCCCGGTGCTGGGCCACGGGCACCCACCAGGTGCGGGTTGCCCCCACCGGGGCGATGGCGGTCCCGAGCGGCGCGCCGGTACGGGGCGGGCCCGCCGTCACCGTGCGGAGCGCGAAGCGACCCGCGGAGCCGACCGATAGGGCCATCTCCGCGAACTGGGCATCGCTCTCCACGACCACGACGTCGACCTGGGGCTCCGGTGCCGCCTCGAAGCTGAGCTCGCCCTGGCCGGGCGGGCCCGTGACCGGCGCCGTGCCATAGCCGAGCGCCTCGCCGAGACGGGGCAGGAGGGAGCGGAACTCCAGACGGTCAAAGAGCGCATGCACCGCGGGCTGGTCGTAGCCGCCGACCCGGGCGCCGGCCAGGTCGAGGGGCACGTCGAGGTCGCACTGGATCGTGGCCATCCGCTTGCTGAGACGCGCCTGGTCCGCGTGCTCGGCGAGGTTGGCCTGGAGGCGCCCGGGCTTCATCCCGGGGACCGCCTCCAGGATCGCCTCCAGCGGGCCGTGCTCGTGGATGAGGTTCATGGCCGTCTTCTCGCCGACGCCGGGGATGCCCGGGATGTTGTCGCTGGCGTCCCCCTGCAGGGCCTTGTAGTCGACGACGAGCGGCGGGTCGAAGCCGAAACGCGCACGCACCGCGTCGACGTCGTAGACGACGGTGTCACTGATCCCGCGGCGGTTGATGAGCACGCGCACGTGGGGATTGACCAGCTGAAGGGTGTCGATGTCGCCGGTGACGATGATCACGTCCAGGCCCGCCGCCACCGCCTTGACGGAGAGCGAGCCGATCACGTCGTCGGCCTCGAAGGTGGGGATCTCGACCTCCGGGATGCCGAGTACGGCGACGACGTCACGCGCCCATTGGACCTGGGGGCGGAGGTCGGCGGGCATGGGCGGGCGCTGGGCCTTGTATTGGGCCATCTCCTCATGGCGGAAGGTCGGGCCCGGAGGGTCAAAGGCCGCGATCGCGTACCCCGGCCGGTGCTCGGTGAACGCCTTGAGCAGCATCGAGGTGAAGCCGTAGGCGGCGTTGGTCAGCTCGCCCCGGCTGTTGGTGAGCGCCGGCATCGCGAAGAAGGCGCGGTAGACGAGCGCGTGCCCGTCGATGAGCAGCAGGGTGGGCCGCTCCGCAGCTCCGTCGTCGGTGGGCACGGCCCTGATGGTATTCGCCTTCCCGCCCCCCCGGGCGGCGGCCGGCGGGGTGGGACGCGGCCTCCTGGCGGACCCGGGACCCCACCCGGCCAGCCGATACGCCGGGGCGAGGCTTAGGGACGGGCGCTATGATCGAGCCGTGGCTGACCTGATCGAGATGACGGTGGACAGCATCCGGGTGCACATGCCGACCGGCCAGCACGTGGTCATCCTCAAGGAGAAGGAGGCGGAGCGGTACCTCCCCATCTGGATCGGCATCAACGAGGCCAACGCGATCGCGCTCCGGATCACGGGGATCACCCCGGAGCGCCCGATCACCCACGACCTCCTCGCCAACATCCTCTCGGCGGTCGATTGCAGCGTGGAGCGGGTGGTGGTCACCTCGCTCGCCAACGAGGTCTTCTACGCCCGGATCCTGGCCCGGGTGGATTCCCGCAGGCTGGAGATCGACTCCCGCCCGAGCGACGCCATCGCGGTGGCGGTGCGGGTGGGGGCGGGCATCTTCGTGGACCCGGAGGTCCTCGAGAAGGCCGGAGTCCTGCCCGAGCCGGATGCCGATCGGGAGCCGGGGGATCCGGACGAGGCGGTCGACGAGCGGATGGCCAAGGTCCGCGATTGGGTCAATGAGCTGAACCTGCCGGACCTGGGGACGAATCAAGAGTCCTCGTAGGGCCCAGATCAGATCACGGACCAGAAATTGGGGTCCTCGTCACCCGCCACCCAGGCGGCGACGCCCGCCAGGCCCAGGCTGCTGATGGCGTCGATCTTGCGGAGCAGGCTATCGGCGTCGTCGAACCAGAGCTGGGTCGGCACCCCCCCCGGGTCGCTGACCAGCACCGGGGTGGCGGCCGGAAAGTCGTAGTCGTAGGAGACGTCCGCCTCACCGAGGGCCTGGGCGACCATCGACGGGTAGCCGCCGGCGGTCACCTGCTCGCCCGACCAGCTGCGGGCGTAGAGGGGGATGCCGAGAACGATCTTGTCCGCGGGCACCCCGGACATGGTCCCGTCCAGCTCCGCCGCCTGCCAGTCGACGCCCGCGACCGGCCCGGGCTGCCCGGCCTCGGTGCTCTCGTCGTAGGCCATCACCACGAGGTAGTCGGCGACCGCGGCCAGACCGGGATCGTCGTAGGCGGCGGAGGCCGAGTTGGTCCCTGCCGGGGTGTGGGGGACGACGTCGATCGAGAGGCCGGCACCGGCCGCGCGGAGGGCGGTGGAGAGCTGGCCGGCCAACGCCGTCAGGGCGCTCTCGTCGCTCCCCGGTACACCCTCGAAGTCGAGGTTTACACCGGCGAGGTCGAGGCTCCGCACCTGGCTCACCACGGCGGCGATCAGGGCGGAGCTGGCGCTTGCGCTGTTGAGCAGCAGGTCGGTCCCACTGGGGCCGGCGTCGTCGTTCTTGAGCACGGGCCACACCTTCCGGCCGGCCGCTGCGGCCGCGGCCAGGGTGACCGGGTCCGGAGTGCCCTGGAGACCGCCGTCCGACTCCACCTGCCAGCCGGTGGGGCTCAGGATGGCGGCTGCCGCGGCGTGGGCCCAGGTCGACGCGTGGGAGGCGGCGGTGCCGTCCGTCCACAGCGTCAGGGGGAGCCCGGCCGGGGCCGCAGTGGCCGCCGGCACCGTGGACCGGCGGAGCTGCCCGGTCTGGAGGCCGGTGAGCGAGAGCTGCAGGGGGCCGTCGAGCACCGAACCCCGCGACGCGGCCAGCCCGGCGGGGATGGTGAGGTTTGCTTGAGGGCTGGCCCACGCGAGGCTCAGGTGGGTGTCGTCGAGCCAGTGGAGCTGGGCCTGAGCGAGGGCGGCGGCGATGGCGGCGCGGTCCGGGGCCCGTTCAAAGACGACCTGGCAGACGAGCTGGCCGGCCGGGCCGAGCCAGGCGGCAGCGCTCACCCCGGTGCGATCGACCACCTGGAAGCCGATCACCTCCTGCGGGCGCCCGGCGACGTCGATCACCAGCTGGTGCTGGCTGTCGTAGGCCATGGGAGCGACAGCCGCCGCCGCCCCCTTCGGGGAGCTGGTGAGGGTGAGACGTTGGCCATCGAGGCTGGCGGAGACCACGGCGGGGGTGACCCCGGAGCCCTCGAGGCCGAGATCGAGGGTCGGCGGCACGTCATCGGTGCCGTCGTCGAGCGCCGTCCCTCCGGCGGTCACAACGACCAGGCCCCGGGGGGACGCGGTCGGGGAGGAGCCGCCGGCGAACGGCGATGCGCAACCGGCCAGGCTCAGCAGGAGGAGCCCGAGGCAGGCGCGACGCGAGGGCATGGGCATCGAGTCTGCGCGCCCCGCGCCCGAGACGGCGCTCAGGTGATCCGGATCGAGAGGGTGACCTGCTTGGCCGTCGCCTCGCCGTGGCCGGCCGGCACGTCGACGACGATCTGGTAGGTCGTCCCCGCCACCGCGGTGCCGGGGACGACGACGGCGAACACCGGTTGACCCTCAAAGGTGAGGGTTCCGGCCGGGGTGGCGGAGGTCTCGGTCGCCGGCACCGCAAGCGCCGCGCTCGAACCGCCCGCCTCGGGACCGGCGAGAACAGTGCACGGGAGCGAGACCGAACCGGTGCTGTCGTCGATCAGTCGCGCGTAGACGTCGACGGTCGCTCCCGGGGTGTAGCCGGACGCCTGAGTGGCGATGACGGCCTTGGTGGCCCCGTCGTCCTCGGTGGTGTGGTTGGGGAAGCCGGCGGGGATCGCGGCGGCCGAGGTGGCATCGGTCCCCGGGAGCTGGGAGGGGCAGACGCCGGCGGCGGCGGCGCCGGCAGCCGCGCTCCCGAGGTCTGGTGCGTACGCCGGCAAAGGCGCGGCGATCGGGCCGCTCACACCGGAGCTGTCCGAGGAGGAGCGCGCGACGGCTCCGGAGTTGAGGTGCCCGACCACGACCACCGCCGCCACCGCAGCCGCCGCCAACAGCCCGGCCGCCGTCAGGCCCGTCACCAGGCGGCCTCCCGGTGGAAGCCAGGCGGGCAGCCCGAACCGGCGGCGCTCCGGGGCCGGCGCCCCCTCGGGGAGGCGGACTGGGTGCGGCATCCGGGCCGGCGGCTGCTCCCGGAGGGCGTCCACGGCGGTGGTCAGCTNNCGTCCGGGCTCAGCTCGCCGTCGTAGGCGGCCGAGAGGAGCGCTTCGACGTGGCGGCTCACCACGCCTCCTCCACGCGTGGGAAGACGGCGGAGGACTGGCGGAGGGCGGCCGCCAGCAGGCCGCGAGCCCGAGAGATCCGCGACTTCACGGTTCCCAGCGGGACGCTCAGAGCCTCCGCCATCTCCTCATAGGAGAGCTGGTTGACGTCGCGGAGGACGACCGCGACCCGGAAATCGTGCGGGAGGGCCAGGAGGGCCACACGGATGGCGTCGGCCCGCTCGCGCTGGATGGCGGTGGCCTCGGGGCCCAGGCCGGGGTCGGGGAGGTCGATCACCCGCCCCTCGGTATCCTCCAGGGGGTCCGCCGGCCGGCGGCTGCGCTGCCGGTGGATGTCGTGCGAGCAGTTGACGGCGACCCGGAAGAGCCAGGCCCTCACGGTCGCGCCGCGGAGCCTCGGAAGGCTTCGGAAGGCCCGGGTGAACGTCTCCTGGACCACGTCGGCGGCGTCGGCGGGGTTGCCGGTCAGTCGAAGGGCCATGGTGTACAGCTCGTCCTGGTAGCGGTGGACGAGCGGCGTGAAGGCGTCCCGGTCACCGCGACGGCAGCGGTCGAGGAGCGCCTCGTCGTCCATCTCCCCAACATACGCGCAGATCGGTACCTCGGTTCCCGACGAGGGAGATGGAGGCGGCTCCTGTGTCAGAGTGAGGCGATGGACGTGCGCTTGCTCCGCCCCGAGGAGGCCGCCGCAGTGGCCGCCACGCTCCGCCATCGGGTCGTCGTCGCCGACCGGTTGGAGCGGCAGCGGCGGGATGAATGCCTCTACCTGGTCGCCTGGGAGGACGGTACCCCGGTGGGACAGGCCCTCCTCCACCGCCGGCGGCCGTCCGCCCTCGCGGTGGCCGGGGTGGTGGACTCGTTGCCCTACATCGAGGATGTCTTCGTCCTCCCGGAGTGGCGCAACCGGGGGGTCGGGACCGCCCTCCTGGAGGCGGCCGAGAGCGCCGCGGCGACGCGCGGAGACCAGGGTGTGAGCCTCGCGGTGAGCACCGGCAACGCCGCCGCACGCCGTCTCTACACCCGCCTCGGCTACGTCAATGCGGGTGTGCCGGTGCACCGCCATGCGACCACCGAGCCCGGTTTCGACAGCAGAGATCAGAGCGGCAACGAGACCGTGGTCGACCTCGTCAAGCGGCTCGACGGGGTAACGGCGGCATTCTGGCCAGCAGGCCGCGGAGGGGGCCGCTCGCGCGACGCGCGGTGAGCCCGATCAACCCGGGCACGTGAACGGGGGGCGGCGCCGTTCGCCGCCCGGATCAGCGCAGCCGCACGAAGTCGACGTTTGCTCGGTACTCGGCCAGGGTGCGCGCGTTCATGTAGGACATCGAGCTGCGCAACCCCGCGAGGTAGCGGGAGATCACCCCGCTCACGTGCCCCTTGTAGGGGACCATGGTCTCGGCTCCCTCGACGTACTCGGGATCGTCGCGACCTGCCTGCTGCTGCACCGAGAAGGAGGCGGCGCCGCGCATGATCTTGTACTTCTTGCCGTCCAGCATGATCACGCGACCCGGCGCCTCACCCGTGCCCGCCAGGGCTGATCCGACCATCACCAGGTCCGCCCCGAGGGCCAGGAGCTTGCAGAGGTCGGCGGGGCTGCGCACCCCGCTGTCCCCGACGATCAGTGCGCGGCGGCGCACCTGCGCCACCTCGGCCACCGTGTAGGGGGTGGGCACGAAGACGCCGGTCTCGGTGCGCGTCTCGCAGACCGCACCGCCCGCGATGCCGACCCGGATGGCGTCCGCACCGCGGTCCTCCAGCCAGGTGAAGGCCTCGGCCGAGGCGACGTTGCCGGCGATCAGGGTCACGTCATCGCGCCGCTCCCGAGCCCAGGTCAGCGCGACCCCGACCTGGTGGTGGGCGCCGTTGGCGGTGTCCAGACAGATGGTCCGGCAGCCGGCCTCGACCAGGGCGTCGAATCGCTCGCGGTAGTCGCCAGTGACGCCGACGGCGGCTCCAACCGCGGCCGGCCCGGTCCGGACGCCCGTGCTCCGGAACTCCTCCACCTCCTCCTCCACCGTCTGGAAGCGGTGGAGGAGGCCGAAGGCGCCGGCCTCGGCCAGCGCCTCACACATCTCCGGTCCGCAAACGTCGGGCATCGGAGAGGCGAGGATCGGCACCTCGAGAGAGACGGCCCCGAGACTCACCGTCGGACGCGCGTCCGAGCGATGGGGAAGGCTGGACGCGTGCCGAGGCACCAGGCTGATGTCGTCGTAGTCAAAGGCGAGCGGCGCCTCGCCCAGGCAGGCGAGCGGCGAACGGGTCAGGACGGGGAGGGGGTCGGCCATGGCGACCTGATTGTGCCAGGCGGCGACGCTGGCGGCTCAGCCCCGCCGGTGGATGGTCTCCGGGACCACCCGGACCGTGACCCTCACCTCGCCCGGCTGCCGGCCCGGGTAGCTGTCGGCGCCGAGGTACTTCTTGGCGAGCCGGTCGATGTGGGCATCGGCGCCTTCCTCGATGATCTCGGCCCGACCCCGCATGACCACGGTGCGGTAGTCGTTGTCCTTTGCGGAAAGGGAGATCGCGACGCGCGGATCGCGACTCAGGTTGCGGTACTTGAGCCTCCCCTTGGCGGTGTTGAAGAGCACGGCCTCGCCGTCGGTGTCCACCCAGACCGGGGTCACGTGCGGGGAGCCGTCGGGCATCACGGTGGCGACGTGGGCGAGCACCTTCTCCCGCAGCAGGGCGACCTGGTCCTCGGTGAGGGTCGGGTGGGATGAGCTGGCCATGGCCTCTCCTCTTCACGTCGCTGCGGTTCGCCATCCGCCGGGGTCTGGTATAGCGGAACCGGCCGGTCGGACGTAGGCAGCCGGGGGGCTGTCGACTGCCGGCGAGGACGTGAGAAGCTTGCCTCCGCGACGCCGGGGTGGCGGAATGGCAGACGCAGCGGTCTCAAAAACCGCCGGGGGCAACCCCGTGTGGGTTCGACTCCCACCCTCGGCACGGTGTTTCCGAATACAGAATCGGCCTCGACCGAGCCTCAGGGGGAACCTCAGCCGGGCGGCTGACCCCCAAGCTGACCCCCACAGGCCTAGGAGTGTTTTAACGCAACTTAACCGCCCGGCTAACGCCGTATTGCAACCATCTCTCCGATCAACGGCTGACCCCGGGCGTCCACTGCACCTTTCAGCCCATGGGTGACCAGGTCGAATGGCCCTGGTAGGACAACCATCCGAGACGCTAGACCAGTCCTGCCACGGCGGCCACGCCATGAAGCCGGCGCCGGGCAGGGGGCTCTTCGGGGGCAAGGTTGCGGGGTCGGAGGGACAGCTCGCCCGCCGGGCGTCGCGTCACCCGCGCTGGTCGCGCAACGCGGGGGCGTAGTTCACGCCCGTGGGCGCGTCGCGTAGAGATCGCCCTCCGCAGTTGGAGCGTGCGCCGTACGCTGGTGCTCGCCTACGCCGTTCTCCTGGCCGCCGTCGGCTTGATCGTCCTTCGCAGCTCGCCGATCGGCTCCGCGTTCGGGGACTTCAACTCGCAGGCCCAGTCCCCGCCAACCACGTCCACCGCGGTCGGTGCGCATCCACCCTCCAGCCCCGGGGCAGAGACCGCCACCGCCACCTCCACCCCACCCCTGCTCACTCGGCTACCGACGCCGGCCTCCAGACGCGCATCACCTGTGCCCACCGCAACTCCGACGCCCTCCGTAACTCCGGAGCCTGACGCCACCGCCACACCCACGCCGAGCTCGACGCCCACCGCCTCATCCACGCCGAGTTCGACGCCAACACCAACACCAATACCAACGCCAACTCCAACAGCGACTCCGACTCCGACTCCGACACCCACACCCACACCCACACCCACACCCACACCCACACCCACACCCACACCCACATCCACACCGACCTCGACGCCAACGCCCGGAGCCGGCTGATGGCCACCGTGGTTCACCACAGCCCACGTCGCCGCCGAGGCCGACTCGCCCCCCGCGTGATCCGACGCGTGCTGGTCGCGCTGGTCGTGGTCCTGGCCTTTCTGGCCCTGTCCCTCGCCCTGCTGGTGCGCCCTAACGCCGAGAGCGTCGACACGATCTTCGGCCATCCCATCTTCAGTGTGACCTCGGGATCGATGACCCCGGCCATCCACCCCGGAGACCTGATCGTCGACAACCGGGTCACTCCAAATCAAGCCGCGGACCTCCACGCCGGCCAGATCATCAGCTTCCCGGAGTCGTCCTCCGGCGCGAGCTCGCAGATCATCACCCACCGCATCGTCGCGGTCCTCCCCGGTTCGACCGGTGCGCCCGTCCTCTACCGAACCAAGGGGGACGCCAACAACGCTCCCGACCTGGGCACGGTGGCGCCGAGCCAAGTCATGGGCGTCTACGCGGCGCGGGTTCCCTTCGCTGCGTACGTGCTCTCCACGCTGCACCAACCGCTCACCTTCGTGGTGCTCATCATGATCCCGGTCGTCTACCTGGCCGAGGAGGGGGTCCGCCGGAGGTGGGTCGTCCAACAGGAGGCCGAGCACGTCACCCGGGAACAGCCGGACGGCAGCTTCGGCCTCGTCGGCCACCTGGCGAGCAATCTGCCGCTCTACCGCGCTGACAGCCTCCGCGACCTCCCCGACGGTGAACCCGTGTACTTGGTCGAGGGCGAGCGGGCTGCCGATGCGCTGATCTGGGCGGGCGCAGCTGCGGTGGCCACGATCACCGGCGCCTCGGCGATCCCCACAGATGTCTCGCTGCAACCCCTTGTCCGGCTGCAGTCCACAGCTGTGGGCCAACGCGGACGGCCCGGGCCAGGCGCACATGCATAAGATCGCCACTCGTCTGGCCGCCCTCGCCTGTCCTCGGATCGACCTGGTGACCTGGCCCGATGCGCCGGAGAAGGGAGATGCCGTCGACTTCATCAACGACTTGCAACGCCGCGGCCTGCCAAGAGGAGAGATGGCTCACGCGGTGGCGGCTCTTCCTCGAGTGCTATCGACCGTCGAGGACGATCACGCTGACGAGACGATGGCCAAACCGCGGGAGTGGTCATCCTCGCCCCCTGATGGCTACCCTCGGGGAGAGCGGCCAGTCGCGATTCTGCTCAGCGACGTCGAGCCTGAGGCGATCAGCAGCCAAGGGCCGGACCCGACTGCCGGCCTGAGGTGATCGCGCTGCCGAGGGCGCCCGAGAGGCGGGGCTCGCGCCCCCGGGCCACCCTCGACGGTCTGAGCGCCGCCCGCTGGTCCGGCGAGCTTAGGGGGCGGTCACCACGTCGACGGCGATGTCCCAGTTCGGCCAGTAGCCGCTAGCCGCGACGTATGGCGCGCCGCCCGCGGGGTGGAGCCCGCCGAACCCGTCCAGGGTGTCGACACCGGTGCCGCCGTAGGCCGCCGCGATGCCGCGGACGATGTCCCAGTTGGGCCAGTAGCCGGTGGCCGTGATCACCGGGGTGGTACCGAAGGGATGGATGCCCCCGAAGCCGTCCACGGTGTAGCCCCCGGTGGCGGTGGCCACGATTCCGCGGGCGATGGTCCAGCCCGGCCAGTAGCCGGTGGGGGCGTAGTAGGGCGCGCCATTGAAGGGATGGATGCCCCCGAAGCCGTCCATCACGTAGCCCTCGTCGGTGCCCGGGATCACCGTGATCTTGGTGGCGATGTCCCAGTTGGGCCAGTAACCGGTACCGGTGCAGGGGACGTCCCCGATGACCGCGCTCGAGTCGGCCCAGGCGTGGAGGCCACCGAAGCCGTCGAGGACGCAGCCCGCGGCGTGCAGGACACCGTTGACCGAGATGCAGAAGGAGGCGACGTCATTGGCGATGTTCCAGCCCGGCCAGTAGCCGGTGATGTCCGGAACGGCGGGCATGGGGGTTCCGGCGGCGGCGAAGGGATGGAGGCCGCCGAAGCCGTCCAGGACCCAGCCGGAGACCTGACCGGGGCTGTCGCAGGCGTCGAGGACCAGCGCCCGGGCGATATCCCAGCCCGGCCAGTAGCCGGTGATCGTGACCGGCGGGGAGTCACCGAACGGATGGACACCACCAAAGCCGTCCAGCGTGTAGCCGCCACCCGACGGCGATGAGCCGCCACCTGGCGGCGGCGATGAGCCACCGCCAGGCGATGAGCCGCCACCCGGCGGCAATCCTGTGGTGATCGTGACCACCACACCCTCGCCCGCGTCCGCGCCCACCGCCACGCAGGCGTCGGCGCCGGGACAGGCCACGCCGCTCAGAAACGTGGTGCCCGAGAACACCTGAGAGTTGCCCGCCGTGCCGTTGGTGATGGCCGCCACCACGCCCACCTGATCGAAGGAGCTGTAGCCCACCGCCTCGCAGGTGCTGGCGCTGGGACAGGCCACGCCGCTGAACCAAGTGGTGCCCGAGACCAGCTGGGCGCTGCCCGCCGTGCCACTGGTGATGGTCACCACCACGCCCTGGTTGGTGGAGTTCGAGCCCACCGCCTCGCAGGTGGTGGCGGTGGAGCAGGCCACGCCGATGAGGTCATTGGTGCCCGAGACCACCTGGGCGCTGCCCGGGGTACCGCTGGTGATGGTCACCACCACGCCCTGGTTCGTGGAGGAGCTGATGCCCCCCGCCTCGCAGGTGGTGGCGCTGGAGCAGGCCACGCCGTCGAAGTCACTCGTGCCCGGGACCGGCAGGGCGCTCCCCGCCGTGCCGTTGGTGATGGGGACCACCACGCCCTGGTTCGAGGGGGCGTAGCCGACCGCGTCGCAGGTGGTGGAGCTGGGGCAGGCCACGGCGGAGAACCAGCTGGTGCCCGAGACCACCTGAACGATGCCCGGGGTTCCGCTGGTGATGGTCACCACCACGCCCTGGTCCAAGGAGTTCAAGCCCACCGCCTCGCAGACGGTGGCGCTCGAGCAGGCCACGCCGATGAGGTCAGAGGTGCCCGAGATCGCCTGGACGGTGCCCGGGATGCCGCTCGTGATGGTCACCACCACACCCTGGCTTGAGCTCTCGCCCACCCCCTCGCAGGTGGTGGCGCTGAGGCAGACCACGCCCTCGAGCTTCACGGTTCCCGATACCGGCTGGTTGGCGGTGCTGGCCTCGACCGCGACGCCAAGAGAACCGGCTCCCGCCAGGGCGGCCACGAAGATTGGAATCGTGAGCCAGCGAATTCTTGCAGTCACGGAAGAACCTCCACGTTCCTGTAGCCAGCTTCGGCACTGACGGTCAATCCGACCGTGTCCATCCCCGCCGCAAAGGGCGAGGCCACTACTGCTGCCACTCGACCCATCTCGCGTCGTCTTCCCCCAGCGCCGCGAGTGGGCTCGATCACCCCTCGGCCGGCAAGTCAGGATACTACTCCTCAAAACCTTGGTTGGTCCGGTTGGCAGGTTCGACCATGGCGCCGGGCGGCGGTGCGGACCCGGAGAGGTCCGGTACGACCTTGGTGAGGGCGATCGCCAGCGTCCCAGCGAGGGTCAGCACCATGCCGGCAACAGCCACGCCCCACGCACCGTCGCGCGGGCTGTCGCCGAGGAAGGCGATGCCGGCCACGATCGGCACGATCGACTGTGCCGCGGTCGTCGAGGCGCCGACGATGCTGGCGTGGCTGCGCTGCAGGGCGATGGTGAAGAGCAGGAGGCCGACCAGCCCGTAGGCGAGCATGGCCCAGAGGAGCGGGCTGAGCAGGATCTGCCAGAACTGGTGGGGGACGACGAGCATCCGGCCCGCCACGGCGGTGCCGCCAAAGGCGACCCCGTCCAGGACGCCGAGCCCGATGGTGGCGCTGTGGCCCTTGCGTGTGGCCACCACGGCGCCGATCCCGGCGACCCCGAGCGGGAGCAGGATCACCGTCCAGCGCACCGCTGCGGCGGCGGTACGGGCCCGTTCGGGCCCCCCGGAGAGGGCTAGTAGCGAGAGCCCGGCCAGGATGCCCACGATCGCCACCCACGCCACCCCACGCAAGCGACGCTCGAAGAGGAGGCGCTCGATCAGAGCGGTGATCATGACGTTGAGGGCGATGACCGGCTCGGCGACGAAGAGGGGCAGGTTCTGCACGGCAACGACGGTGAACAGGAAGGAAGCGCCGTCCAGTGCCAGCCCGAGGACGTACGGCCAGTCGTCGAGCAGACGCAAGAGCAGGCCGATCTGAAGCGATGACACACGCGCTTCGCGATCGGCGCTGACCTTCTCCAGCACCGCCGCAACGCCGATGCACAGCGAGCATCCGAAGGCCGCTGTGAGAGCCAGCCCGAAGGGCATCGGGCAACGGTATCAGAGCCCGGGAAGGAGCCTGAGGGGCCCCGGCCTTGACGTGGTGCCCCGCGAGTCCCCATCCTCGTGCGGTGCTGCTGGCGACCTGGAATGTGAACTCGATCACGGCGCGGCTGCCGCGCCTGCTCGAATGGCTTGACGACACCCGCCCCGATGTCCTCTGTCTGCAGGAGACGAAGGTGGCGGACGGGGCCTTCCCGACGGCCGAGGTCGGGGAGCTCGGCTACGACGCCGCCACCCACGGCAGCGGCCGCTGGAACGGCGTCGCCATCCTCTCCCGGGTCGGGCTCGACGAGGTGACCGCCGGGTTCGCCGGCGAGCCCGGTTTCCCCGAGGTGGAGGCGCGGGCGGTGTCCGCCACCTGCGCGGGGGTGCGCGTCTGGTCGGTCTACGTCCCCAACGGACGGGAGCTGGACCATCCCCACTACGCCTACAAGCTCGCCTGGCTGGCCGCCCTGCGCGAAGCCCTCGGTGCCGAGCTCGGCGCCAGCGACCGGCTGGCGGTCTGCGGCGACTTCAACATCGCGCCCACCGACCAGGACGTATGGGACCCGGCCGAGTTCCTCGGCTCGACCCACGTCAGCGCTCCGGAGCGGGCGGCGCTGACGGAGCTCCTGGACCTCGGCCTCACCGACGTCCCGCCCCGCGCCCTCAAGGGACGGCCGTTCTCGTACTGGGACTACCGGGCCGGCATGTTCCACAAGGGGATGGGGATGCGCATCGACCTCCTCCTGCTCAGCCGGGCCCTGGCCTCACGGGTGACCGACGCGTACATCGACCGGGAGGCGCGCAAGGGCACAGGGCCCTCGGATCACGCCCCGGTCGTGGTGGGTCTCGCCACCGAGAGCTGAGCGCGAGCCGGTCGCCCGACCGGATGGGCTGCTCCGTCCGAGGGCCGGAGGATCACCAGAGCGACGATGACGCAGAGGGCGAGGGCCGCCACGTGCGGGCCGGAGATGATGAAGAAGGTGTCGACGAGGTGGGCGGCGTTGAGCAGCACCGCCGCCGCGAGCGCGGCTGCCAGGTCCCGCTGAGCGATGACGATCAGGGGTACCACCGCCATGATGAGGTCATAGGCGTAGACGTGGGGGGCGAGCAGAAGGGAGGCGGCGATCCCCAGCGCCACGACCTGAAGGGGCCGGCCGGTGAGGGTACGCCGTTGCCAGAACATCCAGACACACGTGAGGAGCCCCAGCGCCGCAGCGGCGGCGAAGCCGGCCCCGTTGCCCCCCAGGCTGGCGATGACCCCGGATAGGCCATCGCTGGTGGCGACGGCCGGTCCCGCGGACCCGAGGAGCGTGAGCCACTGGCCGATCCCGCCCGGCCCGACCAGCCAGAGCGAGCCTCCTGCCAGGCAGGCCGCCCCGGCCGCCATCCCCACCACCACCCGCCATTCCCCCACCACCAGGAGGGCGACCGGCAGCAGACAGATGGTCTGGGGCTTGAGCAGGAGCAGGGAGAACAGCAGTCCCGCGACGAACCGCCGGTCGGCCACGAGCAGCACCGTCCCCGCCACCAGGGGGAGCACGAGCAGGGCGTCGGTCTGACCCAGCCGGTAGTTCCACGCCGCCGGGACGGAGGCGAGCGCAAGGGCGAGGAGGAGGAGCCCCGCGGTGCCGTGGATCGCCAGCCCCATCCGCCTCCAGAGCAGGACGCCGGCGAGCGCGACGCAGGCAGCCGAGGCGGCGAGGAACGCGGCGAAGCCCGCGGCCGCGGGGAGGGCGAGCAACGGCCGGTAGACGAGGGCCACCAGAGGGGTATCCAGGAAGGGGTCCCACGCCGGGTGTGGGTGGCCGAGAAGCACCGCCTGGGCCTGCAACTGGGCCGCGTGGCAGTAGAGGCAGCCTCCGTCGGCGAGTACGCGAGCGCCGCTCAGCATCGCGATGTAGTCGGTGCGCAGGGGGGTGAGGAGACCATGGAGGGCGAAGCCGGCGGACACGGCGACCATGAAGATCGCCAGGGCCGGCGAGATCAGCGGGCGGGAGAGGGCGCGCAGCAGCCAGCCCGCGAAGCTGCCACCGATCCGCCGTGCTCCGCGGGAAAGCCGGGTGCGACCCCTTCGGGACGGGTCCAACAACACCTTCCTCAATGGGGGTCGGGCTCGCCGCTCGACCCCACGCAGAGCCTAGGCGCGAGGCCCACCCCCCGGGCTCACAGCGGCGTCACCGGACCGTCACAGCCGCGCACGTCCTACGGCTGTCATTCCCCGCCCCGACCAAGGCAGCACTCCGGCACGCAGCCGTCCCCAGGCGCGCGACAGCCCGGGCCGGCAAGCCGGCCCGGGTCCGCACGGAGGTGGGGTTTCTAGCTGAGCCGGGAGGACGCTCTCGCGTCCCTCTGCACCCCACACGATGCGGCATCGCCCGTGAACGATTGGCGGCGCCGCGGTTAAGCGTCGGGGAAGGGCAGCGCCTCGACGATCCGCTGAACGAGCGCAGCCGCCGGGGTGCGGGTCGCGTCCAGGGTCAGGTCCGCCACCTGCGCGTAGACCGGGTCGCGGACCCGCGCCATCTCGCGCAGGGTCGCCAGGAGGTCTCCGCCGGGCAATGGCCGGTGGCCGTCGTCCCGCTGCAGGCGCGAGACGAGGTGCGCCAGCTCGACCCGGAGCCAGATCGTCCACGCCTCGAGGAGCAGACCGGGGAGGCGGGGGTCGAGCCCGACCGAGGCGGCTGCGGCCACGACCGGATGCGGGCGGTGGGCGAGCCCCAGTGACATCACCTCGAGCTCGAGGCCGTGAAGGACATCCAGGCCCCGCTCGGCACCGAGTGCCGCCGGCGTCATCCCGGTCACCTGGAGGAGCTTGCCATCACCGTCCCAGAAGGGCCGGCCGAGGCGTTCCGCGAGCGCCGACCCGACGGTGGTCTTCCCAGAACCCATCAGGCCGACAAGGACGATCGGGCGGCTCTGGGCAGGCATGGGAGGGATTGTGCCGCTCAGCGCCCTGGGTGCCCATTTCCCGTCGAAGGGCGTAGGCTGGACAGTCAGCCCCGGCGGCGGGCTGCCGTCCCCCTCCATCCGGTAGATTGCAGCCGCGGGGACTTGCAGTGGGAGAGGTGTTGACCGAGCAAACAGGGGAAGAGGGCGGCCTCACGGCGCCGGTGGACCACCGGAGGCCAGGTGGTACGCCACCGCAACCGCCTGTCGACATTGTCGGGCACGCGAGCCGGCCGGGCCAGCCCGCCCCGATGGGGCCCGCGGGATACGAGTCGCTGCGAGCCAGCAGCGTCGGGATTCCCGCGGCTCCGCCGGCCAACGGCCCGGGGGTGCGGTTCGCCCCGCCGGCTCCACCCGCCCGTCACCTCCCCACCGCCGACGGCCAGTTCCAGTCAGCGCCGATGGCGCCGGCCACGGGGGGAGCCACCTCCCGCCCGATGCCGCCCAACGGCGCGCCCGGATACGGCATCTCCCTGCCACCGTCGTACGACCCTCGGCCCTCGCAGCCGCCCAACGGTTCCGCGGGCCTCAGCCTCTCCCCCGCACCGTCGATCGCCGCCGACCGGCCCCCCGAGACGCCCGCCGGCTCCCCGGGGCCCACCCTCTCGCGGCCGGCCTGGGCCACCTCCGATCGGCCCGTGCGGCCGCCCCAAGGCGCCCCCGGATTCAACATCTCACTGCCGCCACCGCTCGCGCCGGGCCGGCCCCTGCCGCCACCCAATGGTGCCCCGGGATCCGGCCCGGCGGCGTCATCGCCGGCGCCCACCCGGTCCGGGGTGCAGCCTGACACCGCGGCCGCACCCGGCACTCCGGGAGGGGCGTCGTATCTCCCCGTCCGGCCCCTGCCGCCCCTCGACGGACGACCCCGACCCGGCCTCGCGGCACCGCCGCCGCCCCTTCCCGGTGGCTCGGCCGGCAATGGCGGCTCCCCCACGGGCCCCGGCCGGCACGACACCAACGGAGCGCGCCATCAGGGCGCTGCGCCCCATCCCGGCGACCCGCCCGGCGGGTGGAGACCACTTCCCGAGCCGGCGCTCGCATCGCCGCAACGCCCCGCCCCGAACCGCACCGTCGGCCGCCTAGCGGCGCTCGGCCCCGATCCGGACAATGAGACCGCGACCCGGCCGGCTCCGACATCTCCCCGCACCGCCCAGGATTTCTCCCCTGAACGGGTGAGTGGGCCGAGGAAGGTCCGGCCGGCCACGCGGGGTGTGCGCCAAGCGGTCCGTTCCCTCTCGTTCGGGGCGATAAAGCCAGGCCCCGGCCGATCCGAGCGACGCGAACGGGAGTTGGTGGCCACCGCGACCACGCCGATCGCCACCTGCCGCCGCGTGGCCATCGTCTCGCGGAAGGGTGGGATCGGAAAGACCACGACCACCCTGATGCTGGGCCACACCTTCGCCATCTACCGGGGGGACCGGGTGATCGCCCTCGACGCCAACCCGGACGCCGGCTCGCTCGCCTACCGCGTCCATCGAGAGACCGAGGCCACGGTCACCCAGCTGCTCCGCGCCTCGGAGCGTCTCCGCCGCTACAGCGACATGCGGAGCTTCACGAGCCAGTCGTCGACGCGGCTCGAGGTGCTCGCCTCCGATGACGACCCGACCATCAGCGTCGCCCTCGGCGAGCCCGAGTACCGCCAGGTGCTGCACGTGCTGGAGCACCACTACAACCTGATCCTGATGGACACCGGCACGGGCATCCTCGACTCGGCCACCCAGGGGATCCTCCGGATGGCCGACCAGATCGTGGTCTGCGCAGCCCCCGGCATCGACGCCTCCCGGGCCTCGAGCCTCACCCTCGACTGGCTCGACGAGCACGGCTACCACGACCTCGTCTCCGATGCCGTGGTGATCATCAACCAGGTACGCGGCAACGGCGGCCGCGAGCTGCGCCAGGTGGTCGACCACTTCTCCAAGCGCTGCCGGGCGGTTGTCAAGGTGCCCTGGGACCCCCACCTCGCCGAGGGGCTCGAGGTGGAGGTCGAAGACCTGCGCCCGGGGACCCGCGCCGCCTACCTCAACCTGGCCGCGGCGGTGGCCCGGAGCTTCTCACTCCCCTCCCGCCACCGCTGACCCTCCCGGGCACGATGGCGGATCGCCACCCCCCTACCGAGCACTACTTCAGCGCTGAACCGGCGGTCGCGTCGCGGCCGCGGACGGTGACCGTCCGCCTCCCGGACCAGAGCATCGAGTTGCGGACCGACCGGGGCGTATTCAGCCTCGCCGGGCTCGACCCGGGTACGGCGGTCCTGCTCCGGGGAATCCCCGCGCCGCCCGCAAGCGCAACGCTACTGGATCTCGGCTGCGGGTATGGGGTGGTCGCGATCGCCATAGCCCGCCGAGCCCCGCAGGCCCGTGTCATCGCCGTCGACGTCAACAGCCGGGCCCTGGAGCTGACCCGAGCCAATGCGACCGCCAACGGGGTCGAGAGGATCGAGGTGTGCCGCCCCGACCAGGTGGACCCGCAGCTCCGGTTTGATGCGATCTACACCAACCCCCCGATCCGCGTCGGTCGCGGACCGCTCCTGGAGCTCCTCACCACCTGGCTCGGCCGGCTCGAACCCGGCGGCCACGCCTACCTGGTGGTGCAGCGACACCTGGGGGCGGATTCGCTCGCCGAGCGGCTGCGCGGCCAGGGTTTCGACGTCCTCCGGATGGGGTCCAGGCGCGGCTACCGACTCCTGGACGTGCGCGACGCCGGCCCCGCGTCGCATCATGGCTGACCATGCTCGCGACCATCACGATCGGCATCGACCCGATCGCCTTCCGGATCGGCTCTCTGGCAGTTCACTGGTACGGGATCATGTACGTGGTGGCCTTCGTGGCCGCCTACTACCTGGGCGCCCGTCCCCACGCCGTTTCGCGGGGCATCAGCCTGGACCACCTGGAGCGGCTCACCGGCTGGGCCATCCTCTTCGGCCTGATCGGCGCGCGGCTCTACTACGACGTCCAGAACCTCGACCTGATGCACAGCGCCGTCGACGTGATCGCGGTGTGGAACGGGGGGATGGCCTTCTACGGCGCGATCATCGGGGGCCTCGCCACCCTTGTCATCCTTGGCCGGCGGTGGCACCTGCCGATCTGGATACTCCTCGATGCGGGGGCCTTCTTCGCCGTGGTGGGCCAGCCGATCGGCCGGATCGGCAACATCATCAACGGCGACATCCTCGGCGGACAGAGCAACCTCCCCTGGGCGACCGCCTACACCAACCCTGACGCCGTCCTCCAGGTTGGGTACCGGCTCGGCGTCGCGTACCAGCCCGCGGCCGCGTACGAGGCGCTGGGGACGCTCGTCATCCTCCTCATCCTGCTCGGTGTGCGCCGTCGCGGGGTGCGGCCGGGGGTGGTGATCCTCAGCTATGTGGGGCTGTACTCGGTGAGCCAGCTCCTCCTCGACTTCCTGCGCCAGACTGAGCCGGTCATCGCCTTCGGGCTCAAGGAGCTGCAGCTGACGGCGGTCGCGACCCTGGTCGTGGGCATGCCGCTGCTCGTGATCCTCTGGCGCCGCACCGAGGGCCGCTCGGGGCGCGCTCCGGAGCCACTGCTGGACGGGGCCTCCTCCGATGCGGAGCTGGAGTCCCCGTCGGAGGCCTCGCCCTCCGACGCGGAAGCGGAGGCGGTCACCACCGATTGAGGCGCGAACCGCAGATGGATACTCGTCCCTCCGTCTCAGGCGCCCACCCCCGACGCGCGTGCCGTGACGGTGCCCGCGGCGCCGCGACATCGCTTCTCTGCGCGCTCGTGATGGTGGCCTGCGGCACCACCAGCGCCGGCTCGCCGTCGCCCACAGCAACTGCCAGCCGGGCCGCCACCCCGGGTGCCGCAGCCTCCGCCGTCGAGACCCGCCTTCTCGTCCAGCAGGGACTCGCCATCGGGCTTGCCTCCAACGTGGTCCAGAGCCAGGTGACGGTGCTGATGGACGCGCTGCTCGGCTCCTCCTCGTGCTCGGCTCTCGAGGCGGGAACCGGATCCTCGAAGGTGTTGCAGAAATCGACCATAGGTGGCGTCACCACCGCGAGCATCGACGTGTACTACGACGCGAGCTGCGCGCAACCGTACATCGAGGCCGCGGCACAGCTCAGCAGCACAGCCGCCACCGGCACCATCTCGATCACCGAGACGGCCACCTATCTCGGACCCGGCGGCGCCACGCTCGGAGCCCTCCAGCTCAGCGAGAGCGTGGTCATCGCCGACTCCTCCAACGCGATCTCGACCACGACGGTGGACGGCACGGGCACCTTCACCCCCCAAGACGGTGCACCCGCCGTGAGCCTCGGTCTGGAGTGCGCCATCCCCGCCGGCACCCAGACGACGGCTCCCCCCTTCGGCTGCAGCGGCGCGGTGGCGCAGCCCTTCCCGGCACTCGGCCTCTCCCTCGCCTCGGTCGCACCGCTCACGATCACCCTGACGCCGATCGCCGGCGGCGGTGACGACGACTACAGCGTCGCCTTCGCGGGCACGCAATCGAACTCCGAGAAAGGGGCGCTCGGCGCCCTGTCGATCACCACTCCGACGCCGACCACTTTCGCCATCGGCGGGAGCGGAACCGCCATGCCCTCCAATGCGACATCGGGTCATGCAGCGCTCTTCGCCCTCTTCTCGCCGGCGCCGACGGGGTGGACGGTCACCGATGCGACCGATGGGACCGTCTTCTCGCTCACCCTCGTGAGCACCACGCAGCTCACCGGAACCGTGACGACGGCGGCCGGGGCGTCCCTCGCGCAACTCACCCTCGACCAGTCCGGCAGCGGCACCATCACCTACGCGGGCGGGAGCACCGCCCCGGTCACGAGCTGGACCCTAGGCGGCTGACCCCCCCCTATACTCGGGCCCGTGCTGGCCAGCGACATTCTCCAGGTTCTCGGGATCGTCTTTGAGGTCCTGACCTTCGTCGTCCTGATCCGGTTGCTGCTCTCGTGGGTCCCCGGGGTCAACCCGTCTCACCCCCTGGTACGGCTGATCCGGGCCATCGCCGACCCCATCCTGGCCCCTTTCCGCGGCCTGCTACCGACCTTCGGCGGGATGCTCGACATCTCCCCGGTGCTCGCCATCATCGTCCTCGAGGTGGCGGCCGAGATCTGCTTCTCCCTCTCCGCGGACGTCTTCACCGGGGTGTCGGTCGGGGTCATCGTGGTGGGGGCGGTCGAGCAGCTCGTGCTCACCCTGATCATCCTGGTCGCCGTCCTCGTCCTGCTCCGCTTCCTGCTCTCCCTCTTCCACGCGGATCCCTGGCACCCGCTGACCCGGGGCATCAAAGCGATGGCCAAACCCTTCGTGCAGCCCTTTGACGGCATCATCACGAGCCGCTCGTCGATCGACGTCGAGGCCCTGGTCGCCTGCGTCGCCTACATCGTGGTCTTCCTGATCGCCAAGTTCGCGCTCGACTGGCTGGCCGGGCTGGTCTGACCCGGCCCGGGGCCCGCAGGACCTCAGCGGCGGCGGGCGTTCTCCCGTTCGGGAGCGCGCTGGCGTTCCACCTCCACCCGGTAGGCGGAATCGCCGAGCAGCGATTCGACGGCCCGCTCCAGGGCCGGTCCCGGCTCGACCGACCACTCGGCGCCGAGGACGATCTCATCCACCGACCGTGATCCCTGCACCTGGATGATCACGGGCGCATCGCCGTGGTGGCGGGAGAGGATGGAGCGGAGCGGAGGCAGGAGATGCTCCTGGCCGCCAGAGAGCCGCAGACGCACCCGGCTGTTGCGCCGCCAGGCGGCGAGGCGGACATCCTCGAAACCGTACACCTGCTCCGCGATCACACTCACCTGCTCGGAGTCGGCGTGCTCTTCCTCATCCGCGACGGCGGCGCCGCCATTCTGGGCGGGAGCGGGGGGAGTGGGGGTGCGCCCGTTGCGACCGGCCTGGACACGCCCCCGCACCACGATCACCTGGTCGGGGCGGAGCAGGTCGGCGCATTCCTCGAAGGTGCGGGCAAAGACCACCACCTCACAGGTCCCCGAGAGATCCTCCAGGGTCACGAAGGCCATGCGCTGCCCGGTCGTGCTGCGCCGGGGGATGAAGGCGCGGAGATCGCGGATCGCCCCTCCGATCTGCACGTAGACACCGTCGAGGTGGGCGCCCAGCTCCCCGATTCCGGTGTCGGTGCGCTCGCTGAGCCGATCCGAGATCCTGCGCAGGGGGTGGTCGCTCAGGTACATCCCGAGGTAGTCGCGCTCCCACCGCAGCCGCTCTTCGGCGGCCACCGGGGCGACCTCGGCCGCGGTCCCGTACTCGTCGATGGCGGTTACCCCCGCGGGCGTCTCCACCTCCGCGCTGTCGCCGAAGAGGGAACCCTGCCCCACCTCGCGCTCGCGGCGGATCTGGGCGGCCCGGTCCAGGGCGCGATCCAGGGTCGCGAGCAGCATGCCGCGCTCGCCCAGCCGGTCACAGGCCCCGCTGCGCACCAGGGCCTCGAGGACCCGACGGTTGAGGTCGCGCCCCCCGACCCGCAGGCAGAGGTCGGCGAGGCTGGCGTAGGGCCCGTTACTCTTCCTCTCCTCGACGAGCTGCTCCATCACCCGCTCGCCTGCCCCCTTGATGTGGGCCAGGCCGTACAGGATCTCGCCCTTGGTGGCGTCGCCCACCGCGAAGCCGGCCTCGCTCCGGTTGACGTCGGGGAGCATCACGGTGAGACCGCGCGCGTGGGCGTCGAGAATGGTCTGCTTGAGCTTGTCGAAGTCGCCGGCCCGGCTGTTGAGCAGCGCCGCCATGAACTCCAGGGGATGGTTGGCCTTGAGGTACGCGGTCTGGTAGCCGATCAGCGCGTAGCACATCGCATGCGCCTTGTTGAAGCCGTAGCCGGCGAAGTGGTCGATGAGGTCGAAGAGGGCGCCGGCGGTCCCCTCCTCCACTCCCCGAGCGGCGGCCCCGGCCAGGAACTTCTCCCGCTGGTGGGCCATCTTGACCTTGTCCTTCTTGCCCATCGCAGCACGCAGGACGTCCGCCTCGCCCAGGCTGTACCCGGCCACCGCGGAGGCGATCTGCATCACCTGGTCCTGGTAGATCATGGTCCCGAATGTTTCAGCCAGGATTGGCTCCATCTCGGGCAGCAGGTAGGTGACCTCCTCCTCGCCGCGCTTGCGGCGGATGTAGAGGTCGACGACCCCGCCCTCGATGGGGCCGGGCCGGTTGAGGGCGTTGGCGGCGGCGAGGTCGACGAGCGAGGTGGGCTGCATGTCGATGAGAATCCGCTTGGCGAAGGTCGCCTCGAGCTGGAAGACCCCATGGGTGTCCGCCTTGCCGAGCAGCTCATAGGTGGCGGGGTCGTCGAGGGGGATGGCGTCGATATCGATCCGTTCCCCCCGCACCTTCTCGACGTTCTCGACCGCCTCCTGGATCACGGTGAGGTTGGAGAGCCCCAGGAAGTCGATCTTGAGGAGGCCGATCTTGCTGACCCCCTTCATGTCGAACTGGGTCACGACCCCCTCGGAGCCCGAGGTGGAGCGGGTCAGGGGGACGATGCTGGCGAGCGGGGCCGCGCCGATCACCACTCCCGCGGCGTGCGTCGAGGCGTTGCGGGAGATGCCCTCGAGACGCCGGGCGATGTCGATCACGCTGCGAGCCCAAGGCTCGCTCTCATAGAGGTCGTGGAGGTCACGCGCCTCGTTGAGGGCGCGGTCCAGGGTGATCCCGATGGTCGCGGGGACCAGCTTGGCCAGCCGGTCGACATCGGGGAGCGGAACGTCGAGCACCCGGCCGACATCACGGATGGCGGCCCGTGCGGCCATCGTCCCGAAGGTGATGATCTGGGCCACCCGGTCCTGACCGTACTTGCCGGTGACGTACTGGAGGACGCGGTCGCGGCGGCGATCGTCGAAGTCGATGTCGATGTCGGGCATCTCCCTGCGCTCCAGGTTGAGGAAGCGCTCGAAGATCAGCCCGTAGCGGAGCGGATCGACGTTGGTGATGCGCAGCACGTAGGCGACCAGCGACCCGGCCGCGCTGCCCCGGCCGGGGCCCACCACCACCCCGTCGCAGCGAGCGGCGCGGATCAGGTCCCAAACGATCAGGAAGTAGGCGGAGAAGCCGGTCTGGCGGATGACGTCCAGCTCCATCGCCAGCCGTTCCCGCGCCTCGTGGGTGGGATCCGGACCGAATCGCTCGACGAGCCCGCGCTGGCAGAGCTCGGCGAGATACGAGTCGGCGTCAAGGCCCTCGGGGATGGGCGAATAGGCAGGGAGGTGATGGTGGCCGAGCTCCAGCTTCCAGTCGCAGCGCGAGGCCACCGCCAGGGTGTTCGACGCCGCCTCACCATAGGTGTTGAAGCGGCGCCGCATCTCGTCACTGCTCGCCATGTAGAAGTGGGGACCGTGGAAGCGGAAGCGCTTCTCGTCCTCGCGCCGGGCCCCGGTCTGGAGGCAGAGCAGGATGTCGTGCGCCTCGGCGTCGGCCGCGTCGATGTAGTGGGAATCATTGGTGCAGATCAGCGGGATCCCGGTCCGGCGCGCGATCTCCACGAGCCCCTCGCGGACCGCGGTCTCCTCGGTCATGCCGTGGTCCTGGATCTCCAGGAAGTAGTTGTCGGCTCCGAAGATCTCCAGGTGCTGGCGCGCCACCCGCTCGGCAGCGCCCAGGTCGCCGCTCAGGATGGTCTGGGGCAGCTCGCCGCCGACGCACCCGGAGAGGCAGATCAGCCCCTCGCTGTGGGCGGCGAGCAGCTCCTTGTCGATCCGCGGCTTGTAGTAGTAGCCCTCGAGGTGGGCGATGGTCGAGAGCTTGACCAGGTTGGCGTAGCCGGTGGCGTCGCGCGCGAGCAGGACCAGATGGTGGGGATCACGGTCGGCGCGCCCCTCCTTGTCGCGGTGGGAGCGGGGAGCCATGTAGACCTCGCAGCCCACGATCGGCTTGACCCCCGCGGCGACCGCCTCGGTGTAGAGCTCGACCGCACCATAGAGGACGCCGTGATCGGTGACCGCCACCGCGGGCTGGCCCATCCCCTTGGCCCGGGCCACCAGCTCGGGGATCCGCGCCGCACCGTCCAGCAGCGAGAACTCGCTGTGGACGTGGAGATGGACGAAGGCATCCGATGCAGTGTCCGCCGTCGCCTCCGCCTCCACCATCGTCGTGGCGTCCTCGCCTCCGAACACGCGTACGTTAGCATCCGCCGCCAGCCGGTCCGCCGGCGCGGCTCGCCGTATTCTGACGGCGGCACGGTGGCCGCCGGCCTGCTCCCTGAGCAGCCCTCTGGCCACGCGCCGTCTGACGCGCTCCGCCTCCGGCCGGGAACGGACGTCCCAGCCGGAGGCGGCTCCGCCGTCAGGGGGTGAATGTGCCGGGGATCACCGCCCTACCTGCCGCGAACGGGATCGGGCTCCGCGGGTACCACGCTGCTCAGCGCCGCACCCGAATCGCCGGCCATCAGTGTCGCGCCGCTCGCCGCCGCCGGTGCCGCGCTGCTCTCCGCCGGTGCGTGATGCCGCCCGCCCCGCGCCACGTGCCGCTGTGCCTGGGACTCCTCGTCCACGTGAACGTACTTGCCGCCACGGAACGCAGAGGCGACCGCCGCGATCAGGCTCATGAAGACCGCGACGCCCAGGATGATCGAGAGACTGCCCACGAAGGCGGGGCCGATCAGCTGTGGAAAGAAGGCCCGGCTGGTGAGATGGGCTGCCTGAGCCGCCGAGAGGTGGGAGAGCACGACGGGCCCGAGGAGGGTCTTCAGGGGGTTGTAGCCGAGGAAGGCAGCGAAGACGTACCCGAGAGGCGGCACGTGAGAGAGGGCCGCCGCGCTGCCCGCCGGGACGCCGTTGGCGACAAGCCCCTTCAGCATCGCCGCGGGAACCTTGGTGTTGAGCCCGCCCACCAGAAGCGTGAAGAAGAGGCCCATCGAGAGCGGCATGCCGGTGCTGGCGAAGGTCACCCTCATGCCCGAGGCCGCCCCACGGTCGCGGGCCGGAACCGAGTTCATGATCGACGACGTGTTGGGAGAGGCGAAGAGGCCTCCGCCGATGCCCGAGAAGAGCATGACCGCGCCGAAGGGCAGGTAGCTGAAGTTGGCCGGGAAGGTCATCATCAGGGCGTAGGTCACCGCTGCCAGCAGCATGCCGCCGGTCGCGAAGGGCCGGGCTCCATAGCGGTCTGACAGCTTTCCGGAGAGAGGCCCGGCGATCACGAATCCGAGGGTGAACGGAATCATGTAGATGCCCGCCCACAAGGGGGTGTCGGAGAAGGCGTAGCCGTGCTGGGGCAACCAGATTCCCTGGAACCAGATCATCAGCATGAACATCAGTCCGCCCCGCCCGATCGATCCCAGGAACTGGGCGAGGTTGCCGAAGGCAAACGCCCGGATGCGGAACAGCGAGAGGCGGAACATCGGATCCTTGACCCGGGTCTCAATGACGGCGAAGGCCGCCAGCAGAACGAGGCCGCCCGCGATCATCCAGAGGACAAAGGGGTTTCCCCAGCCGGAGAGGGAGGTTCCGTACGGCTCGATACCGTAGGTGACGCCTACCAGCAGCATGCCCAGGCCACCAGCGAAGGCGACGTTGCCGGCCCAGTCGATCCGCGCCTTGATGCGGACGCCGATGTCCTTGAGCTTGAGATACGCCCAGATGGTCCCGAAGGTCCCCACCGGGACGTTGGCGAGGAACACCCAGCGCCAGCCGATCTGGGAGAGCAGACCCCCGACCACGATGCCAAGGAACGAGCCGACGATGGCGGCCACCATGTTGATCCCGAGCGCGAATCCAAGCTGATCGGAGGGGAAGGCGTCGGTGATGATGGCCGCGGAGTTGGCCATCAACAAGGCACCTCCGATGGCCTGGAACATGCGCAGCAGGACCAGCTCCAGCGCACCGTTGGAACCGGTGCTCCACACGCACGAGAGGAGGATCGCCCCGACCGTGAACCAGGCGAAGCCGAGGTTGTACATCCTCACCCGGCCGAAGATGTCGCCGATGCGCCCGACGGTCACCACGACGATGGCCGACACCAGCACGTAGCCCATCATGATCCAGAGCAGATATGACGAATTGGCGGGCACCAGCGGGTTCAGGTTGATGCCACGGAAGATGACTGGCAGGGCGATGATCAGGCCCGTGCCGGTCATCGACGAGAGCAGCACCCCGATGGTCGTGTTGGAGAGGACCACCCACTTGTAATGGGGCCCCACAATCGGCGCTCGGGATGGTGCCGCGACCGTCATCTTGCCAACTCCTCGGTGGCACGAGAGCCCTCGTGCGGTTCGACTGCTGTGCCGGGCTCACCGGCTGCCATGGACTCCAGAACGGTGATGGCGCGCGCGATCGAGGTCCGGTCGACCTCGCTCAGAGAGGCGAGACGCGCGGCGAGCCACTCGTTGCCGGCTCGCACGTAGCGTGCCAGCACCTCGACACCGGCGGGGGTCGCCACCACCTGGACACCGCGCCGGTCGCCGGGCGTCGCCTGCCGGACCACGAGGCCTGCGGCCTCCAGCTTGTCGGCGAGGCGCGTGGCGGCCGAGCCGGGCAGGCTCTCCAGCTCGGCCAGCCGGCCGATCCCGAGCGGGCCCTTGTTGACCACGCTGGCGAGCCCGGACACCTGTGCGATGCTGAGCTCGGAGGGGTCATGGCGGCGGAGGCGCCGGCTGAGATGGATCATCGACATCCGGAGACGCTCGGCCAGGACGGGTGGCTCGATCGCCACCACGGCCGGGGGCGCGTCCCCAGCCACCTTCACCGCACTCGGAACGGCCATCTCCTGCCTCTGTGTGACCCCAGCGGGATTGGGATGCAGATAACAAAGACAGTATATATCGTAGGCAAGTAAAATGACGGATCATCGCGCCCAATCTCGGAGGAGCGCGGGGCAGCGGGCCCGGAACCCATGAGGGCCCTCCGGCGTCCTACCTTCATGAGGCTCGCTGCCGTGTCCCTCCTTTGCGGCCTAGCCGTGGCCGCGGCAGCGTGCGGGCTCGCGCCCACCGCCGCGCCGGGGGCGCAGGCCCCGGTGACGTCCCCGTCGCCATCCCCCGCCTCGCCGGCGCCCGCCACCCCGACCCCCTCCTCGACGTCCGCGCCGGTGCTCGGCAGCGCCACCAACGCCGCCGGCTGGACGGCGGTGGTGACGGCCGGGCCAGACGGTCAGCTGGAGGAGACGCTGACGGTCCTCGGCCCGCT